>CALQZX010000028.1 GCA_943350175.1 Parcubacteria group bacterium | reverse complement strand
GACCCTATCTTTTTGCAAAGCAAAAAGTAGCTGGTACGAAAGATGCAACGCGAATTTCGGACCCTATCTTTTTGCAAAGCAAAAAGTAGCTGGTACGAAAGATGCTGTGCATAGCAATATGCCTTATCAGACGCCTTTGAATTTTTGCTTTTGGCTACGAGTGCGGCGACGCTTAAGTTTTGCCAGATGAGCCAATTCTTTTTCTACGACGTTGCTCTCAAAAGCAGTTTTCATGGAAGCAAAGGAGTCTGCCAAGCCTTTTAGATATTGAGAACGAAAATCATCGAGGGAAATACTTTTATCTTTGAGCAAACCTTGCTCCCAAAGATACTCTTTAACTTCTTCCCATTTTTCTTGAAGTTTCTGCCATTTTTTGCTGCCAGCATCACTAGTAAAATAGGAAAAAATGGCGCCCAAACTAAAGGCGCCAGCAAATAGCAATAAAGAATTATTCTCCGTCTTTGGCATCGATTTTGTCTTTGTCCTTATCTTTATTCACAAAAGACATAAAACCCTCAGCGACCTTCAGGCCGGCTGTAAAATTAGTCACAAAAGCACTAAGACTATGAAATGGATTGAGAATTCCAACAATTTTTTCTTGAGTGCTATCAATGACTAAATTAGCTTTATCAACTGCGTTATTAGCTTTTTTGAGAACTTTTTTACTTTCAATTAAAACTCCAATTAAATTAATTCCGACGACGACTAGAACAATCGTCAGCACAACTAAGCAAACAACTAGAACAATGGGAAGAATTTCATTCATCATGGAGCTATTGTTGCACAGCTGAAGAGTTTTTTCAAAACTTAACTCTTACGCTGCGCTGAAGAGTGCTGCTTTTGCCATTCTTATCACTTGCTTTGATGGTAATTACGCTGACTCCTTCTTGAGGTAAATATAGTTCAGTTTCAAAAGATCCATCAGCCTGCAAAGCTACCGGAGCAGAATTTACAGTTAAAATCGCCTCAGGATTGGTATTGCCTTTTAAAATTATTTTTGAAGAAACTTCGGCATTCTCTGCTGGGAAAATTAAACCTAAAGCTGGAGGACGACTCAATTGGTACCATTGCCAACCTGCGTAGGAAAAAAACACTGAGAAAATAATAATTGCTGATAATAAAACCAAATGAACTGGAGACCACAAAGTTTTCTTTTTTAACTGAGGATAAAGAAATTCTCTGGGAATTAATTGACCCCTCACACTCTCTTCATAATCTCTGCGCAAAATCGCAAAAAGTGGCTTCTCATCAAGCTTAAAAACTCTAGCGTAATTACGGATGTATGCTTTAATAAAAGTCGCAGCCGGCAAAGCATCGAAGTCATTTTCTTCCAAAGCTAGTAAATACTCTACTTTGATATGAGTGTCAGCTGCCAAATCCTCTAGAGTAAAACGTGCTTTTTCTCTAGCAACTCGCAGTAGATCACCAATTGTTTGAGTTTGCATAACTAAGCTAAAGCTTTTTTAAGACAAGCCGTCACTCTACCACCATCAGCTCTATTGCCGACTTTTTTCATGACTTGACCCATAAGTGGACCAAAGTCTTTACTTGCAGCAGCAGAAACAACTTCGGCAACAACTTTTTCTAGCTCCTCATCAGACATTTCAGTTGGCAAGTAACTAGCAAAAATTTCAATCTTAGCGTTGGTTTCATCAATCAAATCTTGGCGAGCGGCTTTTTCAAAATCAAGCAAAGCATCTTTTTGTTGCTTGAGCATGGTCTTGATGATTTTTTGCACTTTTTCATCATCGGCTTCACCGTTATCAATTTCAAAATTCTTTACTTCGGAACGAATCATGCGTATCACATCAAGCTTCGCGCTTTCGTGAGCTCTCATCGCATTTTTCATATCTTCCATTAGTTGTTCTTTTAAAGTCATTTTGGCCTTTCTTTTGTACCGTGCACCCTTCGGGTACTAGTCATGCTAACGCTTGACGGTGGACAATACAGGACTCGAACCTGTGACCTCACGAATGTGAATCGTGCGCTCTAACCAACTGAGCTAATTGTCCTTGATATGAGAACCAATGTAGATTCTAACATATTTTGAGCAAAGCCAAAGATGCTAGATCAGAAAAGAAAACGCTACACTTCTTGCTAGCTAGCTCAGCGATAATAAATTCAATGAAGCTCAAAGATTTACTGCTAGAGTTATTCTTTCCGAGCTTTTGTATTAATTGCCAAAGACTTGGTCCAGCGCTCTGTCAAAATTGCTATCACGGTCTAAAATTTTATTTTTTACAAAACAAGCTTCAAGAAATTGCCCCAAATCTAAAGGAAATCTATTTCGATGACCTGCAAATCATGGCTAAATTTTCAGGCTCAATAGCCAAATTACTCAAAGCTCTTAAATATCATGACAGTAAAAATATTGCCCCCATGCTCGCTAGAATGCTCTGGCGTCACTTGGTTATTCCTCAAGTTGATCTAATCACTTTTATCCCTCTTCATCCATATAAATTAAGAGTTCGCGGATATAACCAATGCCAAGAAATCGCTCTGGAACTTGGCAAATTATCTGGAATTGCCGTCAAAAATTTGCTACTAAAAAAGAAAAACACCAAGGCTCAAGCTCAAATTAAAGATCAAGACGAGCGTCTGCGAAGAATGGATGATCTTTTCCAAGTTAGGAATAAATACAAAAATTTAATCAAAAATAAAATTATCATAATTATTGATGATGTCATCACCACCGGCGCCACGCTTAACGCGGCCAGTAAAACTCTCAAAGAAGCTGGAGTCAAACAAGTCTTTGCGCTAATAATAGCCTCCAAAATGGAGTGACTTCTTGAGAAGAATGTGCTATACTAGAGTAGTTCTTTAAAAAGGGGATGTATTGCTTTGACGTAACATCTTTTAGATAGCGGCGGATTGTCTTTTGGATCAAAGACATTAAAGAAGGTCTAAGACTTAATTGTCAATAAAATCATTTCAAAAGTGATGAACATTGGTAGTCAAATTGCTAGCAACGCTAGAGGTTTGGTCGCTAGTCTCAACACTCCAGTTTTAGCTTTTAGCT
>CALQZX010000027.1 GCA_943350175.1 Parcubacteria group bacterium | reverse complement strand
CCATAGACATTGGAATAGCGCAGAGAAATGAAAGGAATCTGATAAAGTTCGTGATAATAATTTAGATAAAGTTCGCCTGAGCGTTTGGAAATACCATAAGGAGAAAGTGGCTCGGCTTTCATTTCTTCAGTAAAAGGAGTGACTTTATTGCCATACATGGCTCCGCCTGTGGCAGCCATAATTACTTTTTTGACTGGAATTTCTTTGGCTGCTTCCATGATGTTAAGCAAGCCAATGATGTTGTTTTCGGCATCAAATTGAGGATTTTTGACTGAGTAACCAACTTGAATATGAGCAGCATGATGATTGATTACGTCTGGCCTTTCATTTCTAACGATTTCTTGAATCTTTTCCTTGTCAGTAATGTCTGCTTCAATGAATTTAGCTTTTGGATTAAGGTTGGCTTTATTTCCGCTAGAGAGATTATCGACGATGACCACTTCATGGCCTATTTCGATGTAAGCATCAGCTACATGGGAGGCAATAAAACCTGCACCACCAGTAATTAAAATTTTCATATATATTTCCTTTCGATCGATATTTTGATTTTAGCTTAGGCTACCCAGTAGCCCTGGGAGAACAAAAGTAAATTGATTATAAGGAAGATCAGGCTAATTGTCAGGTAGAAAAATTTCAAAAGAGGTTTTTTGTCCAAAATCAAAGCCAAATAAATGAATAATGGAAAACAAACCATGATGTAGCGAGGCATGCTAGAGAAGTTTCCTGTGAGAGTTGGTAGAAAATAAGCGCCTACAGCAAATAATAAATATGCCCAGTTCATTTTTATTTTTTCTTTCCAAGTCTGCCAGGCAATAATAGCCAAACCGCCAAGTGCTAATAAAGAAAGTAAAAATTCTTGTAGATAAGCATAATATTTGAGATCAAAAGGTCTGACGGTTGCTAAAATTCTAAAATAACGATAAACCACCTGAGGATATGCAATCAGTTGGGTTTGTCTGCTAGCGCCAAAATCATCTTGTAGATGGAAGAAAAAGAGTGGATCGCCGAACTGCCAATTCAAATAAGTCATATAAGCAAAAAGCCCCAAGCCGCTGAGCGAAACAGCTAGATAAGCCCTAATGTTTTTTCTATCTTTCAAGAAAGTGAGTAAAAGCAAGCTAGGCCAAATGAAAATACCGACGATTCTGGTGGCGCTAGCCAAGGCACCAAGGACTCCGGCTAGTAAATAATATTTTTTTTTGGCGGCAATTAAACTTCCAAAAATTAAAGTCAAAAAGAGTGATTCTCCATAAAGACTGCGCAAATAAAAGCTGGTCACAAAAAAGGCAAAAATGATTAAGCTGCTGAAAGCGATCTTTTTGCCATAATCCATTTTGACTAAGTAGTAAAAAGCATAAAAAGATAAGAAAGCAAAAAAATGACTGACCATTAGTCCACTTACCATGTAATTATGAAAGAGGTGATTGGCAAAGTTCATAGCAAGCGGATACAAAGGGAAAAATGCTTGAATAAGGCCAGTACCAACATAACCTCTTTGACTAATGGTTAAATAGTGAACTCCATCGAAATTAGCCAATTTACTGATTGAATGAGAGAGTCCATATTTATAAAATTCTGATGAATAAGGAAAGCTTGGTCTATAGGGCAAAAATCTATCTGCCAAAATAACAACGGTGCTTAAAAAAACAAGCCAAATTAAAAATAAGTAAAGAATTTTTATTATTTCTTTTGATTTCATTTTTTCAAAATCTCTTGATAGAGATTGGCAGTTTCTTTAGCAGTTCTATCCCAAGTGAATTTTTTAGCATGAATGGAAGCGGCTTTAACAAATTTTTCTCTTTGTTCCTTTTTCCAAGTCAAAACCTTTTCGACCATCAAGGCAAAATTCTCTGCCTTAGCTTCCTCGACTGTCAAAGCTTTATTAAGAGCCACTTCAGGCAATGAGGAATTGTCAGCACAAATGACTGGAGTTTGACAGATCATGGCTTCCAAAATAGGCAGACCAAAACCTTCATAAAGAGAAGGTTGAATGTAGGCAACTGCTCCGCCGTAGATGGCTGCTAGATCGACAGTGCTGTCGCTACCCAACTCAGTCAAGAATTTGACGCGGCTAGCCACATCGCTCAGAGCAATTTGCGATTCTATCCATTGCCATTCTGGAATGTCATGAGGATGAAAGTTTTTGCCCACACAAACCAAATTAATTTCTTTTGGTAAAAATTTAAGAGTTTTAATCAACTGTGGAATATTTTTATTGTAATTGATGTCGCCGACGTAAAGTAAATATTTTTTCGGCAGTTTATATTTTCGAGCAACTCTGGCAATTTCTTTTTCATTAGCGACTTTAAGTTCTGGATTAGCGGCTAAATAAACAACCTGAATTTTATCCAGAGGAAACTTTAAATATTTAGCGATGTCGGTCTTAGAATTGTTCGAATCAGTAATCACGGCATCGACGTTGCGCAAGGCCATTCGCTGTCTCATCAAAGCTAGAATTCCTTTTTTGCCAACGGGGTAATACTTTGGAAAAAGCAATGGAATGACATCATGAATAGTCACCACGGTTTTAGTTTTTTTAATCAAAGGTAAAGTTGAGAAAAATAAATCAAAAAATGGATAATGAGTAATTTCTGCCTTAAAATCAGGCTCTCTTTCCTTGGCTAAAGAAAGTTGAATGCCTTTGTTTTTGCTCAAGTTCTTGGCTAAAAAACGAGTATAAGTGCCTACCCCTCTGATGGAATGAGCATTACTAAGTGGTGAGTCATCTAAAAGAATTTTAATTGGCATTTCTGGTTTCCAAAAATTTTAAATAAGCGATCGGATGATGCAGGGCACTAAAAAAAGCAAAGACAAAACCTTGCCAGCCATCGACAAAGCCTTTATGACGGAGGTAGATTAAGAAAAAGGTCTTGATGGTTTTAATAATTACATGATCGATAAAAGTGATTGGATTGACGGGCAGCTCTTCATCCATAAGCTGCTTGGCTTTAAAGGAAGTGTAAGTGGCGAACTTACGCAAATAATCTTCAAAAGTAGGATTGCTATAGTGAAGCAAGTGACCAGTAGCTGTATCTATTTGACCATCAACCTGCATTTGTTCATGGACATCTTTGGCTGGCAGACGTGCTTTGCCATTTAGATAAAGTCTAATGACTGGATCTGGATATTGGCCACCCTTGCTTAGAAAGCGTCCGCAAAAGAAATTTTTGCGTCTAATCCACCAGGCTGCTGCAGGCAACTGCTCTTCCCTCGCTAGATTTGCGAAAAGACCTTCAATAAAATTTTTTAATTCATCGTCAACCAGCTCATCAGCATCTAACTGCAAGACTAATTCTTTGGTGGCTTTATCCATGGCCATTTGTTTGTTGATGTGAAAGTTTTGTTTATTGGTGGTGGTGAAAACCTGAGCCCCAAAGCTTTGGGCGATTTCTACGGTTTTGTCGCTAGAACTACCATCGACGACAATAATTTCATCTGCCAAATC
>CALQZX010000026.1 GCA_943350175.1 Parcubacteria group bacterium | reverse complement strand
TGCTCCTAATGTGCCTCAGTCACAACCAGCTGCATACATTGAAAAAACTCAAACCTGTACTCTAGAATTTGACGTTGTTGAACCAGATAAAATTGTTTGCGGACACAGTGGTTGTGTTGTAGATACTGACTGTGGAACTGGACTAGTTTGTGTTGGCACAGAAGATGATACTAAATTTTGTGCTAAAGAAACATACGAAACAGCTTGTCTAGCTGCTACTGGTGATCCTAGAGTTGATGCTTGTTGTACTGCTCCAGAAACAGAACTACTTGCTTGTGGAGAAAGTGGCTGTAGTAACACCGATGACTGTGAAGATGGCCTTGTTTGTATCTCAACATCAGAGACAAATGATGATGGAGACATTGTTAAGTACTGTGCTGACGAAGATTACCTAGATGCTTGTGTGGAAGAACCAAATACAGAAAGCTGTTGTGAAGCTCCAGTTACTGTCACTGCTACAACAACTGCCACAGTTACTGCTACTCAAACTGTCACTGCTACTACAACTACCACAGTTACTGCTACTCAAACTGTCGCTGCCACCACTACTCCAGGAGTTACTACCGTCATCACTACTGTTGGCTGTAATGACAGCTGTAGCGCTAATGCTGACTGTAGCAACATTAGTCACATCTGTTACCAAGGCAAATGTAGATTAGACGTCAATCCAACCGATGCTCAGTGTAAATTGCCAAGTGGTGAAACCACCATTGTTAGACCAGTCAAAGTACCTACTCAAAGTGGCCCAGCTGATTGGATGAACTACGTCAAAGCAGGACTAGGTACACTAGGAGTTGGAGCACTGTTATTGCTGCTGCTGTAAAAATAAGATTGTCTCTGGTAAAATTCACCTTGTCTTAATCTTGTAGCAAATAGCGTGTATAGCTCAATTGGTTAGAGCTCCAAGCTTATACCTTGGCGGTTCTAGGTTCGAGTCCTAGTACACGCACTTCAGTAAGTCAGCCACAAAGCGAGCCAGCGTGCTAAAATTAAAACATGTTGCGCAAAATTCTAATTACCGCTGTTGTCATATTTCTCCTCTTCACCGCTTACAAATTCGCCCGAGCCAAAGGGTTTTTATCAGACAAAGTATTTTCTTCGCTTGAAACAAAATTGCCAAAAAATATCCAGCTACCAAAGCAAAATAGTTTTAGCCAAGAAGATATTAATAAACTTGGTGAAAATGGCATGGCTCAAGTTAAAATTTTAGCAGAAAAAGCCAAAGAAGCTGGCAATATTGCCCAAGATTTTGTCCAAGGCGCAGTCAAAGAGGACAAAGGCAATGATAAAAACATCTCTGAAAAAGCCCTAGAATATGGCAAGTACATATACTGCCAAGAAGTAGTCAAGCAATACGAAGCCAGTAAATCTGCTAATTTTTAATTTCCAGACTCTAAAAAAGATGACTATCTAGATATTTTGGTTTTTGGCCAACTCCTGAGGCAATGATTTTTTGCACACTTGGTAGCTTTTGCAGCGCTTCTCTCACTTCCAGTTCATATTTTGGCAAAGTCAGCACATGGACGTTAAAACCAGTATTGATGGTGAAATAAACTGGTACACCATATTTTCTTAAATTACGCACAGCCTGCATTACCTCAATCGTTCCTGGATAGAATAACAAAATAGTTGGCTTAGAAGTCAGCAGAATGCTGTGAAATTCCAGAGCCTCTGCTTCTGCTAATTCGCCTAAAGTTTTAAAGTCTTTTTGTAAAATCGCTTGTTTGACGACAGCTAGCTTAGCCGAAATTCTTTCTTGGCGAGCCATAAAGAACGGGCTTGTTTCTGCAAGGTCGTGACCCTCTGTAGAACTTAGGTCTTTTTTACCTTCTGAGACGATTGCCACCAGATCTCTGATTTCAAAATCTTTTGCGCTAGCAAAACTCTGAGCATAAGAGTCTTCAGAAGTATTTCCGTCTAACCATTCAACGAATCCTCCACAAACACAGCGGCAAGAACTTCCCGAGCCTTGCCTAGATAAAATTGATAACTCTTTTTCTGACAAATCCAAACCTATTGCTGAGCTTGACGCCATGGTTAAGGCAGCAAAACTTGAAGCAGAGCTGGAAAGACCAGTGCTCTTGGGAAAATTATTTTCTGAAACCATTTTGGCAAAAATGTTTTGATTTATCAGGCCTTTTTCTTTGGCCAAAGCTCGAATGCGATCTAGGTGTTTAACTACTCTAGAAGCCTCACCTTCTTCAACTTCTCCATTAATAATAACTTGATCTTTTTCTAAATTTGAATCAAATTCAACAGTAGTGGTGCTATGAAGCGAATCCAAAATCATCGAAATACTGCCATTAGCTGGCAAACGCAAAACTTTGTCTTTTTTGCCCCAATATTTAACTAAAGCAATATCACTTCCAGCTTGAACGGTAGTTTTTTTCATCTAATTTCTTTTCATAATTAGTATTATTGTTCGCGTCTAACGCCCTCAGCGTTCATCTCCACTTCAATAATTTTACCACCGGCCTTTTTAATTTCTCTAGCAATAGACTTTTCGTTGTCTTTGTCAGCTAGAGCCAACATGCAATCTCCACCGCCAGCACCTGAGAGTTTGGCGCCAAAGGCTCCTGCGTTTTTACTTGCGGAGATCAAGTTTTCTAGCTCGATGCTACTCACCTGCAGTTTACGAAGCAAAAGCTGATTTTCATCCATCAATAAACCTAAATGTGGCCAATCTTGTTGTTTAAGGGTTTTTTTAGCTTGCTCAACAAGCAAAGTAATGTCGTTAAAAACATGATTAATGGTTCTCTTATCTTCACTATGCATGCTTTGCACCATACGGATTAAGGTTGCCGTATCAGCCTTAATTCCAGTATAACCAACTAGAAATGGCAGGTTTTTCAGCTTAATTGGTTCAACTGTTTTACGTTTAGCTAACTTGCCATGAGGAGTGATGTAATAAAGTGTGCCGCCCCAAATTGCTGCCGCGATGTCAAAACCAGAAGCTACGCCCTGCACTTCCAGAACAGTTTTGTAACAAAGATCGAACAGTTGATCCTTGTTCATTGGCACATCATAAAATTCGCTCAGTGCCTTGGCGAAAGCGACGGTGCTAGCACTGCTTGAACCAAGTCCATAAGAGGATTTGAATTCATTTTTACTGTAAACGTGAATAGTTTTTTTCTGTGGATATTGTTCCAAAAAAAGCTTGTAGCAGGTTTCAATGAAACTAACTTCTTTTGGCAAATTTTTATTGCCAAGATCTTTAATATTTTTGGAATAAGCGCGTAAACCAAGATCTGGAGCATCGAGAATAAAAAGTTCTTCACCATTTTCTTCTATGGTTATCGATAAACGACGATCAACAGCCGTCACGATACAAGGATGACCAAAAACAACACTGTGCTCACCAAAAAGCATTAGTTTGCCAGGCGCAGAAGTCTTAATTTTCTTTTTCATCTGTTTCTCCTCCTAGGTGGGTTTTAAAGAAAGGCAAACCCATAGCTTGTAAGTTTTCTTCAAATTTATCTGGATTTTCATGAAAAGCTAAAATAAAACCAGAGCCAGTTTTCACTCCACCTGCTCCAGTAATTTTGCAGTCTGCTTTCATTTCTTGTAATGCAGCGATGATTTTCTTGGCTTGCTCACCGACTACGCCAATTTTTTCTAAAAGCAGTTGGTTTTGATTTAATAATTTTGAATCAAATAGTCCGTTCTGCAGATCGTCGATCATTTTTTGACTAAGTTCTCCAATTTCTTGTAAAGTTGCTTGATTCTCTGATCTCTCAGCAACTTTAGAAATCATTTCGCCGGTTGATTCGTTTGCTGCTCCAGAGTCAATTAAAAAGAAAACTCTATCTTTTAGTATCAAAGGTGATAAGTGTTGTATTTGGCCTTTTTTGAAGGCAATTAAACCGCCGTAAACGACAATGCTGGGGTCTGCTCCACTGGAGTGGCCGTGAATAAAGTTCTCTGCTTCTAGAACCAAGTCATAGAGTCGCTCGCTCGTTAATTCGTAGTCATAAAATTTGGCCAACTCACTTAAAACAACTGCCGCAAAAGCTGCCGAAGAACCAAGGCCGGATCTCATTGGCAAAGTTGAGTCAATTTTTAGAGAAACTTTGCAGTCTTTAAGTTGCGCATGTTTGGCAAAAATTTGTAAAAGGTTTTGCAGATATCGATCGTTTTCTTGTTCCTGCGTCAACTTGCCATCTTTGATGGTGGCCCTTATGCCCA
>CALQZX010000025.1 GCA_943350175.1 Parcubacteria group bacterium | reverse complement strand
TGACGACCGGCCAATTTATCACCGACAGTGATTTTTCTCATTTCAGCAACTTTAACAATGACTTCTCTGATGGTACCTGGATCAAGTTCGTCGCCTAGATCACGATCTAAAACTTGAACGTCGATAACCACACCTTCCTCACCATGAGGAATACGAAGTGAAGTGTCGCGAACTTCTTTGGATTTTTCACCGAAGATAGCTCTGAGCAATCTCTCTTCTGGAGAAAGTTCGGTTTCACCTTTTGGAGCAACTTTACCAACCAAGATATCTCCTGATTTGACGTGACTACCAATACGAATAATACCGTCAATGGTTAAGTTGGCTAAGAAAGTTTCACTAACGTTTGGAATATCGTTGGTTAATTCCTCCGGTCCCAAGCGAGTGTCCATGACTTTGGCTTTGTGTTCACTGATTTGGATAGAAGTTAAAGCATCTTCTCTAACTAATCTACTTGAGATAACCAAAGCATCTTCGTAGCCTAAACCGTTATATGAAGTGTAAGCAATTAATAAGTTGGTACCAAGAGCTAATTCACCATTGTCAGTAGCTGGACCATCAATTAAGACATCGCCTCTTTTGACTTCTTGGCCAATTTTGACGACGGCTTTTTGTGAGAAACAGGTACTTTGTGAGGTTCTAACGTATTTAGACAACTTATATTCAATTGAACCCTTATTGAAAGTGATCAATTCATTGTTGGTAACATCAACAAAAGCTTTAGCTTTGTCATTGTATTTTTTGTCTAATTTAAGGATAACTCTACTGCCATCAACATAATCGATGACACCATCAAATGGAGCCAAAATGGTACGACCCATAGCGGCTGCCATTTCAGTTTCCATACCAGTTCCGATGACTGGAGCTTGTGCTCTAACCAAAGGTACGGCCTGACATTGCATATGAGAACCCATCAAAGCACGGTTAGCCTCATCATGAGCGATGAAAGGAATCAAAGAAGCGGAACTACCAACAACTTGTCTAGGAACGACGTCAATGTATTCAACTTCTTCAACTGAACTTTCAATAAATTCATTTCTAAAACGCATTGGCACCCACTCTTGAGTAATGAAACCATCATCGCTGATATCAACACCAGCGTGAGTAACATGATAATCCTCTTCCTCATCAGCACTTAAATAGACGATCTCATCGGTAATTTTCATCTTACCTTTGATATTTATAACCTTAAGGTAAGGAGCTTCTAAGAAACCATAGTCATTAACTCTGGTGTAAAGTGACAAATAAGTCACCAAACCAATGTTTGGACCCTCTGGTGAGCGAATTGGACAAATACGAGAATATTGAGAAGCGTTAATATCACGCATAGAGAAACTGGCACGTTCACGAGTCACACCACCAGTACCCATCACGGATAAACGACGTAAATTGTCAACTTCAGACAAAGGATTGGTTTGATCTAAAATAGCTGACAAACGATTTCTACGGAAAAATTCAGAAACAGCAGCAATTAAAGGACGAGCATTAACTAAAGCTGATGGAGTTAAGATTTCATCAGTCTTGGTCAAAGACATCTTCTCACGGATAGATCTCTCCAAACGGATAAGACCAATACGGAAAGCATTGCCGGCAACCAATTCGCCAACACGACGGACGCGACGATTGGACAAATGATCGATATCATCAACTTTGCCCTCACCATTTTGCAAGGTGATTAGGTAAGAAATAGCACCAACTAAATCTTGAGGATCTAAAATGGTTTTTTTCTTATCAATGGTATTTTTTAAACGACGATTAACCTTATAGCGACCAACTTCACCAAGATCGTAACGACGATCATCGAAGAACATGTGGTTTAAGAATTCACGAGCAGTGTCGAGCACAGCTGGCTCACCAGGTCTCATTTTTTCATAAATTTCAATCAAAGCCTCAGCTTGATTGGTGGTGGAATCTTTTTTAAGAGTGTTATTGAGTAAATCTAGTTTGTCTTTTTTCAAAGCATCTGCAAACAAAGCAGCGATATCATCATTACTCTCATAGCCAAAAGCTCTAAGCAAGACAGTAACAGGCATCTTACGACGACGGTCAATCTTGACAGTAATGACATTACGACGAGAAACAGTGATTTCCAACCAAGAGCCACGCATTGGGCGAAGCTCAGCTTTATAAAGCAATTGCTTGCTAGCCGAATCTTCTTCACCTAAGAAGAAAACACCAGGAGATCTGACTAATTGAGTGACGATACCTCTTTCGATACCGTTAACAATAAAATTACCGGTAGCGGTCATTTTTGGAATATCACCTAAGAAAACTTCTTGTGTACGCTCTTCGCCAGTTCTCTTATTTAAAAGAGTGGCCTGCACGTACAAAGGCATATCATAAGAAACACTTTTGGTTTTAGCTTGAGCTGGAGAATATTTGGCTTCACCAAAACGGTATTCACCAAAAGTTAAGGACCAGTTTTTGCCAGTAAAATCTTCTATACCTTTAACGCCGTTGACTTCTTTGAGGGCTGTACCGACTCCATTTTCTAAAAAGTCTTGATAGCTCTCACTTTGGAGCTTGATTAGATCTAAGGTTGGTAAAATCTGATGCTTTTGACCCCAATTTTGGCGTTGTGCTTTTTGTGGCATGAAAATTCCTTTTTAGCTTTAAACTGCTTAATTATTTCTTCTTGCTACTTAGGTCTAACAGAACAAAATAAAAAGCAAACACAAAACAAAGATACTAACGAAGCAAAAAAACACAGCTTATACTCGATAACGCTGTGTGGAACACATTACTTGCTTAGTTGTTTTATAAAAACTAAAGTCACCAATCTTTGTTTTTTCTGCTAGCTTTTTACTTAGTCCTTTTAGACAATTGGCCATTATAGCAACAAGTAAGTCCTAACGCAAGTATTTATTTACATTGCTGTTATGTTCTTGCAAGGTGGAAGCTGTATGAATTTTGCCACTATTATCATGAATGTAATAAAGAGCTTGAGTCGAACTTGGATGAAGAACTGCTTTGATCGCAGATAAACCAGGATTACAGATTGGGCCAGGTGGCAAGCCAGCGTGCTTGTAAGTGTTATAAAGCGAATCCAACTTTTTATCATCCGCCAAAGGAGTTGACCACCAAGCCATTCCAGTCTTATCAAAACCTTTTATGTATTGCAAAGTAGCATCAACTTGTAGAGGCATGCCGATATCCAAACGATTTAACAAAATTTGCGCCACCATAGGCATTTCTTCATCTCCAGAACTTTCTCTTTGGATCAGCGATGCTAGAGTCAAAATTTCATTTAGACTAAGTTTGCTCGAAGAAATTTCTTTGCTAAGGGAGGAGGTAATTTTGCTAGCAAAAGTGTTTTTAAGTAAAGATAAAAGCGAAGCGCTCGTTACTTCTCTTGGAACCAAATAAGTATCTGGAAATAATTGCCCCTCTAAACCTTTGCTTAGATTGAGAAATTCTTCTGCTTTGAAATTACTTAAGCCTTGTTTGGCAAGACTTTCAGCGATCTCTTCTCTACGCCAACCTTCAGGTAGAGTAACCCACATATCATCTGTGCCAAGAGTTAGAGTATTGGCGATCTGCCATGTATCCATACCGGCTGATAATTCAAAACTGCCAGCTTGAATTTTATTGGCTAGATCATTTTTATAAACTGCAAAACGAAAAGCCCACTTATTTTTGATTAAATTTTCCTCTTCTAATCTTGAGGCAATAATGGACAAAGCCTGACCTTTTGGAATCACAAAGCGGACATTTTTTTGGACAGCATCAGTCTTGGCTTGAAATAAGTTAGCAATGAAACAAATTAGGAAAATTAAAACAATTAAAAAAGAGATAAATAAAAAGAAAAATTTTGGCAGTTTTTTAAACACTTTTAGCATATGTTTATTTGAAGCAATAAGCATAGCACAAAAGTCTAAACTGGCAAAGTTTCCAGATAGTCTTCGAGAATTAATGCGGCAGCATAATGATCAATTGGACCCTGACGTTTTTTCAAATTAAAGCCCGCTTCTTTCATCCTGCGCCCAACCTCGTGAGAAGAAAGGGTTTCATCGATCATAGTTAATGGTAAATTAATTTTTTCTTGAAGCAATTTTGCAAAAAGCTTAATCTTTTCCGCCATTTCCGCTTCTGAAAGACCAAGAACTATTTTGTCTATTTTTCTTTCAGAGCAAATTTGCGAAATTTCTGCCAAGGCCTTATCGCAAACTATCGGATTATCATCATTAACTTGATTATCAATCACAAAAAGCGGCTCAGACAAGCTAAGAACGTTGTAGGCCAAGCCTATTCTTTTGGTTCCATAATCAATTCCTAAAAAATTTGACATAAATTCATTCTGTTATTCTTTTATTAACTGAGCAATAACAACACCTCTACGCAAAATAGTTCCCTCTGGGACACAGGTCACCAATTTTAGCTGACGAGCATCGTAACGTTGAGCCAAAATGAAAGTGTCAGTTGGCTGAACTTCAGTATTACTTTGCACCTGATAGGTGTATTTGACGTTATTATAAGTTAAGTAAATTTTATCACCATTTTTTAAAGTCATGATTTTACTGAAAATTGAAGAGTAACGACGAGGATTTTTCTCACTTGGATTGTAAAATTGGCGAAGCACAGAATGACCAAAAATAACTGGTGCACCAGGCTCTCCAGGTAAAGCAGTGCCAGGGTATTGAATCAGACTCTTATTAAGATCAGTCCCACCAATTCTAACCTTAGTATCGCTAATATTAACAGTCGGAATATCTAAACGGTATTCTTCTACCTTGTACTCTGTTTCAGAAAATCCAGAACTTTGTTCATCAAACCAATTACTCAAATCAGTGTAATCCAAGTTGTAATCCAAAATTATTGGCTCATCTAAAACAGGTTTCTCTTTAACTTTATTTTCATCAACTATACTAGATTTAGCAAAAACTAAATTACTAGAATTAGCCAATTGAGTACTAGAAATCGGTGACAATAAATCAGCAAATTCCTGATTATTTTTTGGCAATACTTGGCTGATAATTGGCCAAGCAGCCGAACCAGCTAAAATAATGCCAATACCAATTAAAATTAGGGGAATGGCGGCAGCGCCAACCTTGATAAACTGTGGAATGCGCTGCCAGAATTTAAATTCAATCTTTTGGTCCAGCTCTTTTTCAAAATTCTGATTAGCCTTAGTTCTTTTGGCAAAATCCAAAACTTTTTCATCAAGCTCATCGAGAGAAACGTTTTTCAGCAGAGCTTGCCTGTAAACTCCTAGCAACTCTTGCTTATTAATCTTCAAATCTTTTGACATAGAAACTATTTACTTAACTCTAGAATAATTCTGGATTGATCGCTTGGCAATTTACGTAAAATATTGATCAAAAAAGGCGGGTTAAAAATTACAGAAGCTTGTTTGATTTCACTATTATTTTCCAATTGATCTTGCGCCTCTGACCAATCTTTTCCCAAAACTTGTTTTTTCAAATCCTCCAGATTTAGATTTGCCACAGCCTTAGCACTTAAATCGGCACTTAATTTAATTCTACTTGAATCAGAAGCTGACTGAGCTTTATCACTCATTAGAGATGGATCCTGATCAACAAAACTATAACCGGCTGGCAAATCTTTTTCTAAAAGTGCTAAGCCTAGTTTCTTTAAATCAGTTGAAAGATATTTGACGGCCTCTACATCTAAAGTAAGATCTAAAGTTAGAGATTCAGTTTCATCACCTATCTTTGCAGAAAAATTACTTTTTATAGTTTTATTTTTACCAGTTGGCACCAGATACAAACCACCCTCAGATTCTTGATCAAATTCTTTAGTTGCCTCTTCCATTAATTTTTTGCTCAAAGTTTCAAGTAGTCTACTTTGATCTGCCTGCGCCACAACTCTGACTTCTCTACTAGAGCCACCAGAAAAATTGTCGGCCGTTGCTGCTGAAAACTTATCTTCAAAATAATCAGCAACACGAAGCTTGGTTTCTTTGTTTAAATTAGCCTCTGAACCAATATCTTTGGCGGTCACAGTTGTTTCAGTTTTACCAAAATCTACTCCAGAATCATCTTGCTTAACTACAGCCGCTGGAATTTTAACTGTTGAATCAAGTAAAAATTCAATTCCATTATTACTAACAGCAATTCCTTGTTTCAGCTCTGTTTCTTGTGAGGTTTTGTTGTAAATAACTATTTTTCCCTTAGCTTTTTCTCCAACCAGACCAATACCAGTAGTAGCGGACACATCTTGGCCGCTAACTTCTTTGTTTTGTAGTGAAGCTTTTAATAAAGCTTTGCTGAAATCAGAACTTTCAACATTTGGATCTAAAGTTATCGTTACACTTTTTTGCAATAAGGTTTGCTCAGGAGTCAAAACAATTTTTACTTTGGATACAAAAAAAGCAAAAATGCTAGCAATTAACAAAAGTGCCAACAAGCCTGTTCCAAAACCAAGTAGAACCATTTTTTTATGAGACAAGTAGAACCTACCAAATTCTGAGCGTTGTTTACGCCCGAGATTCGTCGATGGTGTGTCCGAAGTGGAAGCGGAGGACGGACTCCATTGACTTGAAGAAGTATCTGAGGCAGAACCACCAACCTGAGCTTCCTTTTTGGCGAAATAGTTTTGATCAAAATTAATTCCAAAACTACTCGCGCTTCGCTCGACGGCGTACTCATTGGATTGATCACCAACTGGCACAACATTGGCAGTTGGCTTAGCTTCTGCTCTTTGAGTCACTTCGACTGACATCGGCTGTCTAGATTCAACTTCTCTTTTTGGCATTTTGGCCAATAAATTTTCTTTACTAAGAACTTTGCCTGCACTCAGACTAACTGACTTAATCATGTAGTCAGATTCCAAAGCAACAATACTAGGAGCCTGAGAAAAGCCAGGATTTGCTGTCCAATCAATTTCAACCAGCTGCGCGTGAAGAGATTCAACTTCCTTTTGTTTGAGAGCAATTGAAGTCATGAGGACTTTACTCGGAAAATATTTGCCTTCTTGATCCAGATGTCTAGAAGCTCTGCCTAATATTTCGGTGAAATCATCAACAACATTGCCAGAACGACCAACAGTGATTAAATCCAAGAATTGACCATGTTTAATAAAAATAAGATCCAAACTATCTTCTTTGAAAACAAGCAAAAGACAGGAATCACTCTGGTCACCAATCAAACGAGCTTCAGCTAAAGCCTCTGGAATGCTGATCTGACCAATGGCGTCCAAGCTCAATTCTTCGGAAATTTCTTTGACAATTGGTTTCTTCAGATCACTCAATTCGCCATTTTCCAACCAATCATTGTCAAAAGCAAAAATAGTTTCCACCACGTCTTGAGATTCGGAGCCAAGCTGTTGCAGACTTTTATCCAATTGATCAATTAAATCCTGACGATCTAAGTAAGTTTTAATTTCTGAAAATTCTTTAGTCTGAACTCCTTGACCATTGTTTGAAACCAAGGAAGACTGCAAAAATTTATCAGCAATTAGAACGGTAAGAAAGTAATGCTTATCTTGGTCAGGCATAGTATTTGAAGTAGAACAAAGTTCTACGTCTCCATTAAAGCAAAATTAAGAGCTTTTTTGAAGAGCGTATAT
>CALQZX010000024.1 GCA_943350175.1 Parcubacteria group bacterium | reverse complement strand
GAGCATTTGATCGAGGATTTTAATGGCGATCCATCACCAAAAGCCATCATTGAAGGTCAGACCATCAGTATTTTTAACTCAAATGATTACTTGGGTCTGCGTCACCACAAAGCTCTTAAGCAAGCTGAACACGACGCTTCTTCAAAATTAGGAACTGGACCAGGTGCAGTAAGATTTATCTCTGGTTCTTTTGCCATTCATCGCCAATTAGAAAAAAAATTAGCTGCCTTTCATGGTCGCGAAGATGCAATGGTCTTTTCTTCTGCTTTTGCCACCAATTTGGCAGTGATTTTTAGTTTGATCAAAGGCCAAAACAAAGACTCTTTAGTTAGCGGCAATACTCTGGTCATTTCAGATGAGTTAAATCATAGAAGTATTATTGATGGCGTGCGTTTAGCTAATTTAGACAGTGAAGCGAAACTCATCTTCAAACATTTAGATAGTAATTCACTGGCTGAAATTCTCAGCACAAACTCAGAAAAGTTTGACAGAGTAGTCATTATTACTGATGGAGTTTTTAGCATGTTGGGCGAGTATCAGGATCTCAAAGCCCTGCGATCTGTTGTTGATCAATACGATGACAAGTTCAAAGAAGGAATCTTGCTAATCGTCGATGATTGTCATGGAGTGGCTGCTTTTGGCAAGACTGGGCGTGGTACTGAAGAAGTTTCTGGTGCTAAAGCTGATGTTTTGGTCGGCACTCTAGGCAAAGGTTTTGGTGCTGATGGAGGTTACGTGGTGGCTGATCAAGTCGTCATTGATTATCTGAGAGAATCTGCCGCTACTTATATTTATTCTAACTCTATTTCTCCAGGCACTGCTGCTGCTGCAAACGCTTCACTAGATGTCATAGACTCTAGCGAAGGTAAGGAAATGATTCAGAAGTTGGCTAGAAATGTGGCCGACCTCAAAAATCAACTGAGTGAAAAAGGCTTTAAATTTGCTGTCAATTCAATTCATCCAATTCAAGCAGTTTTAATTGGTGACACCGCCAAAACTAGAGATTTGACTCAGCAAATGTACGGAAGAGGCTTCTTGGTTACCAATATAAATTATCCAGTTGTACCAAAAGGTCGTGATGAAATTAGAGTGCAGTTGAGTGCTTCGCACACAAAAGACGATATTGCTGCTTTTGTGCAAGCCTTTAGTGAAATTGGCAAAAAACTAGAGATTATTTAAGATTTTATTGTAAATTACTCGTAACGCAGAGCTTCAATTGGTGAAAGCTTGGCTGCCTTTTTGGCGGGAGCCACTCCGAAAACTAGACCAACCACAGTAGAAACTCCGAAAGCTAATATTACTGCACCTATAGTGACTTTGGCTGGGAAATAAGCCTGCAACGCCAAAGACCCCAAATAAGCAATTAATAGACCGATTAAGCCACCAATGACTGATAATAAAGCCGCTTCAATTAAGAACTGAGCCAGAATTAGATTTGGCGTGGCACCAAGTGCTTTGCGCAAGCCAATTTCTCTAGTTCTCTCGGTGACTGAAACCAACATGATGTTCATAATGCCAATTCCACCAACCAGTAAAGAAATGGCGGAAATACCACCCAAGCCAACAGTCAACATACCAAGAATACTGGTGATTGTGGAGAGAAGTTGAGTTTGATCAAAAACCGTGAACTCATCATCTTTGAGCTCTTTGCCAATGGTTTTTTCGATGGCTAGTTTAGAATCTTTGATTTGATCTTTGTCGCGCACTTCAAAGATAAAAGAATCGATTAATTCTGTGTCAAAATATTTAAAAGAAGTTTCAAGCGGCAAATAAACATAGCTGTCAAAACTAGGACCTCCAAAGCCTCCACCTTTTTCTTCCAAAACTCCAGAGACATTGTAGCTTTGACCATTCAGTTGAATTGTTTTATTAATTGGATCTACTTGACCGAATAAATCTTCAGCAATTTTCGTCCCAAGCATCACCACCCGCTCCGCCTTTTCTTCTTCGACACTACTAAACCAATGGCCTTTAGCTGCTTTTGAATTGTAAACAGTCTCATATGAACTAGTAACCGCGTAAAGGGTTACTTTTTTGCTGGTTTTGGCATATTTAGCTTCAGCAATATTAACTGCAGTGACTGCGCCATCCTTGATTAGATCACGATTATTTCTGATCACTTGATTGTAGAATCTTCTTTTAAGAACTGGCTTAGTGCTCTGAATCATCGATTGCTCACCACCGAAGCCACCATTTTCCCCAAATGGATTGCCAGGAACGACATAAAGAATATTGGTGCCTAAACTAGCAAACTGATCAGTCACATAAGCTTGCAAGCCTGTGCCAATACTAGTCAATAGCACCACCGAACCAACACCAATAATTACGCCAAGCATGGTCAAAAAAGACCTGCTTTTGTTAAGCAGAATCGACTTAATAGCCAGTATGAAGATTGCGCCTAATTTCATGATTTTTTGCTTCCGCTATCACTCAAAACCTTACCATCTTTAAAAACAATTTGTCTTTTGGCAATTTCCGCGACATCTTCTTCGTGAGTAACCATAATGATCGTCTTGCCTTCTTTATTTAAATCTTTAAGAATTTTTTTAATGTCTTCGCCACTCTTGGAATCAAGATTGCCAGTTGGCTCGTCTGCAAAAATTACAGTTGGATCATTAATCAAAGCTCTGGCTATAGCAACGCGCTGCTGCTGACCACCGGATAATTGAGCCGGAGTGTTGTTTAGACGATCTCCAAGACCGACTCTTTCCAACATTTTCTTGGCTTTTTCTTGAGCGTGCTCTGAATCAGTTTTGAAACCAGCATAAAAAAGCGGCAACATCACGTTTTCTAAAGCTGAGGTGCGAGCCAACAAATTGAAGGATTGAAAAATAAAGCCGATTTGCTTGTTTCGAAGATGAGATCTTTGAATTTCATTGTAAGAAGAAACTTCAATGCCATTGAGAAAAATTTCACCGTCAGAAGGCTCAGCTAACATACTGGCGACTTGCAAAAAAGTAGATTTGCCAGAACCAGAAGGACCCATAATTGCAATAAATTCTTTTTCCTTAACTGCCAGAGAAATATCATCTAGAGCACGAATAACCGTATCACCGATTTTATAGCTCTTGGAAACATGCTTTAAATTTAACAGCATAATTTGGAATTATTGTGGCATGACCACTTGGTCATTTTCGCTTAAGCCCTCAATTACCTCAACGTTGTCTTCGCTTTCTAAACCGATCTTAATTTCTCTTTCCATTTTTTGTTCTTTATTATCAGCTTTGACGTTGACAAAAACCTTGCCATCTTTTTCACTGATTGCATCAAGAGGAATTGTTATCACGTCTTTCTTTTCCGCAATTTTGATAAAAGCATCACCATTCATACCGATGCGATATTTACTGATATCTTGGCTATCAATCGGGAATTCAATCAAAAATACAGTGCCACTAGTCGATTCACTACTAGTGTAAGAAATGTAGGAAATGTTAGTACTAATTTTCTCACCGTCATAGGCATCCAAAACAATTTCGGCACTTTGACCTTTTTCAATGCGACGGATATCAATTTCATCAATATTGGCATGAAAGATCAATGTTTTTGGATTGACTACTTCAAAATAATCAGTGGCCAGAAGTTGGACTCCAGACACTGCAGTTGGAGCGACTGTTAAAATTCCTTCAAATGGGGAATAAATGGTCGTGTTGGCAATGGCAATATTCTGGATTTCAACATTTAAAACTTTATTATCTAAATTATATTGCTCATCAGCTACCGACCTGCTCTCCTTGGTTTCAATGGCGCGATCTTTGATGCTGTCCTTGGTGTTTTCAAAAGAATTTCTCTCTTGCATATAAGAATTGAGGTTCTGAGTCATTTGCTTTTGTAGAGCACTGCGATCAATAGTGGCAATACTTTGCCATTTTTTGACAGCTTCACCTTCCTTGGCACCCAAGTAAACCACCTTGCCACCAGCGGCAAAACGTAAACGAGCTTTTTCTTTGGCATCAACTCTACCTGAGATGGTAATACTGGAAACAATGTCTTCTCTAACTGGAGACACAAAGGTTAAAGTAACTTGTTTTTTGGCACGGTTCTGCATGTACCAGCCACCAGCTAGAATAACGACTAAAATAATTAAGATTAGTTTGTAGCGCTTTTTTAGAAAAGCTAAGATATTTGTATAGAGTTCACTGATTTTTTTCATAAAATTTAGGAGCTTGAGTTTATTACTCAAATTTATTTTTGATCGAATAACTAGTATACAGGATTTTTGAAGCTAATAAAGGCTTATCCTGAAGATAGGTAAAGAATTCTTGAACAATTTTGTTCTCATGAGCACGGCGAACCTTTTTCTTATCATCAATGGAATATAAGCCGGCAATTCTCTTCTTAATAATTGCTCTTGTTCCAGTCAAAGGCTGGCCGCCGCCGCCAATACAACCACCCGGACAAGCCATGAACTCAATGTAATCATAAGTTTCTTTGCCATGTTTAATTTCTTCCAAAACAGTTCTAGCGTTCCTAGCGGTTGCCACTACCGCAACTTTAACTTCCTTGTCGCCAATCTTAACCGTGGCTCTTTTAATACCTTTCATGCCGCGAACTTCTTCCAACTCTAATTTTGGCAGTTCTTCACCAGTTAGCATGTGAGCAGCGCTGCGCAGGGCAGACTCCATCACTCCGCCAGAGGCTCCATATATAGCGGCTGCACCAGAATATTCTCCTTCTCTGTCCGCTTCGCTATCTTCTAGATTTGGAAGATCAATTTGGTTTTTCTTCAATAAAGCTGCGATTTCTCTGGTAGTTAAAACATAATCAACTGGCTTGAGCTTTTGACCTTTGAATTCAAAGCTGAATTTTTCCATTTCTGCTTCGTATTTCTTGGACGTGCAAGGCATGATAGAAACCATAACGATCTTTCCTGGATCAACTCCTGCCTTTTCTGCCCACCAGGTCTTGTATGCTCCGCCTGAATGGATATGCGGGGAGCGAGCTGAGGTTAAATTAGGAATAAAATCTGGATAATAAAACTCTACAAATTTCACCCAGCCAGGACAGCAAGCTGTAAACATTGGCTTAACGCTCTTATCTCCGGCGAACTTTTTGCGTAAACGATCGGCCAGTTCTTTGGCCTCAACGACTGTGGTGATATCTGCCCCCATATTTACATCAAAAATTTTCTGAAAACCAAGCTTTCGCAAAGCAGTGAACATTTTCTTTTCCATGTTTAAACCAGGTTCTTGACCAAATTCTTCGCCAACACTGGCCCTGACAGAAGGTGCCATCTGCACCACGAGAACCTTATCCTGATCAGCTAGGGCGGATTCTACTTGCTCCAGATGACTCTGCTCGCGAACAGCGTTGACTGGACAATGAACTGTGCATTGACCGCAATAAATGCAGTCAACACCCGGACTCTTGTTAAAAGCTAGATGAGCATCAGCCCCGGTTCCTTCAATTTTCAAGAAATTAATGCCAATTTCCGCACAAGAATTCACGCAGCGACCACAGCGCACACAAAGATTTGGATCGAACTCTGCAGCGTTGCCCATTTTATGAATGGCCAAATCAAGCATTTTTCTTTGATATTCTTCACTTGTCACGCCATTTTTTTGCATTAAGCCAAAAGCAGGACAAGGCAGTTTTTGTTGACACTTTGGGCAATTTTTTTGGTGAGAAGCCAAGAGCAATTTTAGATTTTCTTGGCGCATTTTAATCAGCTCTTCACTTTTAGTGCTAATTTTCATGCCCTCACTCGCTTTAAGCGTACAAGAAGTAGAAATTTTGCCTTCATGCTCCACCAAGCAAAGACGACAATTGGCCTCAATCGGCAAGTCTTCATGATAACAAAGATGAGGAATATCAAGCTTATTGGCCAGGGCCACTTGCAAAACATTCTGGCCTTTTTCTGCCCGATATGCTTCTCCATCGATATAAATCGTCACTATTTCTGGTTCTGACATTTTAAATTTCCATTCCTAAAACATTTTTTGCATAGCTTCTAACTGGTGGAGCGATTGATTTTCCCAAAGCACAAAAGGAAGTTTTTTCCATTACTTCGATGATCGGAGAAATTTTGGACCAAGGGATCTCACTGTTCTCATCAAGATTCTTTAAGAGTTCTTTTAATTGCCAGGATCCATCTCTACAAGGAGTACATATGCCACAACTTTCTTTTTCATAAAAATTGAAGATTTTATTTAAAAACTGCAGGGAAGTGGTTTCGATTTTATAGATTTCAATTGAGCCACAATTATTAATATCGACTGTCTCTGCTTGCTCTGAAGTGAAAACTTCTCCACTAGCACCGCCACCAACTTGCACAAAAAACTCAAAATCTGGGTAATTATTAGTTTTCCTAAGGGCCTCAGCCACTTTCTCATCCGTTTCAACTTTATAGACACCTTCGTTTTTTACTCCAAGCATTGTGGAAAAACGAGTCTTTTCAAACTCATCCATCGCTACTCTGGCCACATCATAAAGAGTTTCTACATTGTGAAGTAAAACTGGACAGCCAAAAATACCTTTAATTGATGGGCTGGGTTTCTCAAAACGTGGTTGAGTTTTTTTACCTTCGATGGCATTAAGCAAAGCACCTGTCTCTCCACCGATATAACTTGGTTCTTCTACGAAAACATTAATTAAATAACCTTTTTCTCTGCAAGCTGCAAGTAATGGATCAATTTTTTCTTTAAGTTTTTGGTAATAGTTCTTATTGATATAAAAATAAGCTTCTTTGGTAGATAAAAAATCCATGGCAAATAACATACCCTTGATCACTTTTTCTGGAAAATTTTGCAGAATGTAAAGATCTTTTTGTACTCCTATTTCACCTTCACTAGCGTTGCAAACAACATATTTCTTGGGATCTGGTAAGTCTTTGATTCTTTTCCACTTCAAATGGACAGGGAAAGCAGCGCCACCACGTCCGACCAAGCCGGCTTGTTCAATTTTTGCTAAAAGTTCGTCACCAAGCATATTTTTATTTTACTAACAATTTATTTTTCTTTAATGAAGCATCAACAAATAAAGCCAAAGATCCACCAAGCAAGGCAGTCGCAAATTGTGGCCAAGACATCATCATCGCAATCTTAGAAGACAGTGGTCCGACAATAATCCTCTCCATCAAAAGCTTAGAAATGGCAAAAAGAAAAATTGCCTTAACTGCTGACGCTAAGAAAACGCTCAAAAAATTCTTTGACTGAGTTTTGCTCTGCATTTGAGCAATAATCTCGAGATAAAGACAATTACTGATCATGATGAAAGGCACCATTGGTGCCAAAGCCAAAGGTAGCAAACCTCTAGAAAGAGCCACTGTGCTTGGAATTAAAGCCAAGAAAAAAGCTTTGCTCTTGCCCAAATGGAGAAGAGACAAAACCAACAAAGCATTAACAATCGGACCCGTTAAAAGCTGTTGATGAACAAAAGCAGGAATGAAAAAAATTAAAGAAGAATAAACAATCGCTAACTGCAATTCTCTATTCTCAACTAACGAAAAAGACAATGCTCCAACTAAAGTATTTTTGCTCATAAATCCATAATAGCAAAAAAGGTAGTCTCGCTACAAGTCCAGCAACTACTCTAGGGGTATTTTATCTTTCAGCCAATCAGCTACTTTTTCGTAAGCTGTCAGCTCTGGTTTTTCTTTGATTAAAACCTCTGACAAGACACTTTCTAGGTCTTTTTCTTTTGGAGTTTGACCTTCAATTAAAACAAAAGTTAGGCGACCGGGAAATTTATATAATTCTATTTCCAAAACTCTTTGACCTATTTTATCAGCAAACCAAAATCTACCCATATAGACCCAAGAAAAAGCTTCTTTTTCTATATAAATGCCATAATTAGTCATTTTATAATGAACAGTTTGAGGTGGGATAACTGCAGTGACATAAACCAGAAAAACCATCGAGACTACTACTGCCACAGGCAAGACCTGACCAGCAAAAAAGAGAATCAAAGAGATTAAAATTGCGATAATGATGATAGTGCTAAAAAATTGACGATTACGTTTCTTAAATGGTCTGGCTGGAGCATCCCACTCAACTAGAGTTTCTTCTGGAATTGGTCTATAAAACCCTGGAGCTACTTTGGATTTTTCCATGTTTGATTGACCAGGCATGCGGACATCATAACTAGAAGGCTCTGGAATCGGACCAAGCTTGTCTTCAGTCTTGTTGCCAAAAAGGGCAGTTTTGATCTTTTCAAACATTACATCTAATATACACGATTTTATAAGCGGGGTGGAAGAGCTGCTTTAGATCTGGGTAAGTTTGCTGTAAAATACTGGTCAGATTAATTTAATCAAGGAGGTGTCGCATAGTGGCCAATTGCGCTAGTCTTGAAAACTAGAGCTTCACAGCTTCACAGGTTCGAATCCTGTCACCTCCGCA
>CALQZX010000023.1 GCA_943350175.1 Parcubacteria group bacterium | reverse complement strand
TTGGTGGCTTTATCCATGGCCATTTGTTTGTTGATGTGAAAGTTTTGTTTATTGGTGGTGGTGAAAACCTGAGCCCCAAAGCTTTGGGCGATTTCTACGGTTTTGTCGCTAGAACTACCATCGACGACAATAATTTCATCTGCCAAATCTTTGATAGATTCTAAGCATTTGGCGAGATTTTTTTCTTCGTTATAAGTAGCTAAAACTACTGAAAGCATATAAGTAACCTTCAATTCATTATAGACTACATTTTCTCCAGAGTCTTAATTCCCAATAGATTCAGGCCTTTGGCAAGGGTTGAAGATACTGCCTCGACCAATTGAAGACGAAATTGACGCTCTAGTGAGCTGTTTAAGATAGGATACTTATTGTAAAAACTGTTAAAAATTTGGGCTAAATCAAATAAATAGTTACAAAGATAATGTGGTGAGAATTCACTGGCTGCTCTCGCCACTGCTTTGTTGAATTCATCAAGCGAAGTGATCAATGACTTTTCCAAGGCACTGATTTCAAAATCGCCATTTTCTACTGGCTTCGCTTCACTCTCCGCGGCTTTGCGCAGAATACTTTTGGCACGAGCATAAGCATAAAGCATGTAGGGACCAGAGTTACCCTGAAGATTGAGGATTTCATCCCAATCAAAATTAATATCAGCGTCTGATTTTCTCTTAAGATCATTCCATTTCAAAGCAGCGACGCTGACGGCTTTAGCAATTTCTTCATCTTTAGTGAAAGCCATGGCTTTTTCTTTGGCTTTATTTAAAACTTCTTGCAACCAAATGACATTGCCCTTACGAGTAGACATTTTGCCTTCTTTGAAACGATATAGGCCATGCTTAACATGGACTCTTTGACCTTTTTTATACCAACCTAGAATTTGTTCGGCTAAATAAAGCTGTTGAAAATAAAAAGCTTGTTCTCCTCCAACTTCATTAACGACGAGAGGAGCGCTGCCATCTGCATTTTGATAGCGAGGATTTTCCAAACGCCATTTATCGGTAGCCAAATCTCTTGTGGCGTAAAGAGTACTGCCGTCTTTTTTAGCAATCATTAAAGGAGACAGCTGATCATTTGGATAGAAAATTAAAATAGCACCTTCCTTTCCGATCTGGGCGATGCCTTTTTCTTTCAACTCTGCGATGAGGGGTTGAAGCATGTTTTCAAAAAACGATTCGCCATAACCACGACCATTATTTTCAGTAAACTTCACTCCCAAATACTCATAAATCGTGGCAAATTCTTTGAATGACCAGTCGATGCATTTTTGCCAAAGAGCTCTAGCCTCTTCGTCGCCATCTTCTAGTTTTTTAAACCATAATCTTGCTTCATCATCTAGGCTTGGATCTTTTTCTGCTTCTTCATGAAATTTAACGTAAAGAGCAACTAGTTTTTCGACTGGATTCTCTGCGTTGGCAATTTCTTCTTCGTTTCCCCAACGTTTGATGGCAACAATCTGTTTACCAAATTGAGTGCCCCAATCACCAAGATGATTGTCTCTAAAAACTTGATAGCCGCTGGCTTCTAGTAAATTAGCGACGCTATCGCCAATAATGGTTGAGCGCAAATGACCAATAGTAAATGGTTTAGCAATATTTGGGGAAGAATATTCAACAATCGCCTTTTTACCAAGGCCAAGATTAATCAACTCTATTTCTTTGCTTTTATCTTTTTGACTGAAAGTTTTTAATAGTTGATCGCTGTTTAATTTGAAATTGATAAAACCGGGGCCAGCTATGGTGATTTCTTCAAAGATTTTTTCTTGATCTAGTTCTTTGATTTTTTCGATAATAACAGTGGCGAACTCTCTGGGTGATTTAAATTTATCACTGACTTGTCCATAAGCAATCATAGCTAAATTAGATGATAAGTCGCCAAAATCAGGATTAGCTGGTTTTTCCAACCTTATTTGAATCGTTAATCCAAAGTTATTTAAAACTTTTTCCAAGATTTCTTTAATGAGAATTTCTTTATCCATATCTATAGTTGGTATTATAGCGGTAAGTAGATAAAAAATCTGCCGTTGCCATCACTGCCGTTAATGATCTTGTCTGCCTTACGCTCGCCCATTTGATCAAACTTACTGGAAACAACAATAGTATTAGCTTTTTCCAAGTCGCTGGCGTCAACTTTATCAGTAAAAAAGAACAGATTGAGGATTCCTCCTTGATAAGCAATGGGATTAACTTCAAAAGCAAAAAGAGCATAAATGTAGGCTTGTTGGTAGTCATTAGTAAAGACAATCTGTGAGATTTTAGAACGATCTAAAGAGCGCAGGTAAGAAAATGTTTCCAGATAGCCATCCATGAAATTATCAGCACTTTGTTTGGCATAATTTCTGTAGTAGTTGTTTTGATAGGCTCCCAAAACGATTAGATAAAGGCTAATTAAAATAATTAAAAATGCATTTTTATTCTTCTTCAGTGATTCAAAAATTGATTTAACCGCCAAAACTACCAAAAGAATAATTCCTGGCAAAGCTAACAAACTTCTATTGCTGCTGCTCTGGCCTTCAGAAATAATGGCAGGCAACAAACCTAAGAAAATCATCACCAAAGATAGTGAGAAAAGTTTTTTGTGGTGTTTTTTGAAAAATAAATAAAAGATCACTAAAATCAATGAAATTGGTTCAATAATTCCAAACTTACCATCACCATGGCGGAAATTACCCATGTTTTCTCCAAAAATTAAATAGTTGAGAGAAAAATAACTTAAGAAATTAGTAAATAAATTTTTAAGCAATTCAAAAAAGCCCAATCCCTGATTGAAAATAGTTGCTCCGGCTCTAGTCAAACCATTGGCGAAAATGGAATCGTATAGAAATGGATAGAGCATGCCGATACCTAGTAAACCAACGATGAAGAGCTGCTTAAATCTGCTTTTAAAAACAGTAAAGTTACTGAAAAATAAAAATAAGAATAAAAGTGGAACAGTGATCTTGCTACTGTGATAAGCGTAGATAGTTAGGACGCTAAAAAAAGCAGTTAAGAATAAATCAAATATCTTCGGTAATCGTAAATAACGGTAGAAAAAATATAAAGCCCAGAACATCAGGCTCAAAGCTAGACCAGACTCAAAGGCAATGCGCGAATAATGGATATGCCAAGGAGAAACTGTTAGCAAGAAAGCAGCTAAAAGAGCCCATTTTTCTTTATTTTTATCATCGTAAAATAATTCTTGAAATAAGAGGTAAATTCCCAAAATAGCCAAAAGACTATAAATAACAAAAGGTAGACGAACGGCAAATAAATTCATCCCAAAAATAGCAGTAAAAAAGCCACTTTGGTAAATCGCCAAAGGTGCCTTGTAATCACCAAAAGAACGAAAAGTAATTGGTAATCTTTGCAACCATTCATCTCTTCTGGTGGTTAAGATAGCAAAGCCGTTATAAGCAATAGCAGCCTCATCCCAGGCCATACCATGCGGCACTTCTGCTAATTTGTAGAATCGGAGGAAAACAGCTAAAGCTAAAATTAGAAATAAAAGACCAAATTTTTTAAACATAGGCTCGCGACAAAACTATCTAACGCATTTTAATAAACCAATACGGCTGCCAAAGCAAAAAGCTAATCTTCTGCCAAAAATTACCATTTTTCCAAGTAAATTTCTTGGCATTATTCCAACTCATGTCATGCATTTTCTTCTCACCAAAAACAGATTTATTCGTGGTTTCGTGATTATGATCAACTTGAGCTTTTGGTTCAAATAAGACCAAAAAGCCTTGTTTGCGCGCTTGAAAAGAAAGATCAATATCTTCCCAGTAGGCTGGGTAATAAAGCTTGTCGAAGCCGCCAATTTTCTCGAAGATTGATTTTCTAAACATGGCGCTGCCGCCACTTGCCCAAGCGGTTTCTCCAGCTGTTAATTCTTTGAAGCGGCTATGCAAGAACATACCTCTCTCAAACCAAAGTTTATTGCGTCCACCAATTTCGTTGAGGTGGGTTTCATGCTCAAGACAACCGACAGCAAAAACCTGTTCATTTTCAAAGTATGGAACTAAGTATTTTAGACAGTCTTCGTAAGGAGCGACATCGTTATTGATGAGGAAAACTAGGTCATTTTTGGCGGCGGCAAAACCACGGTTGGAAGAAGCGCCGAAGCGTTGGTTGGTTCGATTAATTAGCAAAACGATTCTTAATTTTCTGCCAGTCTGCTTATATTCTCCAAGATAATATTCAGCATCAAATTTACTGAAGCTTGTTTTCTTAACATTGAACTTCTTTTCAAACCAAACCAAAGTATCGTCTTCTGGACCACTGGCATCATCGACAACAATCAATTCATCCTGATCTCTCATGCAATCTAGGACAGATTGTAAATTTTTCTCATAGAGATGAACGCCTTTATAACTTGGAATAACGATTGAAACATTTTTCATTTTATTTTATTCTTTCTTTATCATTTCTAACAAAATTTTTCTAAATCTTTCTTTGGAGAAGAAAAGACTTCTTTCATGAGCTAGTTCTGCTAGCTTTTCGCGCTCATCTTTATTTTTAATCAATTCCAAAGTTTTATCAAGACATTCATTTTTATCGTTCCATAGACACATGGACAGATTCTCTCCTAAAATTTCTTTTTGACCACCTTTATTAATGACGATTGGCAAGGCTTTAGCAGCCATTGCTTCTAGTGTGGAAATACCAAAGTGTTCAACTTTTTCTGGCTCTTCATCTTCATTTATGCTAAAGCCAGAAGTGTGCCAATAAATGCTAGCCTTTTCATAAAGCTCGAGAAGTTTTGTTCTATCTAGATCATGAATGATTTCGATATTTAAGTTTTTGGCCAGATCAGCAACCTTAGCAGCAAAAACTTCATCCTCTTTCTTACCAACCAGAACCAGTTTCCACGAAGCCATAGTCTTTTGATCCAAAGAAACCAAATCTTTGAAAAAGTCTACCAAAATATCTTGACGTTTACTATGTAGCTGACAAAAAAATCTACCGACAGAAAGAATGATTCTTTCTTTATTTTTTCGCCAATCATTCTCGTCTGTAAATTCTTGATAGTTGACGTAAGGTTGATGAACGAAGTCGATTTTAGTTCCCCAAAATCTTTCAATATATTTTTTGGTAAATTCTGAATTGGTGTTCTTAATTTTCCAATTAGCTAGCTTTAATTTCTCAATCAAGGAAGACTTGTTTATTTTAAGCGGCACTTGGATATGCAAGATGTTTTTCTTGGCTAGAGAAAAGAATAAGCTGCCATCGGTTTGGTAATATAAAACATCAAATTTAGCAGTCCAAAAAAGTTTTGCTAAAAAATTGGCTTCGGTAAAAAGTGGTGAAGCAATGAAATTAATGCCAGTTAAAGAATAATTTAAGAATTTTTCGTATTTTTCTTTGGCTTCTTTAATTTCCAAATCAGAAAGCGGCTGTGTAGAACTAAAAGCCACAAATACTTCATAGCCTTCTTCTTGTAGAATTTTGGCGCAGTCAAAAAGGTATTTTTCTCCACCTCCGGTATGTTTGGGTAAATAAGGAGAATAGAGGGCTATTTTCATAATTTGATTTTGCCCTCACGCTTCCATAAATTTTTGATTTCTTGCTCTTCTTTTTCGTAACGAGCTTTGATGGATGGTTTTTGTTGAAGTTCCCAAACTTGGATATAGACGACCATGCGATTAATTGCCTGGACTAGAGCCTCAACTATTCCGGCCATGCCATCTTTATAGCCTTGATGCTTGATGGCTCTTCTATAGAACTCCATAATACCCTTGCGCAAAATCACCATAAAAGTAACATTTTTGACAGAAGCTGCTGCTAGAGCTGTGGCTTCTTTGATCGTCCAATCGGCACTTTTACGTAAATTATCTTGAGTATTACGATGTGTGAGATGAATCAATCGATGTCTTAATTCAACATTTATACCTTTAAAAACTGGGCTTTCATGAATATCACCTTGCCAGGAAAGCAAACTTTCTTTTTTGAAAATTCTAGTGACTAGGTCATTCTGCCAATTACCGAAAGCAAATCTTTGACCATAGCAAACATTGTCGCGACGAATAGTCATTGCCTGACAATCATCCTGTTCAATATGCAAAAGAATTTCCTTGGCTAGAGCCGGAGTCACTCGCTCATCAGCATCAACATAAAATAGCCAATCAGTTTCTACTAGGCTGTGAGCTTTTTCTCTCAATTTGGCAAAAGATTCATGGGCGAAGCTGACCACCTGACAATTATAGTTCTCAGCGATAATGTCGGTTTTATCAGTAGAGCCATTATCAAGAATGATAATCTTTTGACAAAAAGACAAAGTTTCAAGACAAGCTTGAAGCATTTTTTCTTCATTTTTGGCAATAATGAGAGCGGTGATGTTTGATTTCATAATTGATTAAAACTTAGATCTTTAAATAAAAGCTTGCTTTCCCATTCGTCCAATAAAAACATCCAGAACAGCTTTACGTTCGCTTTTGTTACCTCTCACAAGAGTATTAAAAGCCAGATGCAGAGCCGTCAATTTACTTCTAAGTGGGGCGTGTCTGAAGGCTAAAAAGAGGCGATTTCTAGTTTGATAGTATTGTTGTAGTGGAGAGCCAGCTCCACCAGTGGAACGACCAATCTTGTGGTAAACCACTGAACTTGGACAATACATTACCTTAAGACCTGCTTCATGAACTCTCAAGCTTAGATCAACATCTTCACTATAAAGGAAGAAGCGGTCATCCAAGCGACCAACTCTCTCGATTACTTCTCTACTGATCATCATGACACAACCTGTGGTGTAATCAGTTTCACTTGGTTCTTCAAATTGACCGCGATCAATTTCATCAATGCCAATGTGATAGGACAGTAAATTTGTCCAATCAACTTTACCGCCCACATACCAAAGAACGTGATGTTTTTCTGCTTCTTTGTATGAGTCCTTAAAATATTCGTAGCCTTTGTGAAAATATATTTTTGAAGCAGCTAAGCCGATTTTTGGATCTTCTTTCATCATCTCAAAAAGATTTTTTAGGAAGTCTTTGGTGACAATAGTGTCGGAGTTGAGTAAAAGATAGTAGTCACTGTCATAATGATCAATGGCATGCTGTACACCAAGATTATTGCCTCCAGAAAAACCAAGATTACTCTCGCTGCGCAGCAACTCTACTCTTGGATTATTTTTCAAAAAAAGATTGCTAAAGCTCAATAATTCTTTAGAGCCATTATCGACAACAATAATCTTGTAATCAAAACCAGTACGGTTGATGTCTGCTAAGGATTGGATAGCAGCCTTAGTGTCATCAGGGGTGTTGTAGTTAACGATAATAATCGAAACATGGTTTTTCATATTCATAAGCCAATCTTTCTCTTGATGGCAGCGACTAGTCTGCTGAAGCCTTTTTTCTCTTTAATTTCCAAATCACTTACCCAGTAGTTTAACTCTTTTTGAAAATGACGCAAATCCTTGATTAAGGTTTTTTGGCTGTTTTTTTCAAAACTTTCTTTATTTCCAAGTTGATCAAAAATTTTCATCTGCACGGTCATCTGGTAAGCAGCTTGCATAATACTCAGATAAAAACCGCGCGCGCCATCTTTATGACCATCACGAGCGAAAAATCTGCGTAGAAAATCATCGCTAAAAGCTTTTAGAAGGACTGAAGAAGAAATAATAAAATCATTTCCATTTTTCTCCACTCTTTGCTCGGCTTCAATGTCGGTGTAGCGATCAAAACGACTCAGATAGTCTTTGGTGCTGCTGTAATTATGGTGCAAAATTGCCAATTCTTCTTTGGATTCTAGAAAATTTGGTTGAAAATTGTTTTTGATGATTGGATGAGAATGAATTTTCATCGGCCAAGAAACAGCGCCATTTTTAAAGAAACGAAGTTGATGATCTGGCCACCAGCCGGTGTGCTTCATCCAGGCTCCGCTGACAATATTTTTGCGTGGCAGATAGTAGACATCGCCAAGATCTTTTTCTGCAATTTCTAAAAGTCTTTTAGCTAATGATTCTGGAATTTCTTCATCGGCATCTAAAACTAAAATCCAGTCCTTATTTGCTTTGGCCAGGGCGAAATCACGCACTGGTTCAACAAATCTAGAATCCTCCATATAATCATAAATTTTGCTGCAGTATTTTTGCGCTATTTTTGTGGTCTCATCAGTGCTTTTTATATCAACAAGAATGACTTCATCAGCGAACTGAACGGACTTCAAGCTTCTAGCAATCGTTTCTTGTGAATTTTTGGCAATAACAACTACTGAAATGGACATAATAAACAGCCTTTTCTTTATTTCGCTATAAGTCTATTGATAGTATGATAACAGCTGTCATGAAAAAACTTAAGTCTCTATCAGTTTTTTTCCCTGTTTTTAACGAAGAGGCTAATCTTGAAGTTTTAATTACTCAAGCATTACGCATTATCCCAAATTTAGCCACAAAGTATGAACTTTTAATTATTAATGATGGCAGCACCGACGATAGTCTACAAATTGCACAAAAGCTTAGTAAAAAACACAAAGAAGTTAAGGTTTTCACGCATCAAAAAAATATGGGTTACGGCGAAGTACTCAAGATTGGGATAAAGAAAAGTCAGTACGAATGGATTTTTTGGACTGACAGCGATTTGCAGTTTGATCTAGCTGAGTTAGCAACCTTCATTCAGGAAACAGGTAAAAATGAAGCAATAATTGGCTATCGAAAGAAAAGAGTTGAGGGTTTTGGCAGACTTATGAATGCTGGTATTTTTAAATTTTATATAAATTTGCTTTTTCGCTTACATGTTAGAGACATAGACTGTGCATTCAAGCTGTTCCGGGCTGATTTGCTCAAAAAATTAAAATTAAGTTCAGGAAGTGCTTTCACTAGCGCCGAAATTCTCTATCGACTTAAGAAAAAAGGCATTAAATTCAAGGAAATTGCTGTTAACCACTACCCGAGGCTTTATGGCCAGGCCACTGGAGCTAATCCTAAGGTAATCATCAAGGCATGTTACGAGGCTTTAGTTACTTATTTAAA
>CALQZX010000022.1 GCA_943350175.1 Parcubacteria group bacterium | reverse complement strand
CCAAAAGCAAAGCCGCCATTGCGACCTGATTCAATGGTGGTGGCCCAAGTGAAATCTTTGCGCATTAGTTTGACCGAATCATCAGTGCTGTCGTTATCAACCACAATTAGCTCAACCTTGTATTTAGTTTTATCTAGATAATTCTCTTTGAGAGTTGGTAGTAATTTTTTTAGCCAGAATTGACCATTGTAGTTCAAAACAATAATACTCAAATCCAAATTCTTGTTATTTTTTTGCATAATTTCCTATTTAAATTTTACCGCCTATTTCTTGATAAATTTTATCCAGTTTTTGAGAAATTAACTCCCAATCATAATTCTTAGCAACGAACTCTTTACCGTTTTTTGAAAGAGTTGACCAGAGATTTTTATCATTAAGTACTTTAACTGTCAAATCCGCAAGGGTGCTAGCGTCATTACTAGTCAAGACGTGTTGGCCGTCAATAATGTTCAAACCTTCTACAGCTATTTTACTCGCAACCACTGGGGTTCCGCTAGCCATGGCTTCCAAAATCTTATAGCGTGTGCCTTTGCCACTAAAAACTGGGGCTAATAAAACATGAGCACTTTGGAAGGCATTGCGAATATCTTCTATTCTGCCAGTGACGGTAATTTGAGGATCGCTCTCGCCATAGGCAATGACATTTGGCTTGGGAGCGTTGCCGACAATCAGCAAATTGGCATTGAAAATCCTGGTTTTAATTAAAGGCCAAATCTTTTTGACTAGAAAATCAACGGCTTCAATATTTGGTAGCCACTTAAAAGTCCCAACAGAGAGAATAGTTGGTCTTTCAGCCAAATCACATTTTTTTTCTGCGAACCATTTGGTGTCTACCCCGTTAGCCACCACATCGATTTTTTCTTTGGAAAGTTCTTTGGCGATGAACTGGCGATCTTCTTCGCTCATAACGATTAAACGCTTAGCTTTTTGCCAGTAATGTTTCTCCCAGAGACGAATTTTTTTGACATCGATATTTAGGAGGGGTTTAACGAAAAATGGAGCTTTTTTGGCATAGCTTTCATACCCCAAATATTCGATGGTTTGTTCAACCAGAATAATTGGAATTTGGCACTCTGGGATGTGAGGCATCATGTAAAAAGTTTCAGCATGAATCAGGTCATAATCTTCATTAACGATTTCTTTTTTAACTGCTTCCAGACTACCCTCAGCTTGATTACGAATAACTAGGAAAGGAAAACTGGAAAAAACAGTTTTCAAGACATTTTTAATGGTGAAGGGCTTTTCGGTTCTTTTGAAAACTCTAACTTTGTGACAATATTTTTCCAGCTCCTCAACATATTGTTTCTCTTCATCATTTTTGATCAAAGAAAAAAGAGTAATTTGGTGTTTCTGGCTAAGTTTCTTGAGTAAGTTGTAGGTACGAATTTGACCACCAGAAAGTAATGGATATGGCAGATATGGGGTAAGCATTAAAATCTTCATGGTTTAGGCGCTTTCAAATCAATAATAATATAGTCGTCATTTTTGACAATGACTTGGTATTTTTCTTCAAGAGCTTTGGCTTCCCAGTCGTAATTGGCGGAAACATAAGCAGTGGCGCCTTTTTGAATCTTATCATCGATCTCAAAGCCAATTGGCCAACCACGACGGTTGGTCTGGAAAAGGAATTGTGTATCGCCCATAGCCGGAGCAATGACTTTGGCGTTTGGATCAAGCATCTTATCTGCCGCGACGCCAGCCTTTACATATTCCCAATGGTTGACACTGAAATAACCAGCAATTTGTTTCCAGGCGAAAAATAAACTCAATATAAAAACAAGTGAAACTGCTGGTAAAGCAACTTTTTTATTTAATTTTTCATAAATAATGGTTATTCCCCTGGCGACTGAAATTGCCATGATGGGCAGAATAAAATTTTGATAATAATCATGCTGAACATTGCCTGTGGCAATCACGCAAAAATAAATCACTACACTAAGCCACCAGGCGCCATAAATATAAATGTCTTTGTTTTTTTTGAGGAGATTGGTAAACAAGAAAATCACCCCAAAATAGCCTAAAAATAATTTAGTAATGCGCTCGTAAAAGAGCCAACGAAACCAAGCTGGTCTGAAACGAATGCCATTGCCATTGAAAAGCCAATCAGAAACAGGAATGCCTGTGGGGAAATTTTTAATCCACTCCCGCCACATAAACATTGGCGCAAAGGCTAAAATTGGAAGTAAATAAACTCTGGGATCAAGAAAAATTCTTTGACGACGAAATTGCCATAAAATTGCTATGTAAACTGGAGCTAGAAAAAGGACAAATGGTTTCAGCAGAGCAGCCAAAACCAAACCGATTAGAGCAAGTAGATAATTAGCCCACTTTCTCTTCTCCGCAAATAAATAAAATTGCCAGATAGATAACGTGGAAAAAAATAAGAAATAAGGTTCTGGCAGAATGGCTCTGGAATAATAAACACTGTATGGCAAAACAGCATAAACCAAAGCACTCAGTAAAGCTGTTTTTGTGTCAGAGATCTTCTCTACCAGTTTGTAGAGTACGATAATTGTTAAGAGTGAAATAAAAACTGAGGCTAAGCGACTAAAAAGTACTAAATCTAGGCTTTTAAATGTTCTAAGGAAAACAGCCAAGAACGCATTAACGAAGGGAAATTCCACCATCCTGTAGCCTTCCAAGTTATCTAATCCAGACTGAATATTGAAGAGATCTTGATAGTGAGGTCGGAGTAGATCAATTTTATCTGCTTTGACATATTCTCTGGTGACTGAGGCAGTATCTGCTTGACGGAAAGCGTGCCAATCAGCGATGGGATTATCAATTTTGTAAAGACGAAGTAAGAAAGCTAATAATAAAATCAGGCCTAATAAAAAGGCTGGTTTTTTAAGAGCCTTTTTTATTTTTTTTAGCATGATTTTCATTGATAATTAAATTATTGTAAGCCAAGACTGCTCCGGCCAAAGCCCAGTAACTAAAGGCAACTTTAGAAGAAGCGAAAACATCAATGTAAGAGGCGTTGAGTAGTAGGCCGATGGAAGCAGCAATAAAGGCAACATTGGCGATTTTTAGTTGCTTGTTGTCTGAATTTTTCTGATTTTTATAAAGTATTACCAGTAAAACAATAATTGCTCCGTAGAAACTGATAAAGCCAAGTAGTCCCGTTTCACCCAGCGTTCTAAGGAAGTTGTTGTCTGTGCTTTCAGCCTCTGTAAATTGTTCAACACCCTTTTTATTAAGTGTGGCATAGCCAGAACCAAGCAAAGGATTTTTCATAAAACCTTTGACGGCATTGGGCCAAAGTTCATCGAGACGAATGGCGAAAGAAAGGCCATATTTAAGGGCGTTATCAGACCAGGTGCGTGGTCTATCGACATAAGTTATGGCGCTTGATGTGGAGTCGGTAGCAACAGCCACTCTGTCTGGAACGTCGACGTAAACGTCAATTGGTCTAACGCTAGTTGGTTGCTCATCGGTTGGTGTGAGCACGACTTCAAGCTCGGTATTATCAAAAGCGATGCCGTTTTTTGGTTTTTTACTATCTTGATATTCGCGAATCTTCTTCATTGGATTGGTGATGAATTCTGATTGGGTGGCAACGTATTTCTTAGTTTCCTCATAAGTCTTAAAAGTTTCTGGATAGGCTCGCAAAACTTGTTCAAATCTTTCTCTCATGTCAGCGCCAAAAGAATACATCATGATTAAAACTAAGAGCAAATAGATAAAACTCTTTTTGAAAAAATAAACAATCTTTTCAATAAATTTATTTTTTGCCAAAGCAAAAAGCAGTAAGCCAAACAAAACAGCACCAATGTAGGCAATAAAAGAAGTGCGAGAAGCACTCATGACGAGCAGCCAAAGACCAATAATGTGCACAAAATGCAAACCAAAGCGCTGCCATTTCTTAGTGGTATTAATAGCCATCAGATAAAAAATTGGCAAGACAATCACTAAATAAGCAGCCAGGTCATAATGGCCACCAAAGGTTGACTGTACTCTGGCATGTTCAGTCAGATAAAGAACCATACCTTTGCTGAATTCACGATTCATGGTCGAGAAAACTGGCCAATACCAATATCTTTGACCATAACCATAAATGCTAATAGATAAAACAGTGAAGATTAGGGCATAAAAAATAATTTTAACATCTTTGATCTTTTTAATAGAAGAAAACATGATAAAGAATAAAGAAAAATACTCGGTGTATCTGAATAAATGTAGAACTGACTTGCCGACATGGATGAGTTCCAGAGGAATTGTTTTGATTAGAAAGATGGCAGATAAAATAGAAAGACTAGCAAAGCCTAAATAAGCAAAAATCCAAGGGGCGACTTTGTTTTTGAAGTCAATTTTCTTTCTGAATAATTGGACTAAATAATACAGAAAAGCAAGTAAAATCAAGGCATCTTCTAGTCTAACTCTGACGATGTATCCTGGCAGAATATCAAAAAGTGGAATTTTTGGGTAAAGAGGAATGAAAGCCAAAAGAAAACTAGCAATGATGAGTAAAAGATTTTGCAACATTAGTATTTCATTTTATAACTATTTGTAGAATTGCGCACTTTCAAAGCAGTCCATTGAAGGAGCTGATTAAACAAATTTTTGATTATATTTTATTTGGAACAGCGACTTCACCGAGTGAGACGAAGATTGTTTTATTGAGTGATAAACAATTTTAGTCGAACGTGACTGATTTGAAAGTGCGCAATTCGTCTTACTACTTAAGCAGAGATCTGGCATCTCTATAAATACCAGCTGGCACTTCTTTGCCTCTGACGGTGTAGACCACTTGACGTAATAGTGCTCCAACATAAAGAACTGATTTCAAAATTGGTAGCTGCCAGATTGGCATGTGTTTTTTCCAAATGTAGAGATAGCCTTTGATTTCACCATGAATAGCGTTGCGAGAAGATGAGCTAGCAAAACCAAAGTGAGTGATTTTGGCCTTTGGATGAATAGCGATGTCCCAGTGGTGATTCTTGGCACGCATACAGTATTCTTGATCTTCGCCATACATAAAAATATTGCCATCCAACATACCGATGTCATCAATTAATTCACGACGAATCATCATGGCAGTGCCAGCAATCCAGCCTTTGGAAATTAATTTTGGAGTATTTTCGTTATAACTCTGGAAGGCAAAATCGCTCATGCCAGTGTGCTGAGTGGAAGGAAAAAATTTACCAAAGAAAGGAATATCGTCCAAGAATAACATTTGTGAAGCAACAGTGCCAAGACTTGGCAAAGAGCCACCTTGATTTTGAATGCTGCCATCAGGATTTAATAAAGTTGGAGCGATGATGCCGAGTTTGTCTAGTTTGCCGCTATTTTCTGAATTAGCAGTCATCTCTCCGATACCGTTATTATCCATGGCTTCTACCAAGAGGCTAAGTCCCCCTTTTTGAGTGATGGTGTCGGAGTTAAGTAAGATAATGTATTGGCCTTTAGCGACTTCAGTAGCCTGATTATTGGCGCGGGCAAAGCCAAGATTATCTTTGTTGGCAAAAACTTTGAAGTGAGGAAATTTTAGTTTCTTTAATAGTTCCTCACAGGCTTGTGGCGAGCCGTCTTTGGAATCATTATCGACGACGAAGATTTCAGTTTGGTCTTTGAGGATTTTGGATGAATTGATTTCAGCAATGGCTGTTTCCAAAGTTTGAAGAGTCAGATCTTTGGTGTTGTATGAGACGGTAATAATGGAAAGTTTCATAAATTCCTTTTAATTGCTTTTAATTTATCAAATGTTAACTTTATTCTATCAAGAAATGTGATTTTTTCAGCTGTTACACTCAACATCGTACCACCAATGGACAAAATCATGCTAATTAAGAGAACTAGCGAAAGTTTCTCATCATAAATAATAATCCCCGCCAAAGCAGCGAATTCAGGAGAAAGTAAGCTGCCGAGTGAAGCATTACTGGTAGATAAATTTTTAATTGCAGCTTGATTTAGCAGCATAAAAGCAGAAGCACTCAGGGCAATCAAAAGCATCACAAACATTGAATGTAAATTAATTTGTGACCAGCCTTGTTGATAAATTGCATAGCAAGCAAAAGGAAAAAGTAAAATTGAAGAAAATAAACCGGTGAGAACCACCATTTCAATAATTGTAAAATTATTGCTTAATTTTTTAGAAAAAACCATGTAAGTGGAATAACCGATCATACCAACAAAAATCAGCGAATTGCCATAAAAGGTACCAAGAGACAGTTTCTCTTCTGGTGATCTGGAAAAGATAATTAAAAGCAAAACACCCAAAAACGCGATAGACATTCCAAGCATTTTTTTAAAAGTGATTTTCTCTTTAAGTAAGAAAAAAGCCATCAAACTGGCGGCGATTGGAGTAAAAACATAGATGAGTTGTGAAGCAATTAGGGTAGTTCGTGAAACACCAAAAGAGAACATGGTTGTGTTTAAGCTAAGACCTAAACCAAGTATTAAGCTTAAAAGTAAATATTTTTTTTCAAGAATAAGTTTGAGGCGATATTTGCCTCTGAAAAAAATTAAAATGAGAAGAAAACCAATAAAAATTCGAGACCAATTAAGCAAAAAAGGATGCACGAGAGTTGCGCCAAGTCTAATAACCGAAGGCAGAATCGCTCCACCAATAAAAGCAGCTCCAAGTAGGCCAAGTAGACCAATTAATTTGTTTTTATTCATTTGGCTTGTAGTGTTATTGGAAGAGTCTAGGGCGACCTAATTTGTAATTTAAATTCTTGGTTTTACGTTCGCCAATTTCTTTGGCTGGCACACCAGCGACAATTTTCATGGCTTCAACGTCTTTGGTGACCACAGAGCCACCAGCAATGATGGCGCCTTTGCCAATGTTTACTCCTGGCATAATAATGGAACGAGGGCCGATGAAAACATAATCACCAATCTCAACCTTTTCTTCAATGGTGGCCATATTTTCGCTATGAATGTCATGCTGGCTAGTCCAAATCATTACTTCCGAAGCAATATCAACATGATTGCCTATTTTGAGTCCACCATGAGAATTTTTGAGTTGCTTACGACCATCCAAAGTGGCTTTTTCACCGATTAAGGTGCCTTCGCCAATTTCTATACCACTTGGGTAATAAACACGGGAGCCCATGTGAATGGTGGATTTGCGACCAATTTTCATGCCAGAGAGCTTGTAACAAAAAATGCGAAATCTATGAGATGGAATATAACCGACAAACCACCAGAGCAAGCCAGTGACCAATTCTAGGTGAATGGTTTTAATGCGAGTAAAAATTTTCTCAATAACTTGTGAAGTTGAGAGCTTGTTGCCGTCTTTGTCAGTAATTGCCATATTTCTAGTATACAACATCTAGTTTTGCTTGTGAAAAGAAGGCTGGGTGTATAATTATTGTTCTGCAATAGAAAGGAATCTTAATATGTCAGAATATATCGGCCAATTTCCAGAAGTAAAATTTGATTTTGGCTATCTAATGGATCATCATGGCGAATCTATTAAAGGTGTTAAGTTTACAATTAGAGGCGGCCGTTCTGGAGAAGGTCATGCTATGGGAGCAGAACCATTTTTTTCAATTACTTTGGTCAAAAATTCTTTTGGAAACATAGATATTCCCGGAGGGTATAGATGGAATGGCAAAGAAATAGTGACGTTAGGCGGCCAGAGTGCGGTTCATCCTTCTCATCCAATTTTTGAATCTCTATCAATTTACTTGCGCCAAAATCCAAGCAAAGCCGATGTTCTAGAAGAATCTCTAAAAAAAATGTGGGATTAATTTCTATTTTTTAAGTTTTGTTTGTTTTTACCCCAAAATGTTTGTAAGCCTCTTCGCTCAGGACGCGGCCCGTGGAAGTGCGCTTGATAAAACCAATCTGAATTAAATAAGGTTCCAAAACTTCTTCAATCGTGCCGGGATCTTCGTTGATGGAGGCAGAGAGGGTTTTGAGACCCACTGGCCCACCCTGATGTTTTTCAATCATGGCCATGATTAGGCGACGATCATTCTCATCCAGACCCAACTCATCAATTTCAAAAATACTTAGAGCTTGAAGGACCAAGGATAAATCAATCGCTTTTTTCTCCAAAACTTGGGCAAAATCACGGACACGCTTAAATAGCTTCAAGGCGATGCGTGGTGTGCCGCGAGAGCGACGAGCGATGGCGCTAGCTGCTTCTTCATCGATAACTGTTTCTAATTTTTTACTCGCAGCTTGCAAAATACTGCCAAGTTCTAGCGGTTTATAGAATTCAACGCGATGAATCAATCCAAAACGGTCACGAAAAGGACCGGTTAGCAAACCAAAACGAGTGGTCGCTCCTACCAAAGTAAATTTGGCCAAATCTAAACGCACCGTGCGAGCTGAAGGGCCTTTGCCGATGACAATATCTAGGGCAAAATCCTCCATGGCTGGATAAAGAGTTTCTTCGACAGCTTTAGGCAAACGATGGATTTCATCAATAAATAACACATCACCATCTTCAAGATTAGTCAAAATGGCTGCGAGATCCCCAGCTTTGGAGAGAGCTGTGCCAGAGGTAACTTTGAAATTACTTTCCATTTCTTTGGCAATAAGTTGTGACAGAGTGGTTTTACCAAGTCCGGGAGGACCATAAAATAAGATATGATCGACAGCTTCGTGACGCTGTTTGGCAGCTTTGATGGCTATTTGCAGGGATTTTTTAATGTTTTCTTGACCGGTAAATTCCGCCCAGTTCTGTGCACGAAGAGACGTAAAGAGCATTTCTTCGTCATTGCTGGAGATGATCGGTGAGCTTGGTTCTTTTGGCATTCTATTTGTTGCTATTCATTCTAATAATCGTTTTAATCGCCACCTGCAGGTCCATGTTTTCAATATCAAGGGTGGACATACTGGTTTGGACAGCATTTTCTTCAAAACCCAAGCCAAGTAAAGCATCCATGACATCTTGAGCTTTAGCTGACAGAGTGCTGAGGTTGAGCTCTTTGAGACTGCCGAGTTTAGTCTTGAGATCAATGATGATTTTTTGAGCTAATTTTTTACCAACTCTAGGAACATTAGTGAAAAAACTAGTTTGAGCTTGTTGAACAGCATCAATCAGCTTGTCTGTGCCAGCATCAGCCAGAGCGATGGCGGTTTTGGGACCAACGCCAGAAATAGCTAATAACATTTTAAAGATAGAAAGTTCTTCCTCATTTTGGAAACCATAAAGTTCGAAGCGGTCTTCCTTAATGTGACTATAAATATATAGTGCTGCTACTTCCCCATCTTTGAGAGTACTCAGCAATTTAGTACCGACCGCAACCATATAGCCAACGCCACTAGTTAAGATAATCAGGTGGTCTTTTTTGACTAAAACTTTTCCTTCTAAGTAAGCAATCATAAATTATCCTTTTGTAGCTTTCGTGAACATTCATGACAGATCATAGTGGCCATGGCATCAATAGTATCATCAATGATTTTGCCCTCAAGAGCTAATTCCATCTTCACCATCTTTTCTACTGCTTTTTTATCTGCCCGTCCATAGCCAGTTAGACTCTGTTTGATCTGAAGAGGTGTATATTCGGAGATTTTGATCTGATGGCGCAGTAAAGTGGCAATGATCACTCCTCTAGCCTCGCTGACATCGAGAGCAGTACTTTTATTTTTAAAGAAAAAAAGTGATTCAATTCCTGCTTCTACCACCTGATTTTTTGTGATCAGTTCTTCTAGTTCTGTGGTAATTTGCACGTAACGATCAAAAAGTCTCTCTTTTTTATTGGTTTGAATGCAGTGATAGGCCAAAAGTTCCCAAGTGGAATTATTTTTCCTACCAATGGCAATACCTACCCGATCATAGCCTGGATCAATACCGATGATGATGGGATTGTTTTTCATCTTTTATACGACTGATTCTAAAGTCTTTAAAATTATTTTCGCTGCTTCTTGCCAATCAAATTTTCTAACTTGGCGATGCATGGCAGTTTTAGCTTTCAGTAATTCTTTGTGAGGTAACTGGTAAGCTCTCATCATGGCACCGCTTGCTTCATGAGGATCGTCTGCTTTGACGAGAACACCAGCTTGACCGACCACTTCTGGCAAACTGGAATTATTGGAAACAATCGGAATGGTGCCGCACTGCATGGATTCAAGAGCTGGAATGCCAAAACCTTCATAAAGCGATAATAAAAGACTGGCAATGGCGTTTTGATAAAGGGCTCTTTTAAATTTATCTTCGATGAAGCCTGTCAGAATGATTTTTTCTTTGAAGGGTGAACTTTGGATACGAGCGAGAATCTCATCGGCTAACCAGCCAATTTTTCCAGCAATTACCAGATCTGGCTCACTAATCTGGCGTTGATTTTTATTTTTTATTTTCAGGTTATGAGCGGCTAATTTGCGCAAGAATTCTTCATAAGCGTTGATCACGCCAACAATATTTTTGCGAGGTTGAATGGTGCCTAAATAAAGAAAGTATTTATTCTTGATGCCGCTTTTTTTGAAAAAATTTCTAGTTTCTTCAGCCGGAGCCGAAGTCGTGAACTGGAAGGATGGATAAGCGACGACAATGTCGGAGGCTTCGCGACCATAGTGCTTTTGAATTTCTTTTTTGGAAAATTTGCTGATGGTAATGATTTTGCGAGCATTTTTGACACTGTATTTGGTCCAAGCCTTCAGCTGCAGAAGGTCATTGGCGCGAAATTGCTTTGGGTAGTGCAAATAGGCTAAATCCATAACGCTGCTGACATAAGGCACACTAGAGATTCTAGGTGCGTAGTGAGAAGGAGTGAAAAAAACTTGATAATCTTTTTGGTGTAAGAAAAGATGAATTGGCAGAGCCCACTGAGTCCAGAATTTGGCTGGACCAATGACCATGTAGTGCCAATTTTCTCTGCTTTTTGGCAGGTCGGCTA
>CALQZX010000021.1 GCA_943350175.1 Parcubacteria group bacterium | reverse complement strand
ATCTTGCGCTTCCCTCTCACATCAGCTATAATCGGTACCTTATAGAAAACAAAAGGAAATCCTATGGGTGCACTACCAAAGAACAAAATTACTAGAGTTGAACAAGGCAAACGTCGCGCTGGCAATAAAGCGATGATTAAGAAAGATCCAAAAGTTAGCGCTATTCCTATGCACAAGCAGAGTTTTGTCGCCAATATGCTTAAGAAATTAGGCCTTTAAATTGCTGCTAGGATCTTGTTTTTTTGCCTCTTGAAAAAAGGCTTTCACTCCCCTAGTCTAACTTCTATACCTGAAACCGTAGCACGGATAAGATTATGTATTTTTTAGATGATAGCGACGATTCTATAAAACACGATGGACGCCATGAGCGCCGTGTTTTTTTGATGCAAATGCTTTTTGCTCATACTTTTGAGGAAGCTGATCAACAATATCTTGATCCAGAAATCGTTGAAGAGGCGGAACTAAAGTTACTCGAGGAAATTAAGTCAGCTGTTCCTGTCATTGATACTGAAATTGCCCTGCACGCTCCTGAGAGACCTCTGTCTGAAATCAATCGAGTTGATCTGGCCATTATGCGTCTGATCATTTTTGAAAGCCAAAATGAAAAAACACCTAAGAAAGTTTTAATCGATGAGGCAGTTGAGTTGGCCAAAGAATTTGGTAGTGAAACTTCAGCTAAATTTGTAAATGGAGTACTTGGCAAAATTTTATTTAAAGAAGAGAAATTAAAAGTAAACACAAAAGAAACCAAGGAAAGGAGCGAATAATTTTTACGAAGTATTGATGACCCGAAAAGATGTATCTGGTAGAGTCATCACGGACGAGTAAAAATTAATTCGCGACTAAATAATATGGGAAAGATTGATCCAGAAATTTTTAATAGACTACGCCAACTTCTGACCGATGTTACTGGTAATGATATTGAAGAAGTAGTGCCTAATGCTGATTTGGAGGAAGATCTAGGTTTGGATCTTGATCTGGACATTAGTCGCATTGTTGATCGCATTAACAAAGAATTTGAAATTGAATTAAATGAAAAAGCTGTTTTTAAAGAATTAACAGAAGAGTCTCATCATGCTAGCGTAGCCGAATTGGCCAAATTGGTTTATGATGAACATGATCTAGGTTAAAAGGCCTTCGTCTTGGTATGATTTTAGATTTTAAGAACCCACAATTGCTCGCCACTGCTCTTTCTCATCGCAGTTCTCTAAATGAAAGAACTCAGTCTGGGACTACCGCTATTGAATCCAATGAGCGCCTAGAATTTTTGGGTGATGCTGTTTTGGAACTGGCAGCCACCATCTATCTTTACGAAAATAGACCTCATGAAGATGAAGGTAAGTTGACTGCTTACCGTAGTGCTCTCGTCCGCACTGAGACTTTGGCTAAGCTAGCCAAAGAATTAGAGCTCGATAAACAAATGTTTCTGAGTAAGGGTGAGGAGCAAGGCGGCGGCCGAGACAATGAAAGCCTTCTAGCCGATCTTATGGAAGCGGTAATTGGCGCCATGTATCTAGATCAGGGTTTTGCAGTGGCACAAGATTTCTTGGCCAAATATTTGTTTCCAAAATTTGGTGAAATCTTGCAAAGTAAGAGTTATAAAGATCAAAAAAGCCTTTTGCAAGAAAAAGTTCAAGCTCGCTCTTTGAGTACGCCTGTCTACCGCGTCCTCAAGGCGATTGGTCCAGATCATAATAAAGAATTCACAATTGAAGTTTTAGTTGATGATGAAGTTTGGGGCGTTGGTGTTGGTCACAGCAAACAAATTGCTCAGCAAGCAGCGGCTAGTGCAGCGCTTAAAAAGATCATCTGAAACTCTAGTTGAGATATTATGTGTTTAAGGGTAAAATAGCCTCCTTACGAATTAGAAAAAAACTATGTTAAAAATCAAACTTGCTAGATTCGGTAAAAAACATCAAGCCCACTATCGTATAGTGGTCAATGAAGCTCGTGACAAAAGAGACGGTCAATACACTGCTTTGCTTGGTCATTACAGTCCAGTCGTTCCTAAGAAATTAGAAATTGACGTTAAAGCCTTCGAAGAATGGGTCAAAAAAGGAGCTCAGCCAACTGAAACAGTTGCTGCTCTTTTCAAGCGTTTTCAGTCTGGCATTTCTTTCCCAGTCAAGAAAGCTGGCATTTCTAGAAAAGCCAAAGCTAAGCTGGAAGCTGCTAAGGTAGCCGTTGAAGCTCCAGCAGAAGCTCCAGTTGTTGAAGCTGCTGCTGAGGTCGCTCCAGAAGTTACCCCTGAAGTTGTCGCTGAAATTAAAGTAGAAGAGACTGCACAAGCTTAAATATGAAAAGTTTACTCGAATTCATCTTACTTCGCATGGTCGAACATCCTGAGGATTTAGAAATCAATGAAGTTGAAGAGATGGGTTTAACTGTTTATAAACTTAAACTTCACCCAGATGACATCGGTCGCGTCATTGGTCGTGGCGGCAACGTCATTAAGGCCATCCGCAAGCTTGCTCAAGTTAGAGCAGTCAAAGATCATTTGAGAGTGCGCGTTGTTCTACAAGAAGAATAAATTTTCTTTTCTTATTTCTCTATTGCTCGTCTGAACTTGAACTAGCATCTTTTGTGCTAAGTTCTTTTTCTAGTTCTGCGATAGTTTTATCTTGGATGCCAAATAAATTGCCTCTATCGCCAGTAATGACGGTATCTTGTTTTTCTAGATCATTAGGAATGAGTTCATTAATGCTGTTTAGGATTTTGCGGTCAGCCGAGGCAATTTCTGGCAATGGACTGGTAATGGTGGTTTTGATTGGCTGGGTAAAATAAAAAGTACGCAAAACTAAGTTTGCTTGGGCTTGAGCATTTTTGTCGTTATCAATATTGCGATTGATGGAAATGCTGGTGATGGTGCTAATAGGAGTTACTTGCTCTATTAAATTAAGAAAATCTTGAATTTTAGAAAGTTGTCCACTAACGCTAAAATCCAGATCCAAGTAATCATATTTTTGGTTGTTGGTGCTTTTTTTAACTTTAGTTGTATCAGTGGCGATTTCCCCTGGATTAAGACTGAAATTTTTAATAATCACTTCTGTGCTGTTTGCAACGCTGTTTAGATTGCTCAAAACTTCTAAAAGTGGTTTGTGAGATGGTAAAACCTTATCGATATCTGATGATTTGTTAAAATTTGGATCAATCGAAAGTTGTTTAAGTTGCTCGGCTTTTTCGTAAAATTTGACGAGCTCGGTTTCTTTCTCTTTGAGCTTGCTCATATCTGTCCGTATAGGAGATATTTGCTGGATTATTCCAAGGAAAATAATCATTAAACTTAGAAGAAAAAACAAGCCAGCCAGAACAAACTCCTTTCGAGTGTTCCAAAAAAGTTTCCAATTGAACTCGTTTTTATTTTCAATCATTCTTTTTTAATTCCAATTTTAAAGTCAGTTTGTAGTTACCAAGTTCAGTTCTATTTAAAATATTTTTTTCAACTTTTTGATATTTCTGGCGCAATTCTTCTCCATCAAGTATTTCATTTACTGTTTGGAATTTGAAGATGTTATCAGTGCTCAATTGGAGAATTAATCCTCCCTGGTCTTCTTGATAATTCATTCCAACGATATCGGCTTTACCATTGAAAGTGTCTGAGAAATCATTCATTGCTTCTTGTTTATTGCTTCTCTTTTGATAAATCTCGCTAATAACTTTGATTTTATTAACAAAAATTAAATAATTTATCTCAGTTTCTTCTTTAGCTAGAATTGATTCTTTATATTCTTTAATTTTTTTATCAGCATTGCTGATTTTTAAATTATTATAAAGTTTAAAAGAAAAGGTTCCCACCATTAAGACTGCAGCAACAATTAACACATAAGTACTAATGCGAAAGATTTTTGCATCTCGTTCTTTTTGCTTGTCTTTTTGATTGACGCGGTTAGCCAAGAAATTAATATTAATCATTGCTGTTTTATAGTTTTCTAGCAACTAAACCCATGCAGACGCTGAAACTTAGCTGATTCTTCTCTGGGATTTGACCTTTTGCCTTAGCAAATGGAGCGACTTGAAGAACTTCTATGCCAAGTGCTTGGGAAATTTTTTCAGTCAAGCCCTTCATCGCAGCCGGTCCACCAGACAAAACTATTCTTTTAATTTTTTGTTCTGGATGGTTCTGAGTAAAAAAGCGAATGGCTTTTTGCAAATCAATGATGAGATTGTCAATTACTGGAGAAATGATTTGAGTTAGTTTTCCCTCCATTTGACTTTGATCTAGGCCGTAATTGATTTTGTATTCTTCAGCTTGTTTTATGTCCAGATTAAAGCTTTGAGCAATTGCGCCATCAATCAGTGAGCTACCAGTTTTGGAATTAAAAACGAATTCAAACATCCCGTTGGCAATTACCGCAATGTCATTACTGCTCTTCCCCATTTGCAGGATGATGGTCTCTGGATCACTACTGAGAATGTCTAGAGAACGGATGATGGAAAAGATTTGTGTTTCTAAAATAGTAGCTTCAATGCCGATATTTAGAAAAATATTATTAATTTTTTCAACAATTGATTTTCGCGATCCGACCAGTAGAACCTTCATGGTGGCATTTGGTGTTTTTTTCTCTGGTTTTTGCAAAACCTGGTATTGTAGAACAAGATCATTTTTTGGAATTGGAATTGCTTGTTCTGCCTGCCAGCCGATAGCTGATGCCAGCTCTGCTTCATTAAGAAATGGAATTTCAATTACTTTGCTGGTGACAAGGTATTCTGGCAAACTCAATCTAACGTCACTTTGGTCTAATTTGTAGTCATGAAAAAGATTGGCAATCATTTCTGAGAAAGCCAATATTTCTTGATCATTCTTTGGGACGACTAAGCCCAGTTTGTTTGGAATTTCGATCGCTTTATTTATGAGTTGATTTTTGTTGTCTTTGGCAACAATTATCTTGATGGAATGAGCACCTATGTCTATGGCAGTGATTGACATATTATTTTTCCAAATTCCCACCACTTACTAAAGCAAAATCCATGAAAGCTGGAGCACTTGGAATTGATCTTTTTACTTCAATTGCCTTGGCGCTGGATCCGTCAGGCATCTGAGCCAAAGAAAGAATGGTGTATTGTGAATTTGAAATCAAACTGGTGGCAGCATTAGCATTGACGTCACTCCCCCTTCCAAGTGGAAAAATTCTAATGAAAGCTGACTGATTATTGCTGCTGGTTACATTGATGCTGTGCTGGAATTTATAAGGGGCTAAGGTCGAGGTGTTTGCGCTGATTAAATATTGGTCGCTGTAATTTGGACAATTCCCAACTAAATAGTAATTAACATCATAATTCCCAGCATTTAAGAAATAGTGTCCAATGAGTAGGTTTGCTGCTCCTTGGATACAGGTGCTTTTTGACCAATTCAAATTAACTGTTCCTGTTTGTCCTTCATTAATTCTAATCTCCAGCGCACTCTTTTCTGCCACAAATCCTTCAAATTTTTGTTCAGCAACAACACTGACCTGATTGAGATTGATATCCTCAAAGGAAAATTCGGCAGGTAAGGTCATGTTTTGATCACTTTCAAATTCAAAGATATTGCCCAAGGCTTGCTGTACTCCAGATTCAGCTGTGCTGAATACTCTGGCGCTGTCTCCCTGTGAAATGGTGCTCTGGCTTTCTTTGATGGTACGATTAGCTATTGAAAGACCAACAACTAAAACAATCGCAGAAATGAGCAAGACAATTACCCCGACTTGGCCAGATTGATTAGATCTTGAGTTAATGGTTTTTTTCATGCTAAACCATGATAGCAGAGTTTGGGAGTTGCAAGCAAGTTTTAGTTGAATTCTAGTTGGTCGCGCTGTCAACCGTTTCTAGTAAATTCATTTTTTCTAGATATTTTTGAAGAAAAGATTTCTGATCTGGATTTTTTTTGAATTGATCTCGAGCTTGATTGATAATTTCCACATTGGTCCAGGAAGCAAAATGCAAATCATTTAAGCCACTCTGTTTATAGCCAAGAATATCTCCAGCTCCACGATTTTCTAAGTCTAATTGAGCGAGTTTTAGACCATTTTTTTCTTGACAAAATTTATGCAGTCTTTCGTTAATCATCTCATCGGATTTGGAGTTAAACAAAAGACAATAACTCTCTTGTCCTTTTCTTCCAACTCTACCGCGCAGCTGATGCAGGCTGGACAAGCCAAAGCGTTCCGCTGATTGAATAATAATAATATCTGCGTTTGGCAAATCCACACCAACCTCGACCATTGGTGTGCTGACCAGGATTTGAATTTTTTGTGCGTAAACATCTTCGATAATTTTGGCTTGTTTGGTTTTTTCAAGTTTAGAATGAAGAGCTTCTATTTTTAATTGGTTTTTTTTATCAACATTTAAATTTTGGTAAATTATCTTTAGCTCTTTTTTGATGGAATCCAAACTTTCTTTGACGGCGGCTACATTTTCAGTCGCTTTATAAGAAGATGGATTGATGAATGGGCAAATAATGATGGCCTGTTTCTTTCTATCTTCTTTTCCAGCTTCGTTTTGACTTAGTAATTCTTTGACCAACCATTCTAAAGCTTTCTTCTCTTTTTCTTTTGGCACCAACCAGGTGGTGGCCATCTTTCTAGAATTAGGCATTTGATCTAAATAACTCAAGTCTAGATGACTAAAAATACTAAGCATTAAACTTCTTGGAATTGGTGTGGCGGTCATACTTAATAGATGCGGTTGCTTTTTTCTTTGGTCTAAATATTCTTCCAGTTGGCGGTGTTTGACACCAAAACGTTGTTGTTCGTCATAGATGACTAGGCTTGGATTAATATCTTTTATTTTATTTAAAAGTGAATGAGTGCCGATGTAAAAAGTGGCTGTTTTCTTTGTTTCTTTTTCTGATTTTGCTTTTGTTTTTTTGTTGTCCGAGCTAATTAGCTCAAAGTCAATTTCCTTGAAAATATTTGATAGATTATCAAAATGCTGCTTGGCCAGGATTTTGGTTGGGACAATTAAACAAACATTTTGGCCATTTCTAACAAAATCGCAGGCAGGGATGGCGGCCACGATGGTTTTACCACTTCCCACATCACCGACAAGCAATCGATTCATGGGAGCCTTTTTACTAAGGTCAGTGAAAATTTCTGCAACGGCTTTTTCTTGAGCCTGCGTCAATGAAAACGGCAGCTCGAGATTTGTGTTTTTGGCTGATTCTTCCAAGCTATAAAGAGCTGCTTTTTTCTGGTGTTCCGCTCTGTTTTGGGCTGACTTCTGCATTAAATACAGAATTTCCTCTAGAGATAATCTTTCTCTGGCAGTAATAATTTTATCGATGCTGGATGGAAAGTGTAGGTCTCTAAAAACTTGCTCCAAGTCAGCGCTTTTATATAGTTTGGAGATAATCTCTGCCAAAATTCTCCTCAAGTTGCCTTGCTTAAGATCGCCTAGTTTGGAATAAATTGGCACCAAACGACCAGTGTGAATATTTTCAGATCCATCAGCAACTTTTTCTACAGTTGCCTGCATGAGGGAGCCATCTTTGAGGTTGCCAGAGAAAAAATATTCTTGGCCGACGATAATTTTATTTTTGAGGAATTTGTTATTAAACCAAACGCAGTTGATTTGGTCAGTTTCGTCGACTATTGTGGCACGACCAATTAACAATCTGCCTTTGCGATATTCTGTCCACTTAGAAACTTTAGCTTTAGTGGTGGCGAAGTTAGTTTTAACTTTTTGATTTTCTTCGCTTTTGGTGATGGTAGCATCTTCAACGCTGAGGCTTTTTATTTCTGCAATGGTTTTGATATCTGAGCGATCTTCATAACGAAGTGGCAGAAAAAGCAAAAGGTCTAAGACCTGGTCAATTCTAAACTCGCTCAAACTTTCTTGTAAATTTGTTCCAATTCCCTTGATGAGTAAAACAGAATCATCTAGTTGGTACATAAAAAACGCTTCTGCACTTTTAAGACAAAAATAAGACTAAGGCACTGGCTATGCTTCCAACAATCATGGCGGCAATAGCTAGAATGGCAAAAACTTTTATAAATCGTTCTCTACTTTTTTTAGTCATATGTTTATCAATTTATTTAGCAACAATTATTTTATACCAATCACGTTTGCCAAGTTTAACCTTGGTTCCATCTGGCAAATTTAGGAATTCTTCTCTACTCTCTATTTTTTTCATGTCTGGCAAAAGTTTAGCAGCACCTTGTTCGATGCGACGTCCCAACTCTGTTGAGCTTAAGGTAGGATTCATTTCAACGGATTTTCCTGGGGTGCCGTCATTTTTAACGATTGCCTTGATGGTAATGGTGCCAAAAGCACTTTCCTCTGGAATTTCATCGTTTTGGACTGTTTTAGAGAAGAAATCTGCCGCATCTTTGGCTAGTTCATCGTTGTGCAAATCAGCAGTAATCATCAGAGCAAGCTTTTTCTTTAAAATCATTGGATTCTCACCATTTTGCATGGCTTTTTGCATGACCTCAATTTCAGCTGTTGGTTCATCGGTGAGAGCCTCAAAATATTTAATAATTAACTCGTCTTTGATGCTCATTAATTTGCCAAACATATCTCTTGGCTCATCGGTCAAAGCAACGTAGTTGTTAAATGACTTACTCATTTTGCGACCATCAGTGCCTTCAATTAAAGGTGTGCTGAGAATCCATTTTTCATGATTGTTATATTGTTGCTGGAGGTGCCTGCCCATCAACATATTGAAAGTTTGGTCGGTGCCACCAATTTCCAGATCAACATCCATGACAACTGAGTCATAGCCTTGTAAAAGTGGGTAAATAATTTCGTGACCGTGAATCGGCAAACCTTGCTCCAATCTTTTTTGGAACATGTCTCTCTCTAGGAGTTGTTGAACGGTGGTCTTGGCCATTAATTTGATCATGGCAGTGTAATCTAGTTTGTCCAACCAATCTCCATTGCGACGAATCTCAATGATGTTGAAGTCCAAGACTTTGCTAGCTTGTTTCTTCCAGTCTTGAAAGTTTTTTTCAATGGTTTCTTCATCCAACATCGGGCGACTCTCATCTCTGCCGGTTGGATCGCCGATTTTAACGGTGCCATTGCCAACCAATAGGATAACTTGATGGCCCATTTTGGCAAATTGTTGTAGTTTGCGGAGACCAACGGCATGGCCAAGGTGTAAAAAAGCCCCAGTTGGGTCAATGCCCAAATACAAACGAATTTTCTTTTCAGTCATTAATTTGGCCAAGGTATTTTTGTTTGGCAGAACTTCGCTGACTCCGCGAGTCAAGACGGCTTCAATTTTTTGTGGATTTGTATCTATCATAATTTTTTTGTAAGTTCTGATCCTTAAGATAGTCCATAGAAGGAGCTGATTTGTAAACATAAATTAAGTTTTACGTTCATTAACAGCGACTTCTCTGAGCGAAACGAAGATTGTTAACTCAAATAAAGCAAACAATTTTAGTGTAGCGTGACTATATTAAGGATCAGAACTTGATACTTATTCTAGCATTTTTACCCTATTTCGCTATAAGTCTAATTTTTTGGTAGAATGTTTATTGCGATTCATTATGAAAAGTCTAATGATAAAAGAAAAACTTACATTATTTCTAAATAAAATTCAGAAGAAACTCTATAGTTTTATGCCAAAGAAAGTCAGGTCTCGTCGCCTTAGGAATCACCATATTCTATCTGCCTCAGAGAAAAAACTTCTCAGAGCCAAGAGAATTCGTTTGTTGGCGATTGGGTTCCTAGGCATGGTAATTCTAGGAGTGGTAGCTTTTCTAGCTATGTTTGCTTGGTATTCTCGTGAGCTGCCAAAACCTGGAGAAGTTGTTCGTAAGGAAGGATTTAGCAGTAAAATTTTTGATCGAAAAGGTCAGCTACTTTATGATCTTTTTGAAGAGGAAAGACGCAATCCAGTCACTATCGCTTCGATTCCAGAAAATTTAAAAAATGCCACAGTAGCAATTGAAGACAAAGATTTCTACAAACATGGTGGTTTTGATTTCATGACTATCTTGCGTATTCCATATAATTTCATCTTTAAACAAAGAGTGGTCGGTGGCTCTACCCTAACCCAGCAATTAGTCAAAAATGTTTTGCTTACCAATGAAAAAACCGTCACCCGTAAGTTCAAGGAGTTTGTACTTTCTACTCAAATAGAGAGAAAATATAGCAAAGATCAAATCCTCGAGATGTATCTCAATGAAGCACCTTATGGCGGTAATGGTTGGGGTGTCGGTACAGCTGTGGAAATGTATTTTAATAAGCCGATCAACGAGCTTTCATTAATAGAATCAGCTTTCTTGGCTGGTCTACCACAAAGACCTAGCGTCTACTCTCCTTATTCTGGATCTCTAGATGAAGATGGTAAGCCTTATTGGCAAATGCGTACTCATGCGGTTTTGACTGCGATGAAAGACAATGGCTACATTACGGAAGCCGCTTATCAAGACGCTGTGGCTTCCATAGAAACTTTGAAGTTCGAAAGAGCCGCTTCTGAGATTAAAGCTCCTCATTTTGTTTTTTACGTTCGCTCTCAACTAGAAGAACTTTTTGGTAGTGAGCTTGTTAGCAAAGGTGGATTGAAAGTTACCACTTCTCTCGATTGGCAGCTTCAAGAAAAAGCTCAGGAAGCCGTAACTCAAGAAGTTGAAGGAGTAGCAAAATATAAGATTAGCAACGGTGCTTCTCTGGTTATGAGTCCAAAAAGCGGTGAAATTCTAGCTATGGTGGGTAGTAAAGATTATTTTGACAGTGAAATTGGCGGCCAATTCAATGTAACCGTCGATGCTCTTCGTCAGCCTGGATCCTCAATTAAGCCAATTACCTATTTGGGAATGATTCAAAAAGGCTACAACCCGGCCTCCATGCTGATGGATGCTGAGACTACTTTTA
>CALQZX010000020.1 GCA_943350175.1 Parcubacteria group bacterium | reverse complement strand
AATAAAGTCACTCCTTTTACTGAAGAAATGAAAGCCGAGCCACTTTCTCCTTATGGTATTTCCAAACGCTCAGGCGAACTTTATCTAAATTATTATCACGAACTTTATCAGATTCCTTTCATTTCTCTGCGCTATTCCAATGTCTATGGCCCACGTCAAAATCCTCATGGTGAATCTGGTGTCATTGCCATTTTCTCGGAAATGATTGCCGAAGGCAAAACCCCAGTCATCAATGGTGATGGCACTCACACCCGCGATTATGTATATGTAGAAGATGTGGCCAGAGCGAATGTTTTGGCTCTAAACAGTGACTTTGTCGGTGAATTGAATATTGGCACCACTACGGAAATTTCTACTAATGAAGTCTTTCGTAAGGTCGCTGCCGAAATGGGCGTGGAAATTGAAGAAAAACACATTGAAGAGAGACTAGGAGAGCAGGTAACTAGTTCTCTGGACTACAGTAAAGCCAAACAAATTCTCGGTTGGGAGCCACGCGTTAATTTTGATGAAGGTGTTAAAAGAGTGGTTGCTTGGTATAAAAATAAATAAAGCAACGCTTTTAAATTAATTTATGTCTAACTTTGTAGTTGGAGTTTTTTTACCAGAAAAGAATATTTCTGATCATCCTTTTGATGTAGATTATTATCGCCAGGCTTATTTCGAACTCTCACAGGAGATTTCTGCCCTAAATGGCGAGATGGTGATTGTCAGAGAAGAAAAAACTTATCAGGGAAAGGGTCTTTTCTCTCGTGCTTGGAAAATGCTCGATCCTTTAAACTATCAATTGCTGGGTGCCACCAAAATAGACGTTCTTTTCGATAAGGGTGAGTTTGTTCTCAAAGCGGATTTGCCAATTTTCAATCATCCAGACCTCAATCATGTTTGTACAGATAAATTTGCCATGTATGAACGCTTTAAGCAATTTTGCCCGCTAACCTTGCTCGTCAATAATCAGCAAGAATACTTTATTGCTCTAGAGCAGATTAGCACTGACAAAGCCGTCATTAAACCGCTTGCCGGTCAGGAAGGTATAGGTATTTTGATAGATTCGACAGACAAATTAAGTAACGAACAAATAAAAACTTTTCCAATTGTTGTTCAAGAATTCTTAGATACCAGCAAAGGTGTTCCAGGAATCGTGGAAGATTACCATGATTTACGTATAGCTCTTTTTGACGGAGAAATTATTTATTCGTACTTGCGTACCCCTCCACCTGGCAGACTCACCGCTAATGTCTCTCAAGGCGGCAAATTTGTTATGGTTGAACCAAAGCAACTCCCAGAAGAAGTTCTGCCAATTGTTCAAGCGATCGATGCAGAATTGGCTTATGTCGGTCACCGTTTTTATTGTATTGATTTTGGCATTACCCCAGATGGCCCAAAAATTATTGAGATGAATTCTCGCTTGGGTTTACTGCCCAATCAAGATAGTTCTGCTTTTGTGGAAGTAAAGAAAAAATTGGCTAAAACTTTTGCAGAAATGTCACAAGCTTAAAATGACTATTTCTAATTTTTCTTGACAAATAAATCGCTCAATTTCTTTAGATTGACCAAATAAAGTTAGCTCGTTGTAGCTCGTTTTGCCATGCTCATAGACATCATCATCCAAGACAACAGCCATTGTGGAAGCCTCGCCATTTTGTGTATTGATATCTTTAACCTGACAGCCAGCCTCACTCATAAAATATTGGAATTCCATGGCATTGTGATAAGGATGATGGCTTGATTGATTGCTGATAAAAATGGGCTCTTTTTGGCTAGCACAAAAGTCTCTCACACAACTTTGTAACTCTGCCACGCTGTGACGAGCTGGAGCGAAATAATTTGCCTGCAATGAAGCTTTCATAAAAATAATGTAAAAAAAGATCCCAATCAAATAAATGTATCTTGCTTCTAAAAAGCTGATTGTCAAAAATAATAAAGGCAAAATACCAAAAATATAATGAGAATGAATGGACACTGGAGCCAAAATAGTAATCACAAGAGTAGTAAAAAATAAGAAAAAACTAGCATTGAGAAATCTATTTTTTTCATTTTTATTACTCAAATAATAGGCTAGGGCTAAAAATAACAGACATGCCAAAGCCCAAAGCCAGTGACTGCCAACCAGGCTAAATTCACTCAAATTAAGCAAACGAGCGTTAAGAAAGTTGCGCCCTTGGTCTAACTTGTCGCCAAAAAGCATCATTTTGCTAAGTAAAAAGCCATGACGGAGTTCAAAAACGAAAGTGGGTAGATTGACTAGAAAAAGTGAAATCACTGAATACAAAAGATACCTCAAAGTGTCTTTGCGCTGACGGTAAAAAATATAAATTAAAAAGGCAATTAAGACTGGAGCAGCTGAGTAAGAAAAGGCCGTCGCCAAAGCAAGAGCAAAAGCGCTAAAAGGCAGTAAATAGCGACTGGGTTTTTTTGTCTCAAAATAAACAACCAAGCTATAAAAAGCAGCCAAAATACAAGGTGTGACAAAAGATGGATTCCAGATGAAACGACCCTGCTTAATATATTCTGGGTGCACAATGATTAATAGAAAAACTAGTAATAACGATTTTTCTAAACGTGGATATTGACGCAAAAAATACAAGCCAATAGCCAAGCCTGTTAAATAGAAAGCGCTATAGGCAATTAGACTGGCATAAGGCGAATGACCAGTGAGTAAATAAAATGGATAAAGCAAATAAAAATAGATAGCACTTTGATTAAAAGGCAAAGCGCTGGTCTGGGGGCCGAGCAGAGGAGGTTTGCCAGTTTGTTGCCACTGCCAAAGAGCTAAAAAGTCTCGGCCAATATCATTAAAGAACAGCAAAGAGGAATCGATTTTATAAAATCTAGTTAGAATGAAAAGGAGAGCAAGAGCGATGGCAGCGAGGTAAAGATTGCGAATCTTAAACATAATCAATATTTTGTCACACTTCCTGCAATCTTGCATCTTTATAATTTGCATTAATGAGCAAAATTGGGATTGGCGTCTACATTGATGGTTCAAATATTTATTATGGTGGGCGCAAAGCTGGCTGGCAGGTTGACTATGCCAAATTAAAAGCTTTTATTGAGCGCAAATATGAAATTGTAGTGATAAATTATTACAATTCAATTGGCTATCAAAAAGACGAAGATGGAAAATATATTAAAGATCTGAACGGGAATTATATTTTCAATCAGGCAACTTTAGAATTTGAAGCTCATTTAAAAAGAATAAATATTAAAGTAATTTCTAAACCACTTAAATTTATTAGTGGCAATGAATCGATCGCAAGTAATAAGTTAGATGGTGATTTAATGATTGATGCTCTAATTGAACAAAACCAGTGGGATGAATTAATGTTGTTTAGTGGAGATTCTGATTTTGAGAGACTGGTAAAACAAATAAGTTCTTTGAGCAAACATGTGCATATCTTTTGCTTTGGTTCAAGAATCTCTCGTGAGCTAATCATGCTGACTAGAGAAACAAATTTAGTCACATATACCAAGCTAGAACGCTTAAAAAAAATTCTTGAACGTAAAAAATAATTATTGACAGAAAGGCTTTAGCGCGTTATTATTTATCCAACTTCTTTACCCGCCTTTACCGGCGGGATCTTTGTTTCAGCAGTGTTTCTTAGCAAAATAAATTAGTTCAATTTCTTGAATAAAGCCAGTGCCTCAGCTACCGCCTGATCCATATTTATGTAGCGATAACTGCCCAATCGACCTAAGAAATAAATGCCTTCTTTTTCTAGTTTTTTGGCTTCTTTTTGATATTTCTTGAGAATTTCGTGATTACGCGCCCTAGGAACTGGATAGTATGGCTCGCCATCCCAAGTTGGATATTCCTTGGAAATGATGGTTTGTTTACTTGGCTTGACTGGCGGGTAAAAATATTTGTACTCAATGATTCTGGTAAAAGGGTAGTCTAGGGCAGGGTAGTTAATAGCAGAATTACTCTGATAAAACTCTTGATCGTGTTTCTCAAAGTGAAAATCTAAGGATCGATACTCCAAGTGTCCATAAACATAATCAAAATATTGATCGATAGCGCCGGTGTAAAAAATTTTATCAAACTGACTTAAATCGTTTTTTTGACGAAACTCTAGAAAATCTGTGCCGAGCTGCAACTCGATTTTTGGATGATTTAACATCTTAGCAACCAAGGTTTCGAAACCACCATCAGGCAAAGCCTGATATCTGTCGGTAAAATAGCGATTGTCCTGGTCAAAACGCAAAGGGTTGCGCTTAATGACCGATGCTTCGAGTTCACTTGGATCAAGAGCCCACTGTTTGAGGCTGTAGTTCTGAAAAATTGCCTCGTATAGTTCTTGACCGACTTGAGAAAGCACATAATCTTCACTGCTTTTGACTTCTTTAATTTTGGCGGTCTTTTTGGCCAGGAGTTTTTTCATTTCTTCGGCATTCTTTAGTTTCAAACCAAAGAATTGATTAATTGAATTTAGATTAATCGGCAGATTAATTAATTTCTTACCCACTTTGACCAAAACTTGATGCTCATAAGTCTGCCATTTGCTAAATTTTTGCAAATAATCCCAAACTTCCTGACTGTTGGTATGAAAAAGATGTGCTCCATAATTAGAGACACGAATGCCGGTTTCTTGATCTAGATGATCAAAACAATTACCCGCCAGATGAGGTCTTTTATCTAAAACCAACAAGTCATCGCCACGCTGCGCAAAACGCTCCGCCAAAGTAGCTCCGGAGAGACCAGCACCGATGATGAGGATGCGAGACATGTTGTTATTTTACCTTTTTTAGTAGATTTTGTTTGAGGTGAAGCTGTTTGGCATTTTGAGGTATTACCACGCTTTGACCAGTTTGTTTTTCAATTTCTTTTCTAGCTACTCCCGCCACATGACCGCCTTCACGAGCAATTTCTTTATTTTGTGGCAAGCCACTCGGCTGCTTAACTTTGGAAATTTCTGTGGTCGAAGCCTCCGCCAACATATTAAGGACAATCTCCAAGTTGGACATATTATCACGCAAGCTTTCCTTCTTGAGACCCTTAAGCTGCTTATATTCTTTGACGGATTTATCCGACCAAGCTTTAGTAATTTCATCAGTCAAAATAGCAAATTCAATGCCTTTATTGATACCACGATTTTGCCATTCATCTGTCAGATCTTTTCTGACTTCAATGCTCTTTAGTCTTTGATTGATCCATTCTTTGGAGTAGCCTTTGCGCTGATAGGTGCGCATGGCGCGCTCAAATGCTAGTTCTGGATCAGCGGTTTCTTCTAGACGCTCATAGCCAACTTTTGCAAGCCAAAGCTTGAGAGGTTCAGCCTTGGGAGAAGGAATGGATTGAATGAGACGAAGAAGATTTTGAGTGTCGGCGCAGTCAGTTAATCGCTGTTTTCCATCAGAGGCCAACATTTTCAATTGGTGACATTTTGTCACCGTTTCATTTCCCTCTAAACGGAGTCTCTCGGCCAATTTATTCCAATATTTTCTAGCCTTCTGATAATCATCCTGATCTGTCAAAATCCTCACCACATCCACCACCGAAAACCACCATAATTCCTGCTCGCTATCCCAGTGACGACGAACTTCCTGTTGATCAAAAAGAGCTAGATTTTGGAGATTTGACATAATATTAGACTTGCAACAAAATAAAAAATGCTTTCTTAATTTATCTTTTACATATTTTAGTACTTTTCTTCTTCCTCAAGTAGACCAAGCTACTATCGTCATCAGAAAAGACTAAAATCTAGTAAAATCTAAGCTTAATCAACTCAATTTTTATTTTGTTGCAAGTCTATTTAAAATACCAAAATAAAACCCAAAAAGCAACCGAAATAAGGACTTTGTAGCACTTCTTGTAATCTTGATAATATTAATTGACGCATCTTTCTAATCTCACTTAACCAAACTAATAGGTTAAGCAGATTTGCGACTTTTTCTTAGCAAACATTATTTTCATTGCTAAAGCCCATTAGTTGCCAACTTAGCATGGTCGCAAAAACCAGAGCGTTCCCTTTACCTTGATCCAAAGAAAACCCTTTTTTAAAAATTCTGCTCAAATTCTCAAAAATTGTTATTGCTTAAATTCAAACTCCATTATCAAAAACCCACCTCATTGTTATACAATAAAATCCATGTTCGCCATTGCTAAAGAAATCAAAGACATCATTAAGTGGCGCGAGCTGCTTGGTCAAATGGTTGGCCGTGAAGTTAAAGCTCGCTACAAGCAGTCAATCCTTGGTTACTTTTGGATTATTCTCAATCCTCTGGCCCAGATGTTGGTGATGAGCTTCGCCTTCTCGATTATTCTAAGAATTCCCACCAACGCAGCGGCCAATGTGCCTTATTCGATCTTTCTTTTCGTCGCCTTATTGCCATGGAACTTATTTGCCAATTCTTTAAGCTCTGCTTGCGGATCTCTAGTTGGTTCAGCTCCATTAATCACCAAGATTTATTTTCCTCGTACGATTTTGGTTTTATCGACAGTTATCGCCAAGATCATTGATTTTTTGTTAGCTTTAACGGTTCTCATCGCTTACATGATTTATTATCAAATGCCGATCAATTTAAACATTCTTTGGGTTTTGCCTATTTTTTTCATCCAACAAATTTTTACCATGGGCTTGGCTTTATTTTTTGCAGCTTCCAACTTACTTTATCGTGACATTCAATATTTATTGTCTTTGCTTCTAACCCTTTGGCTCTATTTGACTCCAATTATTTACCCAGCAGATATCGTGCCAGAGCGTTTTAAAGTTTTCTTCCAACTCAATCCAATGGCTGTCATCGTCAATGCTTATCGTCAAGCAGTTTTGGGTGGTGGAGCACCAAATCTAACTAGCTTATCGATCGCCTTAGTTGTTTCCTTCATCGTTTTATTAATGGGCTATGGCTACTTTAAATCTAGAGAAAAAATCTTTGCGGACAATATTTAATATGCAAGAGACTGTCATTAAATTTCAAAATGTAACCAAGAAGTTTTCTTTTCAAAGTCAAAAGACTTTTAAAGAATTTCTGCCCGCTTTAATTAAAGGTGAAGAGACCAGTACTGGTTTTATCGCTCTAGACAACATTGATTTTGAGATTCATAAAGGCGAATGCGTCGGCATTATTGGCCCCAATGGTTCTGGCAAATCTACCATCCTTAAACTTGTTGCTGGCGTTATGTCGCCAACCACTGGCCAAGTAACTGTCAAAGGCAGCATTTCGCCTTTAATTGAGCTGGGAGCTGGGATGCATCCAGAATTAACCGGTCGCGAGAACATTTACCTAAATGGAGCTATTTTGGGGCTAAAAAGAAAGGAGATTGATCAAAATTTACAAAGTATTATTAATTTCGCCGGTATTGAGGAATTCATCAATCAGCCAGTCAAACATTATTCTTCCGGCATGTACATGCGCCTGGCCTTCGCTATTGCTGTTCACGTTAATCCAGAAATCTTGATTGTTGATGAAATCTTAGCTGTTGGCGATAGCGCATTTCAAGCCAAATGTTTTAAAAGAATGGAAGAATTTAAAAAGAATGGAGTGACGATTATTTTTGTGTCACATGCTTTAGGACAAATTCAATCGTTTTGTAATCGAGCCATCTATATCAACCACAGCAAATTAGTTACTGAAGGTTCAACTGAGACAGTTTGCAAAAAGTATTTAGAAGATCAAAGTTGATTCTCTTTAAAAACTCTTTCCCAGGTCAATTTGGCCAATTCTGTTTTTAGTTTTTCTAATTCGCTAGTTAATATTTTTTCCTGATCAAAAAATTTCACAATTTCTTCAAGCCAAATTTTAGAATTTTTACCATTTCGCTCGTCTATTATTTTTAATAAAGAAGTATGAAGATTAATCCCCTCAGCTCCTATCGTGGTTGTCAAAACTGGTCTGCCAAAACTTAGGCTTTCTAATATTTTAATCCTCGTGCCAGAACCAGCAAAAATAGGAGCAATCAGTAGATCTATTTTTTGGTAAAAATCTGCAAGATTGCCAACTCTTCCAAGATTAGTTATGGATGAATAATTTTTAATTGGCGAATCTGCAATAAGTTTCTCAAAAAGATCAGTTGGATTATCACCAGCTAAATAAAAATTATATTTAATATTTTGTTTTTCTAGTTGTGGCAAAATTTTGTTAAATATAAATTTGACTGCCTCAAAATTTGGAGTGTGACTGAAAGAACCGATGTAACCAAGGCTTAGATCACTGCTTTTTTTAGTAATGGGCAAAATATTAACAGCAGAGATGGCATTAGAAATAACCTTGACATTTTTGAGACCGAATTGAGCCCTTAGAATAGCTGCGTCGTGATCTGAAACAGCAATCACCAAGTTGAACTTAGGCAAATATTGGCGCTCGTAGAAATAGACTTCTAGAAATCTAAAGAAACCAACCAATTTCTTTAAATAATTTTTTTCGGCAACTAAGCGACGCCAGAAAGTAAAACTGGAAATGTCATGAGCAACAAATATTTTCTGAATTGAAGAATTTTTTGGTAAATATTTAACCAAATAAAGAAGTTGAGTAAATTCAACTATAATTCTTTGATAACTAGAAAAATCTTTTTGCTTTAACTGAACGATCAATTTTGAATTGAACCAATCAGAAAACCAATACGGTTGACCAGTTTTTAGGAAACTAAAAAACTTTTTAGCATTAATTTCAAAATATTCAGCTGTTAGATCGTTTCCAGCCAACCAATCATCTTGCAGAGATTTTTCCGAAGTATTATTAAAAAAGCTCAAAAGATCTATGGAAAAATATTTTTGTAATTCAATAATCGTATGAAAAATACGGGTTTTCCCACCGCTTGTCTGAGGCAAAGCAGTGAAAGGCTCAATGAGCAGGAGTTTATTTTTGCTAAACATATATAATAATATCTATGGTAACACAAACCATCGGCAAACCAGAGAAGAAGAGTAAAAAAATAGTAGGATAAAAACAAATTATGCATTTGCTTAAAAAAATTCATCATAAGTACCTAGTTTGGAGGATGTTGCGTAAAAAAAGATCTATTTTTGGAAATCAAATTCATAAAATTGAAGGAGTAGGAAAAAAATCCATAGATTTCGATAAAAAAATGAAAAAACCATCTATTTCAGTGATTGTTTTATCTCATAATAACAAAAATATTATTTTTGATTGTATTGATTCGTTGCTTAAATTTAACGATTATTCTTATGAAATAATCGTTGTTGACAACAAGAGCAGCGATGGTTCAGCTAAACTACTGCAGAAAAAATACAAAAATAAAATAAAATTAATTTTAAACGAAGTAAACGGTTGTGCTTCTGGCAGAAACCTAGGGGCAATGGCATCAAATTCTGAGTATTTAATTTTTATTGATAGTGATCAGGGAGCGGATAGTCATGGATGGATGGATAATTTTATCAGAATATTTAATAATTTCTCAAATATAGGAGCAATTGGTTGGCACGGTGGTTTTTTTACAGAACCAAATTTAACTGGACCAAGCTTTAGTCATTATAAGGACAATGCTCTTCCAAACAAATACTTATTTAGAACTAATGTTGATTATCTTGAAACTGGAGGATTGATGATTAAAAAAACTTTTTTAAATAAACTCAATGGTTTCGATACTATCTACGATCCTTACACATTTGCAGATGCTGATTTATCTAGAAAAGTAGTAGAAGTGAAAAAGAAACTTGTTTATTGTCCAAGTCTGAATATATATCATAGAGCACACAGCACAACAAAAGCAGATATGAACAGGAAAGAATATTCAAATCAATTTTCTAAAAATGCGATTTACTTTAGAAAAAAATGGATTGAATAGGTAAATTATTCGGCATTTTAATATTGAAATAGGAGATTTGTTTAAATAATTGAGTTTTTCCCAAGCATAATTAGCAGCAATTTTATAGCCAACTCGATTCATTTGCTTGTACGTAGAAAAATAAAAGTACTCGAGAGTTCCATCAAAAAAAATCTTGTCTTTTTCATCTAAATTATTAATTATGCTACACCAAAGATCATTTGACTCTTCTTTAGCTCTGCTCGAGTTGGTTCCTTGGTCTAGATGTCTTCTAGAAAGAAACAGGTATTCTTTTTGAAAGAGAATCGAATACTTTGGAAACAACCTCATCCACATTTCCGTATCCTGAGAGGTTTTCCTTTTTACATCGAAAAGACCATATTCAAAAAAACATCTTTTTGGAATCAATAAAGTGCAGCCAAAAACCAAACCTTTAATCACTGGGTAAAGATGATTTGAAAATTTTTCAATATCGTGAACCAGATGAATCGGACAAGTTTCAATTACTTTAGATTGACCATCAATAATTCTGTAGTTAGAAAACAAAATTGTCTTATCTCGCTTCTCTTGGCTTAAATTAGTTAAAGCTTTTACTTGAACTTCAATTTTATTTACCTCATAAACATCGTCATGAGACAACCAAGAAATGTATTCTCCTTTAGCTTCTTTAATACCCAAGTTTAGGGCTGTCGAAACTCCGCCATTTTCTTTCTTAAAATAACGAACTTTGGTTCCATATGATTTGATGATTTCTTCTGAATTATCAGTTGAGCCATCATTAACTACTATTACTTCAATGTTTTGATAGGCTTGAGCTAAAGCACTATCAATAGCTTCTTTAAGATATTTAGAACCGTTATAGACAGGGATGATGATGGAGATGAGAGGATTAAACATAAATCTTTATATATCTTTTTTGTACTTTTTAATAGAAATGACAAAAGTTTTAGTTATTTCTAAAATTTTTTATTAATTTATCATATAAATTTATGATTTTCATAATTTTTCTATTTGTTACCCTATTATAATTGAGTTTTATTTCTTCAAGCTCTTTTTTAATGTTATAAAATTCTTCGTAGCTTACTATTCCCGCACTCGAACTACTTTCTTTATAAAAATTAGATCCATGAACTTTTAATTGATTCAAAACAATCTTAGCGTCCCGATCAATTTTAAATTTATTTAATAGATTATGATAAATCTTAGTGATAGTTTTAACATATTCATCTTTTGAATATTTTTTTTAGCAAATTTATAGCAAAGATTTGATCTATTATTTCTTTCTTCGTTGTGATCTGCATAATATTGCACTAATTTAAGATAATCTTTTTCATTTGGTTTGCTTGAAACT
>CALQZX010000019.1 GCA_943350175.1 Parcubacteria group bacterium | reverse complement strand
GAGCCAGTCCAACGTGTCTTAGATTATCCAAAGATTATGGTGATTGTTCAGGATCAGAGTTTGCCTTATGGCAATGGTTCTCCAATCGCTTCTGCCAAGGCTTTTGTTGAGGGAGAGAAGGCTTTCTTGGTGATTTATAGTGATGATGTGGTTTTTGGAACTCCAGGAGATGCTAAGGTGATGATTGATGCTTATGAAGTCAACCCAGAGGTAGATGGCGTGATTATGTCTCAGGAAGTTGATCATGAAGTGGTTGATAAATATGGCATTATTTCTTTTAGATCTGGTGATGAAAGATTCTTGGACAACATTATTGAAAAGCCAGAGGTTGGTAATGCTCCTTCAAATTTGGCTTCTTATGGTCGCTATCTTTTAACTCCAGAAATTTTTAAATATTTGGTGGCTAGTAATTCTGGTAAAGATGGAGAGCTTTGGACAGTAGACGCCATTACCACTGTTGCCAAAACAGGCAAGATTTTAGTAGAGAAAACCAGAGGAGAATGGATGACTACTGGCGATCCAGAGAACTATTTTAAGGCTCACTTAAAATTTGTGATTGATCATGAGAAATATGGACACAAGGTCAAGGGTTGGGTAGAAGAAATGACTTCCTAAGCGTGTTCTAAAAGAATGTTCTCTATTGTAACTGTTTTCAATTTATAAAAACAGGTTTATTTCTCAGTTTATTGTTTTACAATTGTCTAAGAAGCACCTTAATTCCACTTTCTTTTGCAGGAAAGTAAAGCATTGTTTTTCCTCAACAGCTCTTTATCGGGCTTATGGGAGTATCTTGTTTCTGTGGAAACAAAATCTTCCTGCCCACCTGATTTTTTCGGGGAAAGAGGCTTACTTTCCTGCAAAGGGAGGTGGAGTGCTAGATTAAAGAAGCCAGGTTGACGTGACCTAATTCTGCTTTTAATTGCTCTAAGTTTGGCTTTTTATTCAAATCTTCTTCTTTTAAGACCAATCGTCCATCTTTTAATTTCAAGCCTCGGCTTAAGCCAAGCTCTGCTGCAAAACGTAGACTATTTACCTCATGGAGGCCTCTTTCTTCAAAGCTAAAGTGCTGTCCATCGTAGCCAGCAGCATAGAGCTGCGCCATAAATTGGACCATTTCTGATGGGTAACTAAGAAAAATTTCTGGAAAGGCGGCGGCCATTTTTGCGTGTAAATCATTTAGTGATGAAAAGTGGTTTTTGTGAGTGGCTGTTTTTTTGCCAACTTGATCGTATTGGACAAGATCTTGGTTCTTAAAAACTTGATAGCCGATACTGTTTCTATTTTGAGTGGCGATGAATTTGGCGATTGCTCCAGGGTAGTTTTCATCCATGCCGGTGCCACTGGGTCTAACAATGGCCATAGGGGCGAGGCTTTTTTGTTTTGGAAAAGCTTCGGTGCCGGTTGTTAGCCATGGAGCGACTAGCGCAGCATTGATATTTTGTGCACATAGTTCTCGGAATGATTGATCGTTCCAGGTAATTAATTTTATATTTCTTTGATTTTGTTGATTTTTAACCACATTAATAGCGCCTGGTTTGGGTGAAACATCTGTGGCTAGAATTAGAATTTCATCCAATTGATTGATGATGGCATTGATCATCGGCAAGTTGAACTGATCCAGAGCAACTAGAGGCAACTCTTGAGTCAAAATGAGTTTATTGGCTTTGCTTTGTTGTAAAAAAATGGCTAGCTGAAATAGACTGAGTAGCCCCATTATTTTGGCTGGTAGGCTGTTACGAGTTTTTTCGTAATTTTGATTGTATTTTTCTCTTGATTCCTCGTGACGAGTAACTTAACTCTGGCGCCAAGAGGCCAGGGCAGTCAATGGATTGCTGATGGCAAGGGGAAAAGTTTGAATGGATCTTTTTTGAAAAGCAATTTCAGCAGAGTCCATGGAAAAACGATTCCCGCTGCCAATATTTAGGGTTGCTAGAGCCACTCTTTTTTCTTTTTCTGCCATTTGTGGATGTATTCTACCTTACTTGGCAAATGGCATCTGTCCGAAATTCGCACAGCATCTTGACAGAGCTTGCGCGAGCGGAATGTCCGAAGTGGAGGCGGAGGACGCGCTTCATTATAAATACGCTGTTTTTTGCTTGTGCAAAAAGACAGGGTCCGAAATTCGCTAAAGCATCTTTCGTACCATCAGTCCGAAATTCGCTAAAGCATCTTTCGTACCAGCTGTTTTTTGCTTGTGCAAAAAGACAGGGTCCGAAATATAATACTGATGTCTTTCTTATATTTCGCCTTTGTAGCTCAGTTGGTAGAGCGCAGTCTTGGTAAGACTGAGGTCTCGGGTCCGATCCCCGACAAAGGCTCATTGTTGGCGCGCAACGCGCGCCACATAAACAAGCCAAGGTACTCAAGTGGTCAACGAGGGCAGTCTGTAAAACTGCTGGCCTAGCCTCCGTAGGTTCGAATCCTTCCCTTGGCACAGATCTTTATCATCAGTTGGGATGAAATGCCCCCTTAGCTCAGTTGGTAGAGCAACTGTTTTGTAAACAGTAGGTCCTGGGTTCGAGTCCCAGAGGTGGCTCATTTTTAGCAAAAATGCTCGATCAAGAGCTGACACTTAAATTAAAAAGAAAATGTGCTAAAATATCAAATCTATGGCAAGTAAGAAAAAAGGTCCAAGACAATCAATCGGTTTACAATGTAGTGTTTGTAATGCTTTCGGTTACGTCAGTGAATACAACAAAAACAACGAAACCCTCAAGAAACAAATCTCAGGTGAAGGTAGCTTCCCTTTGAGCAAGTATTGCAGTGTTTGTCGTAAACACACTTCTCACAAATTGATGAAGAAATTGAAGTAATTCTTCCTTTTCTTTAAATTTAGATTTTTCGATTTCAATCGTTCTCTTTGACTGCTCTCAAAATGTTTTTGGCACCTTGATAGAAGTTTTTATCGAGTTTTTTGCTATTTTCCATGGCTTGTTCTAGCCAAGATTTTTGTCGATCTTCTTTTAGAGCTGGAATCAATCTGTTGGAGCTACTTAGTTTATCAACTTTAAAAATAAAGTTATTGCTTTGGGTTATTTCGACTAGTTGTTTGACAATGTCTTTGGTTTCAGCTTGCGTGGCTGTGCCATTTTTTTCAAAAACCGCTCTGACGTTGTATTCCCATTCACCCCATTCTTTGAGAGTGAGTAGAGCGGCGCCAGAAACGACTGCATCATATGCCATGTCGCCAGATGGTTTGCTAATAAAAACATCCGCCCATGGAAAGGCTTGCTGGATTAATAATTCATTGGCGTCAACAATTTGTGGGTGATAAATGATGCTAAACCTAAAGTCGGTCATTTTTGGCTCACTCTTAATCTTGGCATTGATGGCAAATTTGGCTGGATCTTTTGGCATAATCACCCGATAGGCGAGTTCATTTTGCTCTGCTATCAAAACCGCCATTTCCTTATGATCTTTGTGTGTGCCAGCATAGAAAATCAATTCTGTTTTGACTAGGTCAGTTTTTTGGCCGAGAGCTTGTTGTTTAAGGACTGGTAAAATTTGCTCTAGAATACTTTTGATTTCAGTTTTATTGGTGCCAAGGCCACCAGTTGTTAAACAAATTCTAAGCGGTCTGTCTTTAGTCCAGACTTCTTTACTTTTATTGCAGGCAACGACCCTAGGATCAACTGGAGGGCCAGTGACAATAACTTTGTCTTTTATTTGGTCTTGTGGAATTTTTTTACCAATTTCCTTGGCGAGCTTAAAAAAGGCTTCTTTGGTGGCTTCGTCGAAGACCAAGAAGCGCATATTTGGTAAATTAGCATTCTGCAAATAATCGCTACGCACGTGTGGATCTGTGATCATTTGCACAACTTTTTTACCCTCATTAGCAAGAATATTACCAGTCACAATATGCATGGAAAGGATGGTTTTTTTAACGCCAGAACCAAGGTAGATTGTTGGCGGAGTGACGTTGTCCAGAATTGGCATTTTGGAGCGGCCAAATTTATCTACAATATCCTTGAGAGTTTTCAAAATTGGCCAGCGGGCAATGGTTTTGCCAATGATATCTGTGAGCTGAACTCCTTTGAAAGCAGAGTTGCTAACATAGTTGGTGCTGTCGACCAGCCAAGCTTTTTTAGGATCGATTTTTTCACCCCAAGCCTGCATTGCTACGCCAAGAGCCATGGAATAATGAGCGCGAGAAAGGACGATGTCAGTGCTGGTGTCTTTTTCTTTTTGGTGATGGAGACCTTTGAGATCTTCTCTAAATGAAGCGGAAACAGTGATGATGGGAACTTGGGTTTTTTCGAGGAGTTTTTTGTCTATTTGGTAAATTTTTTTTAATTCTTTGGCGATGTCATTGTCTTGCATGAATGCCAGTGTAGCAGTTTTGTTGTGGTGGGGGAAAGTGGCAACGTTAGCCCTGGCTTTATTGACTATTAATTATTATAATTGGCCTTCTAAATCGGTTTTAACAAAGGGCGGTATTTCAACGGTAGAATCGGGGTCTCCAAAACCCTTGATGAAGGTTCGATTCCTTCCCGCCCTGCAGATAAAAAAAGGAGCTATTTATAGCTCTTTTTTTATATATTGTGGTGAAGAATGATTCGTCCACAGCGTAGCGTTAGGGTTCTGACGGAGAGCTTCAGTCTAGCGAAGCGAGATGAACCCTCCTAGTGCAGCGAGCCTCCATCCAGAAAATATAAATAGGCGAGTCCGTGGACACCTCCGCCCCAAACATACTTAGGCCTATAATATTGACTTTTTACCCTTTTTAAGATACAATTCACACAATCCATGCTAATTTTGGTGTGGATAAAGCGACATAGTTTAGAAGGAGGCTTCTATGAGTATCAAGTCGCAAGTCGCAGCAAAATACCAAGTCCCGGTGGGGGATTTGGTAGCGGTCATTTACTATAGTGACCGTTCGTACTCCAACGTAACGGTTTATGGCACGCATCTCAAGTCAATTGAGAAGTATGTCAAACAACCTGAAGTTGTTAACAACAAACAGTTTAGTGCCCATGGTTGGGATAAGCTGAATGTTGTCCCTGAAAATGGCAACATCGTCGAAGCGAAGGTGTTCGGCATTGAAAAGGGAAAAATTCTACTCGTTTCTGGCTATCCACCTAGCCAATAACGAGAAAAATCTCAGCCAGGGACCAAAAATCCCTGGCTGACAAACATTTTCTAAATAAATTATATTAAATTCAGCTTATAATATCTACATATGACAGAAGAAGGAAATATTCTTCCATTATCTGAAAGACCTGTTAAAGATTTAATAAAACTATTAGCTGATCTTGAAAAACAGGAATTAGAGATAATGGATTTGAAAAGTAGACATCCAGATATAGATCTTTTACAAAATGACACTGGCTTGCCAGAAGAGAAGTATAAAATATGGCAAACTCTTTCATATTTTTCTGGAGTTCAAGCAAGAATTAAGAAAGTTAAATTAGTTATTCTAGAAAAAGAGAAAATTTAAAATTAAGTTTCTTATTAAATGAGTTTTAAATTTTTTTCAAAAAAAGTTCCAATATCCCTCACCAACCCCTGCAGATAAAAAAAAGGAGCTATTTGTAGCTCTTTTTTTATTAGTTTGGTCTTGCTCTTTTTAGTTTGTAGGTTCGACCATCAAATTCATTATCACCTGTTGGACCTAATACTATTTTTTTCCACATAGCATCTCTTGAAAGGTTCCATTTTTCCCTTGGTGTTAAACCAAATTTTGTTGCTAATTCAAGCAAGTTGTTCATAAGATTTTTTCCATTCTCCTGAGTCATCTCTTCTTTTAAAATTCCATCAAGAATGGTTTTTAGCGTTTTTTGAAGAGATCTCAATCTGGAGTGAGCTTCTTCTCTATCTAGCGGAATGGATCTGGTATCTAGTGTTGGCTCTTCGAAGAATAGTCTTTCTATAATAGCCAAACTTCCTTCAGTAAAAAAAGGTTGATGTGACATTCCAGCATACGTTTCTGAAACATCTCTTTCTAAAAGTTTATCAAACATAAAATTATAAATACTTATATTAGTCAATTTATCATATCTCCAAAATCTTTAATTAGGAGAGTGAATATCTCTTGTTTTTAATAAAACAAGTTCCAATATCCCTCACTAACCCCTGCAAAATCACTAATCAATCTTCTCAAATCTTTCTACTTTTTTTCCATCTAAAACAATATTTTCTAAGAACATCTTTAGAGGTCTGACCCACATGGCCGATTTTTCATTTTCATGCAATGCGACATAAACAACCAAGTCTTCTAAAGTTTCACTGTGCTTGGCAGTTCCAAGAACAAGGTATTTTTTACCTTTGTAATGTAGATAAGTACCAAGTTGGAGTTTTTGCATATCAGATATTCTATCAGTTTTTATCTGATAGAATTAAAGAATGATTTCTAGAGAACATGACTCAGACAAAAGCTTGAAATTAAGAAATAAGCATATAGATAGAGTTAGAAAAATTTTAGTTAGCAAATGGGTATAAAGCACAACTTTTGACAAATGCTATGGATGATGTGACGTCTCATATTATGGGAACTCCAGAAAAAGGTCTTTTTTTTGCCGTTGCGACTGCTTTATTAATGGTTCAGTCTAAGCATGGAATCAAGATTCACGAAGCAGAAGAAGCAGCTGTTTCAGAAAAAGATTCTATGCAACATACTATTAAAACTATAAAGAGTAGAGAAAATCAGGGCAATGCGATAAGAAGATTCTTTTTGGGAGATTAATTTTACTTTATTACTTTTTCACCGCACTACCGCAAAATTTACACTTTTTAGCTTTAAGTGGAATTAAACTTAGGCATTCTGGACAAGTTTTATCAGTTGGAATTACTTTTTTGCCGCTTTTCATTTTTTCCGTCAATTTATTAGTTGGAAGAACGACTGCGAAATAAATGGTGGTAGAAATAGTCAGGAAAGAAACAACTGAATTAATGAAATCACCGACCATGAATTTACTGTGATTGATGGTGAAAAATATGCCAGAAAAATCTGGGGCACCGCCAAAGGCACCAATAAAAGGAGTAATCAAATCTTTAACCAGTGCGGTGACGACGTTGCCAAAAGCAACACCGACGACAACACCGACGGCCATATCAATAACATTTCCTTTGAGAATAAATTTTTTGAATCCATTTAACATATTTTTCCTTCCTGGACACTATCATAGCCCAATGTATACTGATATTCATCTGTGTTTGATAATTCTGCTCTTAAGCTTTTTACCAAAAAATATTTATCACTGTTTTTGCTAACAGCGGTTTTGATAGCTACCAGTTGGTCGCTTCTATATAAAGGCCTTGGATTTGGTCATGATCTAAATCATCAGGCTAGAGTTTTTGAAATGGCCAATGGTCTCGTTGACGGAAACTTTCCAGTTATCTGGAGTAAAAATCTTGCTTATGGCTACGGTATGCCACTTTTTGAATTTTACGCACCGCTGCCGTATTTTATTGGCGCCTTATTTTATATAGCTGGTTTAAACTTAACTTATAGTGTGGAAGCAATTGTTCTGCTTGCAAATATATTCACTATCATTGGTGGCTATCTTTTGGCCAAAAATTTGTTTAAAGATAAATGGGCGGCTGTTTTGGTGGCGAGCGTTATCGCCTTAGCACCTTATAGAGCGGTTGATTTATTCGTTCGCACTGCGATTTCTGAAGCCTTTGCCATTACTTTTTTACCATATGTTCTTCTTGGAATAATTTGGATTGTTGAAAATAAAAAATTTGGTTGGCTAATGATGAGTTTTTCTTTTGCCGGACTGGTTTTGTCTCACAATTTGACCGCTCTAATGTCTTTGCCTTTTTTGATTGCTTTTGCAATTTTTTATCTTTTGCTCAAAGCCAAATTTTGGCAGGATGGTTTGGCAAAAATGTGGCGATTGCTAATTTCTGGCATTTTAGGTTTGGGAATAACTGCTTTTTATTTTATTCCCGCTTTACTTGAAAAAGATTTCACCAAAATCAATGAATTTACCCTAAGCAGTTATTACAACTTTCATCAACATTTCTTGTACATCAGACAATTCTTTGAGCCATGGGGCGCTTGGGAATATGGTGGCTCTGGTTGGGGACCAAATGATGAAATGTCGTATTTTTTGGGTTTTGCGCAGTTGGCAATTATTGTTTTTGCCATCATTCAACTTGTTTGGTTTAGTTCGAAGCTGAAAAAATTCAAAAACTTAAAAAATGCATTACTAATGCAGTTATCTTTCTTAATTTTGATTGCAGCTTCTTTGGTATTAACACTCTTAAAAGTAGAGAAGTTGTGGGAGCTTTTTTCTTTTACCGTTTATTTTCAATTCCCGTGGAGATTGTTATCGGTAACTCTGGTTTTTATAGGTTTATTGGCTGGGAGTTCTTATCTTTTTTTACAAAAAAAGCACCGACTAATTTATTTTTCCATCATTTTTTCTTTGTTAGTGATCTTTAACACAAGATATTTCCAGTCTGAAAAATACGTTGATTATTCTGCTAAATATCAAGACTATGCTAGCTATATCCGAAGTGAAACCAGTAATAATTTATACGATTACATTCCCAAAGACGTCTCGTTTTTTGAAAAAGTTGGATTCTATTTGTACAAAAATCCTAAATTTTTAGCTCTCAATGCTCCGGCAACCTCAATTTTTTCAAGTGAGTTTAAAACCTCATTCCAACCAAATCTTATTTTGGATAATTCTACTAAAAAAGAATTTTCTGTATCTTTGCCAAATGAACAAAACATCAGCTTAAACATTGCCTATTATCCTGGTTGGATGGTCTCCAGTAATGGCAAAAACATTTTGTTAAAAGCAGATGAGAATGGCTTGGTTAATTTTACTTTGCCAAGTGGCGAGCAGAATGCAACTATTCAGTTCAAAGACACTCCTGTGCGTTTCTGGTCAAAAATAATTTCTGTGCTAAGTCTTATTTTTACAGCTGTTATAATTTACCTCAATGCCAAACATTTATCTTCTTCGCCACTGCGATTACGCCAATCCAAGAAACATTCTACCAGGTAGATTGCCTCTAGAATTATCAGAAGCAGGAATCAAGAGAGCAGGACAACTCAAAGACATTTTCAAAGATAAAGATATTTCCAAAATTTATAGCAGTGAGGTTTTACGCTGCAAACAAACCGCGGAAATTGTGGCTGATGGAAAAATTCCAGTCATTTTTGATAAAAGATTGTTGGAAACGCACTCAGCTTACCAAGGTTTTTGGGATTTAAATTTTGATCGTTTTTTCGCTCACACACAAAGCTTGGGTGGAGAAAACATCATGGAAATTCAAGCCAGAATGGTCGATTTTTACGAGGAGCTTAAAAAATCTCTCAAGGCAGAGGAAAATATCATTATTTGCAGCCACGGTGATCCGCTGCAAACTCTATACGCTCATATTTATCACCTTAGATTCTCTAATGAAAAGCACCTTACAGAGACTAAAGAATCTGGTTGGCTCAAAAGAGGCGAGTTCTTTAAGCTTCATCTCAGCTAACTAGGATAAACTCCACCCATATTAATTAAAAGAAAGGTTTTTACTGATGAAAATCAATAAAAAAATCGCTATTCCTTTAATGACTGTGGTGATAATTGGTGCCGCAGCTTATTCTGGGCACCAGGTCTTTGCCAGCACTGATTTTAGTAATTATCCACCAATGGTGCAACGTTTGGCAGAAAGATTTGGTCTCAAAACTGATGAGGTTAAAACTTTTTTCGATGAAGAACGTCAACAACGTCAAGATGATATGTTAAGTGATTACTCTGATTTTCTAGATGAAGCTGTTGGCAATGGCGAATTATCTGAGGATAAAAAATCCTTATTAATTGCTAAGAAGAAAGAACAGCAGGCAGAAATGGAAAATCGTCAACCAGGCATGGGTGAGCGTGAGGAAAGACGCAGTGAAATGCAGGTAAAAAGAGACGAGATGATCAAATGGGCCAAAGACAATGGTATAGATGAAAAGTACCTTTTTGCCCATGGTGAGGGTGAAGGAAGAGGTTTTGGTAGAGGAGAGGGAGAAGGCGGTGAGGGATTTGGTAAAAGATTAGATTCTAATTAAAAAATTCCCCAATCCTTTGAGTTATTTTTGAAAACCCTGGCTTAAAACCCAGGGTTTTTTGTTTAGGTGAAGATTTTCAATAAAGTGCTGACAACTGGACTCAAAAGAGCACTAACGGCTGATTGGCCACCAGTCCAGGGGAAAATCATCATGATCAAGATCATGGTGCCATAACGCTCCATGATATCTTCATACTCTAAGCTAGCCTGATGTGGAAGGATGGCGCGCATGATTTTTCCACCATCTAGTGGGTAAATTGGAATCAAGTTAAAAACGGCCAAAGCAACGTTGATAAAGATTAATTGCACAGAAAAAAGAGCCACGAATTCGCCGCCGAAGCCAGTTTTAATTAAGATGGATAAAAAGGTAGCAATTAATAAATTGCTGGCTGGGCCGGCAGCAGCGATCAAAGCAGCATCGCGAATCGGTTCCTTGAGATTGTACGGATCATATGGAGCAGCTTTGCCCCAACCAAAGCCAGTTAAAATAATGGCTAAAGTACCGATTGGATCAAGGTGAGCTAATGGATTCAGAGTCAGGCGACCTTTGATGCGTGGAGTAGGATCACCGAGTTTATCGGTGACGTAGCAGTGGGTAAATTCATGGATGCTGATGGAAAGAAGTAGTCCGACCATGAAAATTATAAAAGCGATGGGATTGGAGATGAGTAGATCTAGCATATTTTTTTAATTCTCTACAAGTTTACCATACCTGTATTGTTTGACCATTTCTTTTAAGGATCTCAATTTATCTCCAACGAAACTATTTACATACCACCAGGCTTGCTGAGGATGACTAAGGCAGTAGAGTGGAGTAGATTTACAATCTGGAGCAAAATAAATATTCAAGGTTTCGCTCCAGCCATCTTTTTCGATGGTAATTTGACTTTTGAGTGGTTTTTCATTGCTGAAATCAAGAAATAACATGCCGTTGAAGCCACTTTGAGCTTTCACCTCAATCTTGTCTATTTTTGAGCCATCCGAACCGGTGCTTGTGATCTTTGGTTCAGTTTTGAGGGTGACTGGATAGCCATATTGATCGCGAGGAAATAGGACGAGGCGGACAGGATTGCGATTAGCAATGGCAAAGCGATTATTTTTGTAAAGATATGTAGCTTTCGAATCAAGGGGATGCTCGCTTAGCTCTGGAAAAAGTAATGGGTAATGTTTCAAGCGAGCCTCTTCAAGTAAATTATCTTTTTCTTTAATCATGGGCTCGAAAACATCTAAGTTATCTTTACTGTCGACCTTTTTTAATTCCCATAATTTATCTTTTTTGATTTTTTCTAGCAAAGCGTTTTGAGTTTGATCGATGACTTCTTTATCTAAAGAGATTTGTTGATGGCTGAAAATGGCCAGAACTTGATTGCTGCTCTCAATTCTAAATTCCTCAGTGCTGACTTTGATCTGTAGTGAGCCGATGTCAACTTTTGTGGCCAAAGTTAAACGTGTTGGTTGCAAAGTAGTTTCTTTTTTCTTAATCAAGCTGTCATTAAAGAGAAAATCAAATTGTTGGCTTTGATCGTTAGAACCATAGCGTGAACCATCGATTGCAAATGGCACAATCCACCAGCCAAGTTTTTTAGCAGTTTGCTTGAAGTATGGATCGGTGAAACTCTCGTCATAGAAGCGTAGATCGCTAATAAAAATTTCTTTATCACTCAGTCTCAATCGAGCTTGATAAGCTGAAGTGGTAATCCACCAGGCTTTTTCATTTGGATTATCTTGATCTTGTCCGCTATAAACAGAAAGAGTTTCGTTTTGTTTGTTTTTACTTTGAAAAGATTCTGCAAAGTCTTTGGCTTTTAAAATTTGGTGAGTTGAGTTTTCTTTTTGCCAATTTTTGACGAACTCAAGCTGTTTGATAAATTCTTTTTGAATTTCCAAAGACATTGAATTTTCCAAGCCAATTAAAGCGAAAGTGTCCTGATCTCCAACTTGCGAATGGGCTTGTAAGAACAAATGCTCGAAGTAGCTGAAGTTTGCTTTGCGACGGGCATAATCGTTGGGTTGAGAAGTAAAAGAACTAGTGCTGTCGCCATAATTGTAGACAGGATCGGTGATGGTTTGGCGAACGATCATGGGCATTTTTTCATTTTTTTGCGTGCTTGGAATAAGCGCCCAATTGAGGCTTGGATAATATGGATAATGAGCTGGTCCACCATAAAGAGTGTAGGAATCAACGCCGATTTGTTCTCTAGTAATTTGATGGGTTGTCACGCCATATTTTGACTGCAGTAGCTGCAATGAGAAGGAATCGATCATCCAGGCAGTAGTGGTCTTTGGATAGTCGCCAAAAATATTTTTGAACTCACCCATGTAAGTTTCCAGTATTTTTTGACGATCTTCTTGGCTATAGCCAATCAGGTAAACGAACTGAGCTTCGTACCAATTGCTTTCATTGCCCTTGTATTGCACGCCAGCATCTTTGGCTAATTGTGGGGTAATTTCTAAGAAGCCGCCCCATTCAAAATTGGGGTTGTCCTGATAATTTTTGATCAAATTTAAAAAACTTGGATTTTTCAAAACGTCATAGCGCAAAGTAAAGGTGGTGGGTAATT
>CALQZX010000018.1 GCA_943350175.1 Parcubacteria group bacterium | reverse complement strand
AACAAAAAAACATCTCGCAACGTAAAAACAACTAACGCCTCCAAACGATGCTTTAAATCATGATATTTCATTGTTTTGTTTCCAAATTATACGCTTTACCGTCTATATTGGAAATATAATAGCAGAAAAAGATGTTTCTTGAAAGTGTTAAAAATAACATTTTGGAGAAATAAACCATTAGTCAGACAAATTACTCGACTTGACTAAGTTATAGGATATGAGTACAATTTACTTTTGATTGTTTTTTATAAACCGATATTTTGCGCCTTGAATTGGTGTGAAAGAGGGAAAAAAGAAAAATGCCAATAAATGAATCAACTCCTAGCACAGGAAATTCAGCAGAAGGACCGAGAAGAAAGTTGACCAGAAGAGATTTTATAAAATTGCTATTGACTGGAGGCGGGACACTAGTATTAGCAGCTTGCGGAGCAGATCCAAATGCCATTGAAGCTGAGACTAGCACTGCCCAACCAAGTCCTTCTGAAACATCCGCAGCCGCCACAACCGAAGCTCCACCAACTCCAGACCAAAGACTAGAGCAATACAATCAAATGATTTCTACCAAAGGTTCTTACGTGAGAACAATGGCGGCTAAAAACCAAGCTGAGGGCTCACCATTAGCTGAAAAGGTCAAAGTATTTATAGATAAACTAAATGCTTCAGGAAATGCTCATATTGACGTCTCAACCCTCGACAAATATAAATCAGAAGAAGAGGCTGCTGCAGCTGGCGCTCCTTCGTATTCATTTAGCAGCATCAATCCTTATGGCATTCCTTACGTGGCTTTCTACAATGATCCAATAGCTCAAAAGTCTGGTTTTATTTTTGACATCTGGACTGGAGAAAGTCCATTAATGGCCACCAAAGAAGGCGCGCTTGGAATATTTACAGATGAATTGTCTAGAAACGCCGCTTATGCCGCTCTAATTACTGAAAAAACTGGAGTTAGTGCTAATAATCTAAATCCAGTAGACTTCAGCATCACCACGCAAACCAATCGTCTTGCTGACCTAGTGCATACTCCAACTGGAGTAGTCGTAATGGGTGTTAATAACACAAACAAACAATGGGAATTTATTGACTCTATTGGTGGACTCAAACCAACTCCAACCGCTGAAGCTCCTACAGCCACAACACTGCCAGAAAACCAAAAGCCAGAGGGAGTGGCATTGAGTGATCAGACGATTATTACTGAATTAGTCAATGAATCAAAAGAAACCAATACTTATCCAAGTGGATTAACTGAAGAACAAGAAAAAGCGTGGTTTGAGGAGTTGAATAGACAGTGTGGCAACCAAATGTTTACGTATGAAATTCCAGGAGATTCGAATAACATTTTAGTTTCTGTGCCACAACACTTATATCCAAATTTTGAAAAAGAAGTTGCTGTTGCAAGAAGATTTGAACAACCAAAAAGTCATGATAAGTGGGTGCAGTTCGGAGATAATAGCGATAACTTCATTGTACCAAAAAGCTTTTTTGAAACTGAAGACGGAAAAATAGTTGCAGAAAAATTAAGACAAGAAAAATGGGTGCAGATAAAGAATGTAAAAGGCGATAATAATACAACAGCGTCACTGTATCTAGATCCAGATAGCAAACAATGGATTAAACTTATCACTTCTGGAGATTTCACAGAAATTATTAACGCATCTAATATTGAAGAAAAAATTCAGAGTAAAAAATTTACCCCTCCAATATCCTTTAATAAAGAAGCAGTGATAGCTAACAATGACTTGGTAGCTGCTTTTATGTTGCCAATAAAAGATAGAGGTTTAACTCGCATTCCTTTTCAATCAACAGTAGAAGGGGCTAACTATGGACTAGACCTTTTACCAATGCTTAGAGTTTTTTCTATGGCCAATGAGAATGGTCAGCAAGTTCAAATGGGGCAAATATTTTATTGCATCGCGGCAAATCTAGACGGCTATGAATTTACGAAGGAAGGTGACGAAATAAAAGTTGAAGCTCAAAATGGAAATATTTTTAGAGAAAAAAAATTCGAAAAAGTACCAAACAAACTTATTAATTCAGATACTTGCTATCATGTTGCTATTAGCAAAAATCCAGACTCAGCCATAGATGGCAAAAGTCAGAAAAAACTATTTACTGAATTAATGAAAGCTCCTTTTACAAAACCAAAAGATGGATATACTTTTACAACACAGCCTAATCTTAAACAGGTAGAACCAGCCGTCGTTCTTACTCACAGAGGTTACTACACATCTTTAATACAACAAAAAGTTTCTATCTAAACATAGTTTCTCAATATTAAATAACAATAATTGATAATTGATTCATATTAGTGTTAATATTAAGGCATGGATAGAAAAAAAATAGTAGCTTTTTCTTCACTTTTTTTAGTCTTTTTTTCAACTGCAATGTTACTTTGGTTTAGATTTGGACAAAAAACATTTAGTTCTAATAAATATTTGCTTTACGACGAATTTAATGGTGAATGGCAAGAAACAATAAGGGAACCAATAACAAATGATTATATAAAAAATGAGGATAATGGCTTTTACAATGATAGTCTCATACGAGGTTTTTTCGACCATTACGAAGAAAAAACAGATACCTTATATGTAAAATCTGCAGTTCCTTTTGGACAGCAACTCTTTGAAATTAAATCTATTAAAGTAGGGCTTCAGCAATCTTTTTATTGCACACCATCGCAAGTTGTAAATAATAAGACTGGTGAAACTAAACTCACCTCTTCCTATCGTTTTCCAGTCAAAGACGGAGAAACTCTATACACATATTATGAAAATAATATTACTGTTGAGGATTTTTTTTCAAAAGCAAAAAAAGACACTTGGGTTTTTATTCAACTAACTGGAAATTATTCAAAAACACAAGAAAATTACCTATATAAATTAGTGGCAGTTGGACTATGCGAATAAAAAAAATTTTTATCATTTTTGTTTTAAGCATCTTCTTATGCATTAATGAGTGCAAAACTGTCTACGCTGGAACTTGTCATTCTTGTTGGGGAGAGAGGCAAGTACCTTGTGGAAACGATCCCACGGCATGTACAGAAAAAGTATGTAATGAATCTGGAGGTATTTGCGATCCATCCATATCTTACTGTGTTAGTGGCTATCCTACATTAGAATGTCACTACGTAACGGTCGACTGTCCCAATCCTGGATATTGTACAGAACAAATATGTGAAGACATCCCTTGCTGCAATGAAGCTCAAGGAGACGTCTGTAGCCCCGATCCCGACCCCAACCCTACCACCAATCCCGACCCCAATCCCACCACCTCTCCTACCGCCGCTCCCACTGGCACGGGCGTCATTTCTGGAACGCTGCATAATGATGTTGATGCTGCTCTGAGCGGAAACATGTGTACTCAAGGAACCAGCTCACCACTCACTGTAGCTGGAGCTACTGGCTATGCTTACAGAGATAGCGTCCAATTCCCATTTGCTTTTACTACTTCCAATTTCACCACCACCACTTACGCTGGCTCCGGCTACAGCGTCACTCTCAATCTTGCTGGCCAGACTGGCGCCACTCGCTACATTTGCTCTTGTCCAGCCGCACTTGATCCTGCCAATCCATATTTATGTCGTTATTCCGATATCACCTCGCCAAGCACTAACGTTAATTTTTATCTTCAACGAGAAGATCTCTCCAATAATTCATGGTATCAAGTCTTTGGTGGCAATTTTTTTAGCCAAACGGGAATTAGCTCTGCAATACCTACTGCGTGTGCCACCGACAGCAATTGCCAGGCCGCCATTTCAGTTCCAAAAGTTGGATCAACCAACAAACTTGCTAGTGGCTTTCCAATAGTCAATTCCACTATTGCAGAAAGTATCAAAAGCAGCCTTTCCAGCAGTTTTTACCACGCTTATTTAAACTCAACAGACAGAATCAATAACGTTAATGCTTACGCCGTGAGCACAGATATCGCTCCCGTCTCTTATGACTATTTTTATAAACTAGCTGAAAACAGTGCTCACTCAATCGGCAACGGTGAAGACTTAGAACCACTTTTGAGTGATTGGACTAATAGCGCCTGGTGGAGCAGCACAGATATAAATTATGTGAGAATTGATGGCAATGTCAGTATAGAAGAAACTCAAGGGTTCAATTTAACTAGTAGCCAGAAATTGGTCGTCTTTGTTGATGGCAACCTCACTTTTAATGACAGCAACCCCAATGATGCAAACCGCAAAATTACCAGCGTCGCCAATGGCGGTTTCTTAGCTTTCTTTGCCAGCGGCAACATCTTAATTACTCCAAATGTTGGCTACGAACTCAATCCTAGTATCCCAACCGTGCCGAGTGTGACTAATGCCAACAGTAATTTGGAAGGTGTTTTTGTCGCCAATGACAGCCTCACCATACAAAGCAAAACAGCCATCGGCGAAGTTCCTCCTGACAAGAAATTTATTGGCGCTGGCACTTTCGTTGGCTGGACCGCCGTCAATCTAAATCGTACTTTTAATGATGGATCTATTGGAGCAGTTCTCAATAACAATCAGGCCATTGAAAACTTCTTCTACCGCCCAGATTTGTTAGCCAACTGGCCAACTAAGCTTAAAGCTAGTATTAGTAACTGGCGTGAAGTTGACCCACAATTAATTGCACAGTAATGTTGCACGCAAATGACAAATAATGTGGCGGGGATAGTGGCGGGAATGTGGCGGGAATGTGATAAAATAAAAAGTATGTACACTCCCAAATTCACTATTACACCAAAGCTGACCAATTGGATTGCTCAAATTGAAGCAATTAAACAAAAAATTGATAAATCAAGTATTTTACCCGAAAAAGAGATTTCGTTACGACATCGGGCAGCCATTGAATCTGTCCATAGTTCCACAAGCATAGAGGGCAACCCTCTTAGTGAAAAACAAGTTGAAGCAGCCTTAGCAGGAAAAATGAATGTTTGGGAAAAAAAGGTGATCGAAGTAGTCAACTATAAAAAAGCTTGGGACTGGATCTTAAAAAGAAGTAAAAAAGAATTGGAGATAAACACTCAAGATATTCTTAGCTTACATGCGCTAGTTACCAACCAGTTGCTACCAAAAGACAAGGTTGGAAAGTTTAGGTCTGGACCCATTTATGTCGTCGATATTATTGATGGTCAGGATGTTGTTAAATATGCTGGTCCAAGTGCTTCACTTGTAGAAGACTTGCTAAATGACTTATTTTCATGGTTAAAAAAGGAAAAAAGCTTACTTCATCCAATTTTAATCGCAGGCATTCTTCACTATGAATTCGTTTCTATTCATCCATTCAGTGATGGGAATGGCAGAACAACTCGTTTACTCGTGAAACTATTGCTAAACTTACTTAATTATGATTTTAGAGGATGCTTGGTTTTAGATAATTATTACTGGCAAAACACAAGTTTATATTATCAAAATCTCAATCAAGCAAAAAAATATAGCCATCAAAGGGTGGCTGACCTCACTGCTTGGCTTTCATATTTTGTGGAAGGTTTTTATTTGGTTTCTAAAGATTTGGAAAGAAAAATAGATATTATTAAATTAAGTACGAAAACACAGATGATTAGATTAAACGATGATGAGGTGCAAATTATTGATTTCATTCATCAATTTGAACAAATTTCTTTAAAAGACGCATTAGATGTATTGCGCGTGCCAGAAAGAACCGTGCAAAGAAGATTGAAAAATCTGATTGACAAAAACTTACTTATAGCTCAAGGCAAAGGTAAAAATACGTATTATGTCTTGAGGAAAAATTCATGAACAAATCCAACAATTGCGCCTTCACTCTCCTCGAACTTCTTGTTACCTCAAGTATTACCGCCATCTTAATGTTGGCTATCAGTAGTTTGTTTATCACCTTCCTGGCCACTGCCTACAAAAGTCGCATTAGTCAGAATCTTAGGGAATCTGGTGGCTCAGCCATGAAACAGATGATTGATATGATTAGAAGTGCCAGTGAAATCACCTCTATTTGTGACAAAGATGTCCCACTCGATAATATTGTCTTAATTGGAGTGGATGGCCTAGAGAGCACTGTTAAAGAAGAAGACGATCGCATCGCTTCCGTCTCTGCCAATCATAAATTTTATTTAACAGAAAGCAGCATTAATGCCAATTATGTGCAAAACCTATCATTTAAATGCTATCCAACAAGCGAGGGTAAAAAATACATTGAAATTGGATTTATTCTAAAAACTGGCGACAACACTGCTAGTAATAGCGCTCGTTCAACCACCCTAGATTTTGGTGGGGGAGTTGCGACAAGAAATTAAAAAATATTTTTAATAATTTTCAAAACTCTGTTCCAATGACAAGCTTTTGGATTTTGTGCCTTCTTGCCAATTCAAGCCAATTGAGACTTTAACGCTATTTAAACCATCGAAATCAATCACAGCTTGCCTTTTAAACTTATATCTCGCTGCTTCCAAGACATCATCATCGGCGCAAACACCAAGCTGTGCAGACATACTCGCTACCGATTCTGGTAAATCACTAACACAATAAATAGCTTCATCAGCCAAAGACGTGGAAAAGGTATACCAGCTATTAATCGAGCGCTCCTTGCGGAAAAATTCCAAAGCTTCTTCTGCTTTTTGCAGAGCTAGTTGTTGTTTTTCATTACTATCTGCCAATTTAATTGACATTGAAATCATTGAACCAACTGCCGTTAGCACCAAGGCAATAATTGATACAGCAATTAAAACTTCAATTAGAGTGGAGGCGGCTTGCTTATTCGTATTTAACATCGATTGTCCCTCCTTGATCAAGATTGAAAGTCACTTCATTATCATTACGACTAAGAATGGCGCTGCCACTAGCTACAGAAATACTGTTAAGCAGCACGACTGACCCCCGCATTGGCAAAAAAGATACTTTGAAATTTTGACTTAAAACGGTTCCTGTTTGAGAAACTAAATGAGTATCGTAAACTAGTAAATCAGCATTGGCACAGCGTAGCTGCGCTGTGAAAAAAACTTTACTTTCTGCAGTTAAACTAGAAAGAACTTCCACCGCCGCCAACTTGTCACAAAAACCAATTTCTTCATTTCCCAAGAAACCACTTTGCGCCTTGGAGCGAGCATCTTTGAAAATCGATTCCACACTCGATCCAGCCTGATAGAGACTTTGCTTATCCAAAAAACGCAAATAATTGGTGATGCCTATGGCCAAAGAAATAATCATGATTGAAACAGTCATGAGCAATTCAATGAAGGTGAATCCTCTAGAGTGCGATAATGTCATAAGTTGTTCCTGGGTTTGGTTCTAGAACAGCTCGCAAGATCAGTTTCACGCAATTGCCACCGCTATTGACTGAGGAGCAAGTTGCTTGATAAATATACGGAGCGACACCTTTAGGATCGGTTAAAACTGGCTCTGATAAATATTCGCCGGCGTGCAAAGCAGTGACGAGACCATCAAAGCTGGGATTATTGATTAAAGAATAATAAGAGTTGTCTTGTTTATATAAGGTTAAGGACTGTCTAATGGTCTCCAAATCGGCTTTGCGCTTGGCATTGCGACTACTAATTGCAGCTTGACTAAAACTCACCAAACCAGCTGCGGTCAACAAAATAATAATTGTTGCCGATACCAAAAGCTCAATCATGGTAAAAGCTCGTTGTTTTTTATACATTTTATTAAATCCTTTAATTACTACTGCAAATTACTCAAGCAGTAATAAGAACCAGTCCCATAACTACAAGTCGTCGATCCGGAGTTAGGCAAAGCACTGGAATTAGCAGCACTGCTTTCCAAAAGTGAACACACACAATATGAGTCAGTAGCCAAATTAATAGTGTAGACATTTGGAGAGACATTTTTAGGATCTTCAGGGACACCAGCCGGAAAGATAGTTGCGTCACCCGCTTCAAGATAAGTTGTCGGATAAACACCATTCTTGGAATAGTATTGTTCAAAACCATTCTGCATTGCCTTAATATCGGCCTTGCGCCTAGCATCGCGACCTTTTTTCTGGGCAGTAGTGAAAGCTGCAGTACCAAGAGCAATCAAAATGCCAATGATTGAGATCACTACTAAAATTTCTAGAAGAGTAAAACCGTTTTTTTTCATATTCCATTTACCTTAATCACCATCTTAGCTAATTCATTGTCTGATGACAACACTCCACGAGCATCTACGACACTAATCTTGGCTTGAAAAAAACAAACTCTGCTTTGACATGTGTAAATATGATCAGTGGTGTCTTGCAAACTCTCACTTTTAAAAATCTGCTCATCACCGAAATCAATTGTTGATCGCAGTGGAAGAACTAATTCATTATTTTTTTGAGTGGATTTTTTCTCAGAAAAAATTGTTTGTAATTTTTCTAAGAAAGATTCTTTTGAAATATTACTTATCTGCCCATCAAAAACATCATTTTTACCATTGCTTAAAACATAAGAAAAAGTGATGGCTTCACCAGAATTAATTTCTACAATTCTTGTTTCATCATCAAGAGCTGGACGACTTGTAAAAGACAAAATACCAGGTCTAAGCAGACAAGATTCATAACAACTTTTTGGACAATCGTTCACATTGATAAGCTGATCTCCAATTCCACTTTGAAAATCGCTACTGCAACATTGATAATTGTGTGATTGGCAAGAACTAACTGGACCTAAATCATAATCTAAATCTGGCCTAGATAAATAATTAGAATAGATTGATTGCTCATCAGTATAAATAAAAAGATGACGTCCAAGAGAGGTTAATTCGATGAAAGCTGGTGACTCGCTATCATCTATTTTAAAGCCTGATCCTGATGATTTTTTAAAAAGCAAAGGAGGTAATTTTTTACTTTCTAAAACAATTGGCGAAGCTATAAAATCCTCACAAACTACCTCTAGGTTATAGTCTTTATCAGAAGTAAATCTAATTTGAGTCCAACTTTCTTGGCCATAATCAAACTGTTCAGTACATTTTTGTCCATAGCTCTTATTCAACAAAGAATTGTAATCAGCTTTAATCATATTTGATCCCAAAGCTAATAAAATTTCTCTACCAAAAAAGTAACCCAATAAACCAACGATTAGGAGTCCTAAAAAAGAAAAGATAAAAAACCTGAGTATACGCATATTTATTAATTATTCTAAAACTAGAACAAAAAACCAAAGTACCACTTCCAAATTGCTTCTCCAAAAATAAAACTGATCATTGCCGCCAAAATCAGAAAAGGAGCAAAAGGCAAGACTTGGCCAAACTTTTTCTTACCAGCTATTAATGCTAGCATAGCAAAAAAACCACCAATAATAAAAGCCAGAAAGATACTCAAAATAGTTTTAGGCCAAGAAAGAATAAAAGATAAAGGAATCATTAATTTAATATCTCCCATTCCAAGAGCATCCTTCTTCAAAATTTTACTTGCCAAAAAAGAAAGTCCATAAAAAAACGCCGTAGAGAAAAAGACTGCTATAATCGGTAAAAACCAAGATTCACTAGATAAAATCTGAGCTAAAATGGCTAAAACCAACAAAAGAGCAACAAAAAAATCAGGCACAATTAGATATTGCAGATCAGCCAGCAAAGCGAACATTAAAATAAAAAATATCAAAAAATAAACTGCCAGCTGCCAAATTGCCAAACCTTGCAAAAAAGGCGAGTAGACATAGGCTAAATAAGAAACAATTCCAAGAAGAAAAGCTACTAGCTCAGATAAAAAATAAACTGCAGAAATTTTTTTATGACAATATCGACATTTTCCACCAAGTAAAAGAAAAGAGAGAAGAGGAATGTTGTCATACCAAGCTATTTGTTTATGACATTTCTCACATTTAGAACGGCCTTTGCTAAAAGACTCATCTCTGGCGGTTCTATAAATCACTACATTAAAGAAGCTAGCCAAGATAGATAAAAAGAAAGAGAAAAGAAACGCCAAGCTGAGCTCGTAAAAAAGCATAAACCCTATGGTAAGCAGCTATATTCATCGCCAGCAGCACAGACTTCGTCTTTAGCACCTGCTAAATCAGCTGGCAAACCAGCTCCTGCTACACCACAGCGATCAGCTGCATCTTTTTGCATAGCACCAGATTGAGGCTTAAAACAAACATATAAGCTACTACCTTGCTCGCCACTATAATAAACACGAAGGTGGTTGTAGTCAGACTTAGTGATCTTATCAACAAAGCTACGCTTGACCTCATTAGTGCCAGCACAAGATTCATCTTCATTGCCATTGGAAATTTTGTCTAAAATATAACAAGGAGTGGTGAGATTATCGCCCCAGGCTGGAATTGAAGGGGTTGTTGTAATCTCCGTATCGCCAGCTACACCTCTCCAGGGTAAAGCAGAATCATCATTTGGATTGGTTACCCATGGATAATAGCCCTTATAAGCATAGAAACGGTCAATGGCACTAAGCAACTGTTCAGAATCAGAGCGAGAACCGGTGTCACGACCACGATTAATTTGTTCGATAGGATTAATGGCTGCTAGAACTGCTACGGCTAAAATACCTAAGATTGCTATAACAATTAATAGCTCGATCATAGTAAAAGCTGCTTGGGCTTTGATCTTGGAAAAAAAAGTCTTTTGTTTCATAAAATTTACCTTAAAAATGATTTTGATTCAAATAAAAAAATCTTAGTTTCCAGTTTAGCTCAAAAAAGCAATTCTTTTCAAGTACTAAAATTGGCTAGTCAAGCTATAGATTGGCATAATGATGGCAATGACGATGAATCCCACACCAAGACCAAGCAGAATCATAATCATTGGCTCAATAGCCGTTGTTAAATTTTTAATTGCGTACTCGCTTTCTTTTTCGAAGTATTCAGAAATTTTACTAAGAATTTCATCTAATTTACCGGTTTCTTCACCTACCGCGATCATTTGATAAAGAATAGGTGGAAAATTTTCATATTGAGAAATAGCATCAGAAAGAATGACTCCTTTCTCAACTTGCTTATTAACTTCCTTGAGCTCGCCTCGATAAACCGCACTATCTATCGCAGACGCTACAATATCCAAAGCTTCGAGCAAAGACACACCTGCTCCCAGAAGCAAAGATAGCGTGCGGGAGAAATCAGTCAAAACAATTTTTTGTTTCAAAACACCAATAATTGGCATTCTTAGAAAAAATCCATCGATCGCTTTTTCTCCAACAGGAGTTTTTTTCCAAGCCCTAAGGGCAAAAGTTGCTCCGATTACAACAATTGCCAAAATCCACCAAGAATGAACAAAGAAATCAGAAATACTCATTAAAATCTTTGTTGCTGCTGGCAGGTCAGCTCCAAAATCTTGATACATCGCTGTTAATTTTGGAATGACTGCCACCATCATCACCGTTGCCACTGCTGCCATAGCCAACATAATAATGACTGGATAGACCATCGCTCCTTTAGTTTTGGCGCGAAAATCCTTTTCCTTTTCCATAGTGATGGCTAAACGCTCCAGAACTTCATCCAGCACACCACCGATCTCGCCAGCTTTAACCAGCTGTACATAAATTCTAGAAAAATTATCCTTATATTTGGCCAGCGCGGTAGAAAAACTCAAACCGCCCTCAACATCCTTCAGAAGATTGCCAGTCAACTTGGCCATTTCTGACTTTCCCTGTTCCTCTAGAATCGAGAGTGAAGTAGCCAGAGGCAAGCCAGCATTAATCATGGTAGCTAACTGTCTAGTAAAATTGACCAAATCTGTAAACTTGACTTTATTATGAGTCAAGTTATTTAGAACACCATCGCTTTGACCCAAAGGGGTAACATCTATTACAAACAAATCACGGCCCATCAAGGTAGAAACAGCTTGAGCTTTGGAAACAGCTTCCACCTTACCTTTAATGTTTTCGCCTTGCTTGTTTTTGACCAAGTATTTAAAAATTGGCATAAAATTAAAAAACTAAACGCCTAGTAAACGAATTAGTTCATTCGGCCTGAATGACCTAGACAGAGCAGTTTCTTTACTAATAATTTTCTGATTTAACAAATCTAATAAATGATTTTCCATCAGAATCATTCCAGAACCAGAGGAGGTTTGAATAACACCATCAATCTGGTAGCCCTTCTTTTCACGAATTAAATTCGCCACGGCTGGAGTATTTAACATAATTTCTACAGCCGCTATACGGCCACCATGAATCTTGGGAATTAAGCGCTGGGAAACAACTGCATTTAAAACTGTAGAAAGCTGCTGACGAACTTGAGACTGCTGATGAGAAGGAAAAACATCGACAATACGGTCAATGGTCTGCGAAGCTGTATTCGTATGCAAAGTCGCGAAAACCAGATGCCCGGTTTCAGCCAAAGTTAAAGTCAAAGAAATCGTCTCAAAATCACGCATTTCACCAACTAGGACCACATCGGGATCACTACGCAGAGCAGAGCGCAGAGCTGCTTGCCAAGCTTTTGTGTCCTTACCAACCTCACGTTGAGAAATAATACTCTTGGAGGCTTTGTAAACAAATTCTACTGGATCCTCGATAGTCAAAATATGACGACTATCTGTCTGATTAATTTCATCAATGATGGCAGCTAGAGAAGTTGATTTTCCCTCACCAGTTGGACCAGTAAATAAAACCAAGCCTTGATTATAATTAGCAAAACTGTGAAAAATTTCTGGCAAGCCTAATTCATCGACACTACGAATTTCATCAGGAATTAAACGAAGCGCAGCTGCATAAGTCTCCATTTGTTTATAAACGTTGATTCTGAAACGACCTTTATTTCCAAATTGATATGCCAGATCAATTTCTTTTTGCTCTTCCAAAGCCGCACGTTCTTCTTTGGTAAGAATCGTAAAGATTAGCGACTCAACCTGATCCTTGTTTAAAACTTGAGGTCCAGCGGGGAAACTCAGAACGCCACTCACTCTAACCGACAGGGGAGAACCAACGATAATATGAATATCGGAGCCTTGATTGTCGATGGTGAATTGCAATAAATCTTTGATTTGCATATTAAATCATTTGATAGATTAGTCTATTTAACATCTGCCACACGCAGCACTTCTTCAATCGTGGTCAAACCTTCCAAAGCTTTCAGATAGCCATCTTGTTTCATCAGCATCATGCCTTGTTTGAGAGCGATTTCTTCCAAGGCCGATTCATTACTGCGTTTCATGATTAATTGAGAAATTTCCGCAGTGATAGCCATCACTTCAAAAATAGCGACACGTCCCTTGTAGTCTG
>CALQZX010000017.1 GCA_943350175.1 Parcubacteria group bacterium | reverse complement strand
CCTTCTTTTAAAGAAAGAGTATCTTCTTTATTTAGGCCAGCAATTTTAGCCATAGTTTCACCACCCAGGATTGAGCTAGATATACTATTTTCAAGAATACTAAACGTTCCGAGACCGTGTACCTCTAAGGCAGGATTTCCCTTAATAATCGAAGTTGAAAAGCTTTTGCTTGATTCTTTAACATTGTAGTAATTTTTGATTTGATCATTAGCAGCCTCAGTTGGCTGCATAGACACAAAAAAACACGAAAAAACGAGGAGAAAAGAAAGCAGTAGGCGAGAGGCTTTAGTCTGCAACATAGGACAAGTATATTTTAGATGAAACAGGGGGAAGTTGCAAAAGTAGAAATATAGACTTTTATTGTTGACAAAGTATTGACTTTGTCATATATTATTTATTAATGCTTAAATACGCATGGAGTGAAGAGAAAAATAATTTACTCAAAAGCACAAGAAATATTTGTTTTGAGCAAATCGTAGAAGCAATCGAGTCTAACAAAAGTATTATTTCTCTTCCTCACCCAAACCAAGAAAAATATAAAGATCAGCGCATTTTTGTGATCATAATTGATGGCTATATGTATGCCGTGCCATATGTACAAGATAAGCAAGTTATTTTTCTCAAAACCATTTTTGCTAGCAGGAAATATCAAAAAAAATATAACAAAAAAAGGAAATAAAAATATGTCAAAAACTTTCGATCCATTTAAAGATTTAAAGTTAGATTCCTACGAGCAGGAAATTGAGGATTTGCTGTCAGACGATCCGAGTCTAACTCCGGTGACAAAAGAGGATTTAGCTAAGTACAAAAAAGCCGCTAAAAATACACTCAAACTGATGGCCAAAGACACCAATATGAACATTCGCGTTTCTTCCATCACCATCCTCAAGCTAAAAAATAAGGCAGCTAAACTTGGATTGCGCTACCAAACTTTGGCGGGATCAATTCTTCACCAGTACGCGAATCGCTGAGATGATGCTTGGTTTTAGCTCGTTCTCTTGACAAGTTTCCGCAAAAGCTTTAAAACTATCATAAATGATCGATCAAGCACAAACTGATAAATTTAAAGAAATTTTAGAGCTTTGCAAAAACACTTTGGTGATCTTTCCAGAAACCAAGGATTTGGACTTGTTTCTAGCTAGTTATTCTCTTTACAGCTTTTTAGTTAAAAGCGATGCTCGTTTGCTTAGTCCGAAGTTCAAATTGAAAGTTCCTAGTGAAATTGTAGATTTTGTGGAAAACAAGAACGTCGAGACCGAGCTAGGTAAAGAAAATTTATTAATCAGCTTTCCTTACCAAGAGGATCAGGTAGACAATGTTTCCTATTATATAGGTGAACAAGACAAGCGTTTTTATCTGACCATTAAGCCAAAAAAAGGCGTCGCTCCGCTTAATAGCAATAATTTGGAATTTTCTTATGCTGGCAGTCAAGCTGATCTGTTAATTTTGCTCGGAGTAGAGGATTTGGAAAGTTTGGAACAGCTTTATTTCGCTTACGAGAGTCTTTATAAAGGCACCAATAACCATTTGGTGACAATTAATAACTTTATTCCTGATTTTGGAAATTTGAATTTAGATGTTTCGCCAACCAGCTCTTATTGTGAAGCGCTTTTTTATTTACTCAAAGATTTGGATCAAAAAGACGGCGACTTTTTAGCGAAGAGTAATATTCCAACTCTGCTTCTTTATGGCATTGAATCCAAGAGTCGTGGGTTGCAATCTGCAGAAGCTGATGCTGAGACTTTTTTGGCGGTAGCAGAATTACTCCAGCTTGGAGCAATTCGCTTGTTCAAGTTGGATGCTTCCGCAACAGAGCCAGTGAAAAAGTTAGTAAAAACTAGTGTGAAACCCCAAGTTCATTTAGTAAAATAGCGACCGTGAGTGATCCAGGTCTTTCGTATTTTGGATAATTTCTTCCTTCACTTAGATTTTGACAAACTGGCGATCCAGAAAAACAATGCTCTTTGACTTCTACCAAGTGACTAGCAATCTTTTCTTCTGACCAGCTGTCTTCCATGGTAGCGTTCTCATCCCTGTATTCTCTTATGTGATCGGCAATTTCTTCTAGCTCAGTGTCTGTGCCAACTGTTTGGCAGCTATATTCAGAAAAGTCCATGCAATAAATCAAATCCATATCAGCATGTCGTTCATCAATGTAACCGAGTGGATGAGGGTGGTCTTCAAAAGGAAATTGTGCCTCGCATTTACCACCTTCACGCCATCTGGTGATTCTCTGGTTGTTGTCTTTGTCGCTGCTGCAGTTGGCGTTGCCAGGACCATTATAATTGCCAATGGCTTGTGTCAATTCTTCATACAGAATATTGGATTTATCAAATTTTCCTGGCCAGACACTAATGAGGTGCTTCATGGCTGCTACGGCATCATCTTTGAGACTAACTCCTCCCAGAGCAGCGCCGCTAAAAACTGATTTATTTAGATCTAGGCCGGCTTCAGTGTAATGGATACCTGCAACCACCTCACATGGAATACCAGTGACTTTTTCAGCATATTCATAAGCCTCGATGTGCTCGGGAGTGAGCATGGCTGCTACGTCGGCGGTAAAAATATCCTTGCCAAATTTTGGTACGCCATTGGCCGAAGGAATGCCCTTGATGTTTTTAAAAGCTTCGCCTTTACAGAAATTGGTTGCTTTAGTTCCAATAGGATCGCCCTTGCAACGACCGAGAAACATATCTTCTACTCTTTGGCAGGAAGCAATGTAGTCATAGGTTTTGTTGAAGGAAGCGCGGAGCGTTTGTTGAATTTTGCGCACCATGAAACCCAGGCCAAAATCTGGGATAAGTAGTTCGCCTTTGCTGGATGTTTCCTTTTTACTAGCTGTGTCGCTAAAACCAAAGCCAAATGGATATCTGTTACAAACTTCAACTTCTCCCATTTCCCAGCGTCCATTTACTTTGACCTGTTTTGGTTTCATCTCACATTTATCCAATGGATGAATTTCTGTAGAGGTTCCAATGCCAAACTCAGCATCCTTAATAGTGTAGAACTTTGGAATAGCACCCATTTTGCTGGTGCCATCGTCGTTAGTCATGTCTTCTATGATGTTGTCCTTAACCATGTTGAAAAAAGTTTCTTCGCTCCAAAATATGGTCATAGCTTTATTGGCGTCTTTAACGTTCTCGCCAATTGGCAGAACCAAATATGCGTTAACAATCATTGGAGCCTCTAGGTTCGGTCGATCTTCATCAACGGTCAACTTCCATTCAAAATCATTGCTAAAAAAATCTTTGAATTTACCAGCGACATAATTGTTCAAGGGGTTTTTGTAAGTATTCTCTTTCATTTGCTTTGAGGCCGGAGTGAATAAGTCTCCAGCTCTTTCCCAGTTCAAATCTTCCTGATTGAAAAGAAATTCAAAAGCGCTGGCTTTTTCTTGGTATTCATTTGGAGTTAAATTTAAGCCAGAGATAGGATTGTTGGAGTCAATCTCATTAAAGGTCCAAGTTGATAGATCAAAATCATATTTAGCAGCATATTCCTCTGCAGCTTTCTCAATTTCTCCATCCTCAGATTCAATAATGAATCTAGCGTAGTCTCCAAAATCTGTGCCACTTATCTCTGCGGCTGGATTAAGCCAGTCCGATTGAGAAGCAGGACCTGGAGGATTGCAATTTCTACACCAACCAAAACGACCTTCTTCTACAATGATCTCTCTTTCTTTTGTAGGTGCAGGAACTTGTTCAATAATTCTCAAGGTATCATTTGTACAGCGGAGCGAAGCCCCGTTGATGATGCCAATGAGCGCGCTTCCAAGAGGTGATGTGCATAAAGGATAGGGGCAGCCAATTACTGGGTCTGGCTGAGTTACGGCCAGCTCGTAGAGTTTCTCTCGCTTGGCAATTTGATCGGCCAAATCTTTATCATTTTGTTCTTTTGGTTGAATAGCCATTTTAGTCAGTTCTAAACTATCGATGTTGCCTGCATTTTTTGATTTATTAGTGGCAAACTCTGGAATTTTGAAAGCGATAAAAATGGGAGCGTGGACTTTACTGTCAACTTGTGGGTCTTTTTGTAAAAAATAAAAATCATCCCGGCCATCTTTGCCATCGTTTTGAGTTGGTACAATAACGAGAAAAGCTATTCGGTAGAGGGTGTCTAAATCAATTGGAACACGACTGACTGCTTCTCTTAATTTAGCAATTTTGATAAGGTCGGCTTTTGGTTTTTCGACAGCGGATTTGTTGTTTTCGTCTCCACCAGTGATGTCAAAACAGACTTGCTTGTAAAGCTCTTCGTCTTTTAACTCTGGTCTAATTTCTTGAAACCAATCTAATAAGTCTGCAATTTTGAAAGAAACATCCGCAATGCTTTCGGTAGACTTGAGGTTGTTTTCGTCTCCATCGTATAAGGTTCGACTGTATCCCTTGTCATCAAATATAATTTTAAAATCATACTTTTTATCAATTGTGCAGTCTCCATTTACATCGTCGCAGATTTTTTTGGTGGCTACAATGTTTTGTGCTTTGGCCACGCATTGTTGATAGGAAGATAAGAGTCTTTCGCTGACTCCAGAAGCGTTAAGCATGTAATTTTTTGTTTCTTGATAATTGGCGCCAAACATACCCTCGAGAGAACTATTTTTCATGGTTGTGTTCTTATCTTCAAGTCCGCGGAACATGGGAATGCGAGCCTTGGTGAGATCGACAATGAAAGGAGTTACTCCTTGGAAAATAGTTGGATTTAGGCCATTATAAAAACTTTCTTCTGGAGGAGTGCCGCTGCTAAAAAATTTGCCAATTTGACCCAGAAGTTTCTTATCAATAGTCCACTGCATGGCAGAGCAGTGGGCTTCGTAGCCCTGATCTTTAATCATGGCAGCCAAAAGCTCATCATTTGTGGCTCCTGAGCTATCCGGCAAAAACATAGGCATTAGGGTAAATTGGTCGATGGGATCGCCAACTGCAGCAGTGACTGTTTCTGCAAAAACTACCTTTTTTGAAGATGAAAACAAAAATAGAACTGAAAATAAAACAAAGATCGCTTTTTTTGAAAATCGATTGGACACGCTTTGATTATACTAAGGTCTCTTCCAATATAGAAGCTCTAGGAAAGAATGCGAATGCCAAAAATTAATTCTAGTAATTGAGCAATCCAGTAGGCTGCAAAAAGCAATAAAAATCCCATGATGGCAGCCGTAATTCTTTGTTTGCCTTCATCAAGTGATTTGGAATTGGTTGCTCCGGTGAGCATCTGAAAACCTCCGAGCAGGAGAACTACAAAAAGAATGATGCCTGCAATCGGAAAGACAAAACTGCCGAGAGCTTTGGAAATGATGGCGCCAGGAGTAGAGAGACTGGTGTCGCCGCCTGCAGATGCAAGTGGATTGAGGGAATTAAGCATTTCTCCAGAGACTTCTACGTCATTAACTCCGGTGTCAGTGCTACTACAAGAACCATTGAGAAGCCAACCGCAACAGGTTTTACCACCACCCATATCTGCCATTCCACCGCCACCGCCACAAATACATTCTTTAGAAGTGCCGGAGTAGGTGTCGCCACAAAAGGCGCTGGCAGCTGTCGGATTGGCAGAGAGACATTGATCTGAATTGCCACTCCAATAACTATTGTCTTTTACCCAACCACAACAGACATCTCTGTTGGTTATCGGTATAAAAAGCAAAACAGTGCCATTGTTGTATCCTTCCCACTGTGCTCCGGCGCAATTGCAGGAGGCTCCATCTGGAACCGTGGAGTTTCCCAAGTGATCTCCACAACCATAGTCTGTTGCTTGAACAGACGAGGCTGTACTAAGTGTTAGTGTAAAAAAAAGAATGATGGTTAAGATTGTTTTTTTCATTCTCCAAATCCTGGTATGTGCAAGATTGATACCCCGATAAATTGTAAAATAGTGACAGAGAAAATGACAAATAAAAGACCAATGATGGCAGAGGTGATCATCTCTTTGGCCTCTTTGGTCTTATTTGGGTCTCCCTGAGAAACAGAGAGCATAAAAGAGCCGGCCAAAATCATAATAAGAACGATTCCACCTCCTAAAGCTAGGCCAATGGTGATGATGGTTTGAATGATTTTTTGAGGATTACTTGGAATGCAGCCGATGGCGGTCCAGATGCCTTGGCCAAGGAAACAAGACATGCAAGCTGAATATTGAGGAGTGTCTGTTTTGATCTGTGCACAAAGCTCGTAAAGGTTTGAGTTTAGATTATTGAGATCTTCGTTGCATTCGTCCACTGGACATTCTGCTTGAACTGGTTGAGATGATGGTCCAGTGTAAACACTCGTATAAACGGCGTGAGCGCCATCTCTCAAAGCATCTTCTTGGCTGATGAGACTAATTTCCATGTGATACGTATTTCCAGTAGCGATCTTCCCTCCAGGAACAGTAAATTCAGCTGCCTTATTGCTTAGTTGAACAAAACTGGAGTAATTAAAGCAAGTTCCATCACAAATAAAATCAATTTTTACAAAGTCTGTTGCTCCAGCAGCAGCACCATTTGGATAGGTGAGACTGCTTAATTTAACAGTAACGTCTTTTCCTGCCACAGTACAACCTGTAAAAAAGCCGCAGGTTTTGCCATCAATGTTTTGTGAAATTTCAGCAACTGGAGCGGTTGCATATATTAATTGCTCGTTTTTAATCAAAAATCCAAACGCCAGTAATAAAATAAATAATATCTTTTTCACCATTATATTTTAACTCATTTCTTTAGTAGAATGAAAGCATGTTTTTCTCCCGTAGATTTATATTCTTTGCACTTTTTTTGAGCCTATTCTCTCTAGGCATGATGTTTCTCAACCCCTTTTCAACCAGAGTAAGTGCTGATGAGATTGGTGATCTGCAGGTGCAAATTGATGAATTGGCCAAGCTTAAAACCTTATCTGAAAACGCCACTGCGCCTTTGGAAAAAGAAGTAGCGACGCTAGAATCGCGCGTCAAATCAGCTCAAGCTGGAATCGCCAAAGCCAAACAGCAGATTGTAGATCTAGCAGCCAGCATTGATAAGAGAGAAAAGGATCTGGTTTATCATTATCAAATTTTTTCCAATAGAGTGGCAGAATCTTATAAAAGAGAGAGAACCTTCAATCCGCTCAGTTTATTTTTATCAAGTCAAAGTGCTAGTCAACTCACCAAGGAGCTGGCTTATCAGGAATCAGCTCGTGCTCAAGATGATCGCTTGATTAGGTCTTTGTCTGAAGAAATTGGTAAATTAGGTGAGGATAAGAAAAAGCTTGAATCAGATCAAGTGCGTTTAGCAGCTTTATCCAAACAACTTGACACCCAGGCAGACTTTTTCAAAGGAGAAATTGCCAAAGCTAAGGATTATCAGAAAGAACTTAGTGGCAAAATTGCTGATCTTTCTGCCAAGCAGCAGGCTATTCTTTCAGCTCGTAGTGGCACCTTTATTACCAGTGCCGGTAGTGTGCCGATTGGTTCTGATTTTGAAGCTTCGATTGCTGGCTTTAGAGAAAAAGCTCCAGGTAATTCTTTTGCCGTTTTTGCTTTCGGCGCTTACACTCATCGCAAGGGTATGAGTCAATATGGCGCCAAAGCCCGGGCTAATGCAGGGCAAGATTACAAAAAAATTCTCAGTGCTTATTATGGCAAGGATCCTGTTTCCAAAGACACCGGTGGTGATATTAGTGTGGATGGGGTGGGAAGCATTTCTTTTGAAGAAAAATATCTTTATGGCATCGCTGAAATGCCATCTGACTGGCCGGCTGAAGCTCTTAAAGCTCAAGCAGTGGCCGCGCGTAGTTATGCCTATCGTTATAAGAAAGATGGTCGTAGTATTTGCACGACGGAAGCCTGTCAGGTTTACAACAGTAGCAAAGCAGCCAACGTCCCAGAGGCTTGGAAAAAAGCGGTCAACGAAACTCGCGGAATGATTTTGGAAGATGTAGTGACTTATTATTCTTCCACAACAGGTGGTTATTTGAGTACTTCTGGTTGGGACACCACTGATCATAGCGGTGGTGGAGAATGGACGAGTCGTGCCTATGAAAGTTTAGCCAATTCACCTTGGTTTTATAAAGCTTGGTATCGCAATGGTTATCGTAATGACTCTGCTTCTTGTGGTCGTTATCCTTGGCTTTCTCAGGAGGAAATGTCTGACATTCTCAATGCTTGGTTGGTACGCAAAGATCCGCGCGGCGCAGATACGGCTCGAATCTTACCAGTGACGATTCGAGAATGTGGGGTGGGTGGGCAGTCTGGCGATCCTTATAGCATGTCTGAACTACGTAATTTTGTGGACAATCCAGTGACCAGTATTAGTTCGGTACAAACCAAACATAACGATAGTGGCTACACTTCGGAAGTGGTTTTCCAGACCAATCGCGGTACTGTCAGCATGTCTGGTTCTGAATTTAAGGAAACATTCAACACTCGTGCTCCTGGATATATTTCTATTCCGCAGAGCGGGTTCTCCTTTTTTAATATCGAGAAAAAGTAATTATATCCCTCTTTTAGTGTGACCGAATTAATGGAGCATGATCATGCTTGACACTTGACAGTTAAGTGTCAAGTATGCTAGATTTGAACAAATGACCACAGATACCAGAGAAAAAATTCTAAGTTTTCTTCATAGCAAGAAACGAGCCAGAGCGAAAGATCTTCAAGAATTTTTGGGCATTAGTCGTCAAGGATTGTTTTTGCAACTTGCCAAGCTTTTGCAAACAAAGCAAATTGCCAAAGAGGGCAAATCGCCAAGAGTTTACTACTTTTTGGCGGAAAAATCTGCTGAAGTGCCGTATGGAAAGGTGGACAAGCAGCTGTTGGATTTTGTAAATAAAAGATATTTGTACGTTACTCCGCTTGGTGAAAAAATGAGCGGAATAGGTGGTTTTGTGAAATGGTGCAGTAAGACAGGTCAGGATTTGCAAAAAACTATTAGCGAATACGTATCGACACAAAAAAGGTATGATAAATGGCTAAAGAACGGGGTGATTAGTGGCTTAGAGAAACTTAAAAATACTTTCGCCAAGGTTTATCTGGACAAAGTATTTTACTTAGATTTCTATAGTATAGAGAGATTTGGTAAAACCAAATTAGGACAATTGTTGCTTTATGCCAAGCAAAGTCAGAGCAAAGAAATCATCGCTGAATTAATGGAAGAAGTGCGTCCCAAAATTATTCAATTGATTAATAAGTATCAGATCAGCAGTGTCGCATTTGTGCCACCCACAGTCAAAAGAGAAGTTCAATTGATGAGGGAAATTGAAGTGAGACTGGCTTTGCCACTGCGCAAAATTAAAATCGCTAAATTGAGGTCTGAGTTAATGGTGCCGCAAAAAACTTTAAGCAAATTGGCCGATAGAATCGAGAATGCTGCTAGAACAATTGTGGTGGAAGAAAATTCCATGCATGAAAATATTTTGCTCATTGATGATGCGGTGGGTAGTGGCGCTACTTTAAATGAAACAGCCAAACAGATGCGAGAAAAAGGGATTGTAAAAGGCAAAATTATTGGCTTGGCGATCGTGGGAAGCTTTAAGGGTTTTGATGTGATTAGTGAGATCTAGCTTCCTAAATCCCTCTCAAGTATTTTGCTGCCCAAGATCTATAGTTACTTTTATAATAGTCTTCACGAATAATCTCGCCATTTTTATCGCGAATGACATTAGTGAATTCTGATTTAATGCCGCCTGCCGCCCAGTCAATTTGCTTGAGTTGTCCTGGTCTAAGACTGGCGTCTGGAATATAAACGGTAGGCAAGGGACCAGTGGCACCCCATTTTTTGTAGTTAACTATTTCGGTAGAACGACCATCGCTGGTTCCATATAACTTACAAAACATATAAAGTTCCTCGCTGTTACTTTGACAGCTGATTAAGACATGAGCTGGAGTGTCATTTATAAAGCGAAGATCTGTTTCACCTGAATAAACAGTGGCATCAAAACCTGGCTCGTTGCCAATTTCGTAATAAGAAACACGATAAGCATGAGGAAGGCGACGAGTAATTTTTACTCCGGCATTGAGCAGAGAACGGAATAAAGTGCTGCTAACTTGGCAGACGCCGCCTCCAGGAGCCAATTTAGTTTGGCCACCTTCAATAATATAAGCATTTCTATAACCCGTTCGATCTGAAACCTCCCCAATTCCTTTATTGAATGAGAACTCTTCTCCTGGTTTAACGATTTGGTTGGTGATATGGCTAGTAGCGATGTCGACGTTATAGACGCGATTTGGAATAGAGTGGTCATACCAACTTTCACCAAAGCCAATGACTTCTTTGATTCCCAAATCATTTGTTTTCTCTAAGCTTGTAGTGGCTGGAGTATTTTTCATTGGCAAAGCAAAACTGCTGTCTGTTTCTGTGTTATTTTCCGCTGCAGACAAAAAGTTCTCAACGATTTTTTTAAGGGCGACTGAATCAACCTCTAAGCCATTTTTATCTGGGGTGAATTCTGTAACTTTTAGAGTTTCTTTGTCATATGCAAGACTAGCGTCGCTACTTGGACGATCAATTTGCTTTTTTAAATCGTTGATAAATATATTTAGCTTTTCTTGATCTATTCCACTTGGCAGAGCTAAAAAGTTAATGAGATCTTTATCTATTAGTTCAATTTTTTGATATTCATAATTCAAGGTTAACTTTTTATCAATCATTTTTTCGGCTCGGCTTTTGCTCATTTCCACCTGCAATTGATCCAGAGCGGAAACTTGATGGCCAACGACCACCTCAACAGCAAGATCTTCTTTGTCTATGTCTCGCAAGTTTTTACTCAAAATTTGTTTGTGAATGACTTGCAGGGTTTCGTCAGTCAAGAGTTCATTGCTGGTTTTTCCAGGTGAAACTGTTATGGCTTTATTTGTCAAAGTAATAGCTGGTTTTTCACCGGCGAAGTCAATTTTACTTTTTAATTCATCAATCAAAACTTGAATTTTTTCTGTTTTATAGCTCAATTGCACATAATTTCTATCTGGATAAAGATGGTTGTTTATCAACTGTTTGATTTTTTCAAAGCCTTTTTTACTGTGAGTTTCTTCAAAGTTATCGTTTAAAACGGTTTCCAAGTTATCTTTTATGCCTAAGTCACTAAGCTTGGCTTCAATTTTATCTTCCTTGTAGAATAGAATTAGAGAATTGCTGCCAGAGTCGAATTTATTTTTTAGGTTGTTTTGAACTTTAGCTTTTGCCTCATCTATTTTTAAGCCAGAAATATTGACGTCATCAATATAAGTTGTTGGGTAGAAGCGATCCTGATAGTACTCAAGATAAACAAGCACTAACCAAGCGCTTATAAATAGCAGCAGTAATCCCAACGAAAGCAAGGCAACATTCTGTCTTCTTTGGTTCAAGCTCCGCTTGATTGATGAGTAAATTTTATCCATAATAAGAACAGATTACATTGTACTTTGTAGTTTATAGATATGCCAAGTCAGAACTTACCAAAACCAAATTTGCCAGGCCAAGTCGGTCAGTCAACTAGTCAGCTAGCTAGTCAGCCAACTAGTCAGTCAGTTGCGCAGCCAATGCAAACTCAGACAGTTTTCAACTCGTCCTTAGCCTCCACTTCAGACATTACCTCGCAAAGCCCGGTCAAACCTGTTCAAATTCGTCAATCTCAAATTGTTCCTGGAGGTTTATCCAGAGAAAATCCTGGTGGAACGCCTCCAAGTATGAAGGTGGCAGCTCCAGTTTTGGATGAATCTCAAATTCAGCTCGTCAAAACACAATCTCCTGCACCGGCCTCAACGCCAACTCAACCTCAACAACCAGTTTTAGCAAGCAGACCTGTCGGTCCACTAGGACAGCTGTCGCTGAAAGATAACTCGTCAGCCACTCAAACTCCAGTTGTCAGTCAAACTCCAATAACTAATCAAGCTCCAGTAATTAGCCAGGCTGCTCCATCAGTAGATTCAAAAAAACCAGAAACAAATGGAGAAAAATCAAATCCACCAGTTAAAATTAAAGGTAAATTGCCCCTGCCACTTTTGATAGGAATAGGAGCTTTGGCAGTAATTTTGGTCGGAGTTCTGCTTTTTAGCTTATTCAAACCAAAAACATCTACAAGTACGTCTACGAAATCAACGGGGACTAACACTACGGGGAGTGATTCTGAAAATACAAGCCCTGCCGCCCAGGTGACAACAATTACTTATTGGGGATTATGGGAAGATAGCCAGATTTTAAAGGAAGTAATTGCTGATTTTGAAAAGAAAAATCCTTCAATTAAAATTGATTACCGCAAGCAATCTCACAGAGACTACAGGGAGAGACTGCAGCAAGCAATCCTTTCGGGGAATGGCCCAGATATATTTCGCTATCATGTAGATTGGGTACCAATGTTGAGCACTGATCTTTCAACTATGCCTTCATCGATTATGACCGCAGCCGAGTATAAGCAAATTTTTTATCCAACTGCTTACAATAATCTCCAAGTCGGAGGACAAATCGTCGGTATTCCACTCATGTATGACGGTTTGGGCTTGTTTTATAACAAAGAGATGCTCAAAACTGCTAATATTGAAGTACCAAACACCTGGGCAGAACTGCGTACAGCAGCCAACAAGTTAACCGTTCCAGCAAATGTTTCTGAGAGACAAAATGGGAACATTACTAGAGCTGGTTTAGCGATTGGCAATGCAGGTAACGTTGATCATTTTTCAGACATCTTGGCCTTATTGATTATTCAAAATGGTGGAAATCCAGCTGTTGCTGACAGTCAGTATGTTAAAGATGCCCTGACTTTTTACACTAACTTTATTAAACAAGATAAAGTTTGGTCTGATCGTTTGGCTAATTCCACAACAGCTTTTGCCAGAGGTGATGTGGCGATGATTTTCGCTCCATCCTGGAGAGCTCATGATATTAAAAACCTTAACCCAAATCTAGACTTTGCAGTTGCCAGAGTGCCGCAGTTAGACAGCGAAAAACCAGCAGCCTGGGCCACTTTTTGGGCAGAGGGAGTGAGTAGTAAAAGTAAAAATAAAGATGCAGCCTGGAGTTTCTTAAAATATTTATCAACTCCTGAAGTACTTCGCAAATTTTACAATGATGCTAGCCAGTATCGCGCTTTTGGTGAAATTTACCCTCGTACAGATATGGCGGCTGAGCTGCAAGGAAATGAATCGGTGGCTGCTTATGTAGCTGACGCGCCAATTGCCAAGTCATGGTACATGGCCGGTTTTACTCATGACAATGGTTTAAATGATCAAATCATTAAGTATTATGAAGATGCCGTCAATGCTGTCTTATCCAGCACCAATCCTGAGAAAGCTTTGGAAACCACTGTTACTGGAGTTAATAGCGTGTTGACTAAATATAGTTCAAAATAATTTTGATTGAATGAGTCTGACCAAATTGTCTGCCAATTTTTGTTTTTGGTGACGAATCAAACTTCTTTGCAGGGTGTCGTTTTTTTCTATTTTAGCAACATAATTGGAGAGCAAATCTTTTCTAATTACTTTGATGCCTTTGCTTGATTTTTCCAAATCATCAATAATAGGAAAGTCATTACTTTTCTCATAGGCACGCAAAATTTCTTTTGGAATAGGACTGTTGTTCAGTAAAATAAAATCAGGTTTTCTTTGGCAATATTTTTCTATTTCCAAAAGATGGTCTCCAGCAGTCATGTTGTTGGTTTGAGAAAAATGAGTCATGAGATTGCCAACATAAGCAAATTTGCCGCCTCTTTTTTTATTTGCAGCTAACGCTTCTGTGAAACCGTGAACTAGGGTGTTTGGCAAAAGACTGCCATATAGGTCTCCAGGTCCAAAAACGATTAGGTCTGCTGCCACAATGGCCTGATAGGCTTTGTCATAAATTTTGGCTTCACTGTCAGAGGAAATGCTTTTAATTTTTTTACCACCGAGAGTTATGTCGTCAAGATTTTTTTCTCCAACCACATTTGTGCCATCTTCATAATCAATTACTAAATTGAAGTTATCTTCACTGATTGGCAAGACTGTTCCGCCAACACGGAAAATTTTGGAGGCAGAGATCATGAAGACATGG
>CALQZX010000016.1 GCA_943350175.1 Parcubacteria group bacterium | reverse complement strand
GATGGCCTCAGCTAAGTAATTTTCGCCATTGTAAACAGGAATAATAATGGAAACTAAAGGATTAAAATCTAATTTTTTCATGATATTTTTTTATTTTCAAAATAATTCTGGCATATAGCTCTACTAGAATGTAGTAAAAAATAATAAATTGTTTAAAGAGCAAATCAGATTTTTTAAGTAATTTCCTAGAGTAAAGACAGATTGAAATTAGAATATGATATTTTAATGAAACAACTTGTTTATTCAGATCATTCTTTTGAAAAAATTCTTTGAACCAAGTTCTAACCTCTTTAAGGGCTTTGTATCTGTTGGTTGATGCGCCATCAAAATGTTGTCTCCAACTAGCTAAAATTTCTGGAATATGAATAAAATCTCCAGATAAGGCCATATTCCAATACATTGCTACATCGCCAATATATTTGAATCTTTTATCTCTGATATTTTTCCACTTTCTAAAAGCAGATTTATTAATAAAGGTTCCGGGAGCTGCTGGATAGCATTCAAATGTTCTCAAAGCTTCTAAAAAATTCCAATCTTTAGCAAGTTCTTTTTTTATTCTTTTTCCTTTCTCATCAATAAAATAAAAATCCGGATAAGCTACCACATAGTTTTTATTTGTTTCTAAGACTTTTAACATTTCGCTAAATAATTGCGGAGTAACTAAATCATCCGAATTTACCTGAGTAAAATACTCTCCCCTAGACAACTGCCAGCCCCAATTAACTGTTTCCGCCTCGCCTTGATTTTGGTGATAGAGATATTTAACTCTCTTGTCCTTAAGAAATGGTTCAACAATTTCTTTAGTGTTATCAGCTGACCCATCATCCAAAATTAAATACTCAAAATCTTGATAATCTTGAGCCAAAATACTTTCAATGGTTTCTTTGATAAATTTAGCTCGATTATAAGTCGGAGTAATAACAGTAATTTTGGGTTGAGAATTATCCATCTTCTTATTTTCTCCAAACCATCTGATTTACCACGGCCGTATAACTTTGAATGACCTTAATTATTTTTTTTGCTACATTATCATCTGAGTAGTTGCTTACATCAGTGGATTTAAAACCGTTTCTAGCCATTTCAATCGCTAGTTCAGTAGCTTGAAGAATTCCTTCTTTGGTAATTCCTCCTATGACCATGTTGCCCTTGTCAATTGCCTCAGGTCTCTCAGTGGAAGTCCGAATAGATACTGCTGGGAAGTCCAGCATTGAACATTCTTCGGCCAAAGTGCCGCTGTCAGACAAAACACAAAGTGATTTTTTTTGTAGAGAGCAGTAATCAAAAAAACCGAATGGTGGCAAATTTTTCACCAATGGGCTGAACTTAAAATTTCTTTTATTTATCATATCTCTGCTTCTTGGATGAGTAGAGTAAATAACTGGAAGTTGATAATGCTCTGCTACAATATTGATGGCTTCCATTAATGAGAAAAAATTTTCTTCGTTATCAATGTTCTCTTCACGATGAGCAGAGACGAGTAAATATTTTTTCTCTTCAAGCTGTAGTTTTTTTAAAATCTGACTAGAAACAATTTTTTCACGATGCTTTGTCAATATTTCTCTCATTGGGGAACCAGTAACGAAAACGTGTTCTTTTAAAATTCCCTCACTTAATAAATTTCTTCTAGCGTGCTCAGTGTATGGAAGATTGATATCAGCTATATGATCAACTATTTTTCTATTGATTTCTTCAGGCAAATTCTGGTCAAAACTGCGATTACCAGCTTCCATATGAAAAATAGGAATTTTTAATCTTTTAGCAGGAATTGCTGATAAAGCAGAATTAGTGTCACCAAGGATCAGCACAGCGTCTGGTTTTACCTCAATCATTATGCGATATGATTCAGCAATAATTTTTCCAATGGTTTGGCCTAAATTTCTCTCAACCACTTCTAAGTAATAGTCAGGTTTTCTGATGTTTAATTCGTCAAAAAAAATTTGATTTAGTTCGTAGTCATAATTTTGGCCAGTATGAACCAGCGTGTGCTCAAAATAATGATCGCAGAATCTAATTATCTCACTCAAACGAATTAATTCTGGTCGAGTACCCACAATCGTCATTACTTTAAGTTTTTTCATTTCAATTCCTTTTGGATGTAATCTAGTGATAGTAATTTTTTAATTACTTCATCTACCGTCAATCGGCTAGTATTATGAGAAGTATAGTCTTCTTGTTCGCTCACTTCTTTGTTTCCAGCATCAAAATAATTAGCATAATTCAAATCTCTGCTGTCAGCTGGAATTCTAAAGAAATTTCCCATGTCTTCAGCTTTCACCATTTCTTCTCTATTAACTAAAGTTTCATATTTTTTCTCACCATGTCTCGAGCCAATAATTTTAATTTTATTTTTAGCTTGAAAAATTTGTTGCAAAGCTTTGGCTAAGTCCATGACTGTAGAAGCAGGTGCTTTTTGCACAAAGATGTCGCCAGATTTTGCATTTTCATAAGCATAGAGGACTAGTTTTACAGATTCTTCCAAGGACATTAAAAATCTAGTCATTTCTGGATCGGTAATGGTAATGTCATGGCCAGATTTAATTTGTTTAATAAAAAGAGGGATAACTGAGCCTCTAGAAGCCATAACGTTGCCATATCTTGTGGCACATAAAAGAGTTTTGTTGTCTGTTACAGTGCGAGCTTTGGCAATCATGACTTTTTCCATCAAAGCTTTTGTCATGCCCATAGCATTAATAGGATAAACTGCCTTATCGGTGCTAAGAACTACTACTTTTTTGACATTATTTTTAACTGCGGCATTGACTAAATTCTCTGCACCAATGACATTAGTTTTGACTGCTTCCATTGGGAAAAATTCACAAGATGGCACTTGTTTAAGTGCTGCAGCGTGAAAAACTAAATCTACTCCATGTAGAGCTCTTTCAATACTGCTGTAGTCTCTAATATCACCAATATAAAATTTAACTCTTTTATCTTCTAGCTCATTGCGCATTCTATCTTGTTTTTCTTCATCACGACTAAAAACTCTAACTTCTTTAATATCTGTATTTTGCAGAAAATGTCGCAACATTTTGTTACCAAAAGAGCCAGTTCCGCCAGTTACCAGTAATGTTTGATCTTTAAAAGTGATTATTTTGCTCATATTTTTTCCTTTTTTCTAAATAAAAGTCAGAAGAACAAAAATCTTCATACATATTTTTAATTAATTCTTCCCATGACGGTGGTTGATAGGCAATGATTTTTCTGAGTCTATCAGAGTTTAAGCTACGATTGATCGATAAGTTAGAATCTGGAATAACATTGATTTTCTTTTGATAAGCCTTAGCTACCAATGATAAAAGTTCGTATTTAGAAATTGGGTTTACAGAAATATGATAAAAACCCTTTAAATCTTTGTTTGGAATTATTTTTTCATCTAATAATTTCGCAAAAGCAAAAGTAGTAAATCCAGAAAAAATCGCTTTAGTAAAACCTTTAGTATTTTCTGTGCTTTGACTCAAAAACCAATCCAACAAACTTAAATTTGAGCCTAACTCATGCCCGATGATAGATGTGCGAAGAGTGAGAGTATTTCCATTTCTTATTTCTCCCAAATATTTAGTCATGCCGTAAACATCGTGACAAGTTGGCAAATCGTCATCTAAATAAGCAGTACCTTTTTGACCATCAAAAACGCAGTCCGTAGCTATAGTGATAAATCTGCAATTAAGTTTTTCGCAAAGTTCAGCCACTTGTTGCGGAAACAACGCATTTAAAACGATGCAATTTTTAGTACTTTTGCTATCCTCATTTTGCTTGATGACTCCAATGCAGTTAATAACAACGTCAGGTTTTTGTTTTAGCAATAAATTCTCAACAGTATCAATTTTATCTGCGAAGATATTTTCTATGATTTTATCGGCAAAGTTAGTTGGCAATGTATTTTTGAAGCTTGCCATTCTTGTTACTGTTCCATAAACATCATATTCTTTATTTGATGATAAAACCTCGAAAACTTTGTGGCCAAGCATACCACTAGCTCCCAAAACAAGAATTTTTAACATGAGGTCATTCTATACAAGGAATAGTAATTTTTACAGAGCATAATGACCAGCATTAGTTACCTCATAAATCTTACACGCTCCCATGCAATCTTCTTGTTTGAGCTGTAGGTCAAAGCCAGCGGCTTTGTAGGCTTCCAAAATCGGCCAATCTGCTCGACCGAAGCCAACGGTGTCTAAATAGATTTTTTTGCCAAGCTTGAGTTGCTCTTGGTAGAAAGAAAATAAGTTATTTTGGTCAAAGCCAATGCCCCAAATCGGATCTTTGATCATGCTTTGTGTCGCAGAAAAAGGCAAAACCAAGTAATCATTTTGGCGATAAAAGTCCCACACAAAAGGGGATAGGCTGGAAATAATAATTTTTGGTGAATTTTCAGCTTCAATTTGTTTAGCCATAAATTGGTCTCCAGCCATCACTCCCACCTGCCACCAAGGAGTTTCACCACCCTTAAAATTGACCAGCAGTTGAGTCTTAAGATCTTTAAAATTCATCAGCGAAAAAGCTCCAGCTATTAAGACAACTCCAATAGTTTGCATCACTTCTATTTTTTTCTCACCGAATTTTTGCTGACAACTTTCAACTAGCCAGCCAAACATTGCTGCTGCACCAGTAAAAACAATGGGAATAAAAATAAAAGCGTAGCGACCTTCAATCATTAGAATGACCGAGAGAAAAGCCAATTGACCAGCAATCAAACCCAAAATTAACAAAGCTAAATCACGTTTCTTTGGCAGCTGCCAAACAGCATAAAGAGACCAAATGATCACTAAAGCGGCCAAACCGACTGGCAAAATTGGCTTGACATACCAAAGATTATAAATTGGCAAGCCCATCAGAGCCTGAAAATACTTCGGGAAGCTTTGACCGAAATATTTTAAGGAAAGCCAAGCTGTTTCCAGTTCTAGCTGTGGATTGCTAGCTAAACTCTTTTGAAAAAATTTACCAATGTAAATAAAAAATTGACTACCATTAAAAACTAAGAAGCTGAGAAATGCGGAAAATAATACCAATAAAATTCTCTGAATCTTTTTAGTTTCTTTTTTCTCTCTATAAACTCTCCATAAAATAAACAAGACAGACACGGCTGTCACCGGCAAAGAAACGTATTTACTTCCGTAACAAGCTACTGCGAAGATTGAAGCAAGAATAATATTTTTATTACTTAAAGGCTGCAGTGAAAACCAAAGAGCTAAGAAGCACATCAGTAGTAAAATATTTTCCGCCATAGCCAAAGATGGCTGCCAATAAATCACAAAAGAAGTCACATATAGGAACAATAATAATCCAGTCACCCAAACTGATTTGGAGAGTTTATAACTAATTTTATAGAGCAAAAAGATGCTTAAAATTCCCAAAATTACATTGGCAAAATAAAAACCTCTTACATCATTATTAAAAAAATAAACTGGAATCAAGCTCCAAGAATAAAGCGGTGGAACCTGAATCTTTAATTCTCCATCGGCTCTGCCTAAGATAAATCCGGCTCCAGCAACAAAATTTCTGGCAGGCACCACATAATGCAGGCTATCTGGAAATGGATCAAAATTGCCAATTAATGAGCTTGATCCATATGGTTTTTTGAAAGCCAAAATTAAAAAGACAACAATTGCCAAACTTAAGAATAAAAAACGAAACTTTTGCATTACAATGTAAATATAATGAATCAAGGAGTAAAAGTCTACGTAGTGGTTACCGCCTACAACGAATCTAAATATCTTGGTCGATTCTTAGAGAAACTTAAATTAAAAACAGAAAACTTTGTCGTTGTTGATGATGGCTCAAGCGATCAAACTTCAAAAATTGCCGCTCTTTACACAAAAAATGTCCTAATTCATCCAGTTAATCTTGGCAAAGGAGCTGCTATGAAAACTGGCGCTGATTATGCTTTTGCGCATCTGGACGCCACGCACATTATTTTCATGGATGGTGACGACCAGCACTCTCCAGAAGATTTAGATGTCTTCTATCAACTCATTAATAATTCAAAAAGTGCCAATCTAATCTTTGGTGTGAGAAATTTCAGTGATAAAAAAATGCCTATTAGCAGAATCCTCGGTAATCGTTTTGCTTCATTTCTAGTCAAGTTACTTTTTGGTCACTTCATTCCAGATATTCCCTCAGGTTTTAAGGCTATGAGCAAATCAATTTATGAAAAGTTGCGCTGGCAGAGCAGCGACTATGGTATTGAGCTGGAAATCGCCTGCAAAACTGCCAAGTTGGAGATACCTTTTCAAACGGTCAGCATCAAAACTATCTATCATGACCTTGATCGAGGAATGAGCCTTACCGATCCCCTCAAAATGGTGTATAAAATTTTCATGTGGAAAGTTAATTTATGAGTGTTTTTCAAATTCTAGCCGCCTTATTCGCTTTATTCATGATTTACTGGGTTCGCAGCAATCAAAAACGCAATCATCTTTCAAAAATTGAAGCTTCACTCTGGTACAGCATCTGGAGTGTTTTTATCATTTTGAGTATTTTCCCAAATTTATTAATTGGGATTACTTCAACACTGCATTTTGCTAGAGTTTTTGATTTATTGGTGGTTGTTGCCTTTATGATAATCGCTACCCTTAACTTTTATGTTTACTTAAAAAACAAAAAAATAGAACAAAAACTAGAAGAATTAGTCAGAAAAATAACAATTAATAAAACCCATCTTAAGGATTAATCATGAACAAACTCACTTTTTGTGTTTTAGCTTATAAAGAATCTCCGTACTTAGAAGAATGTCTGCAAAGTTTGCTGAAACAAAAAGGCAAAATTATTATTTGCACTTCGACTCCAAATCAATACTTGGCCAATTTAGCTAAAAAATACAATCTTCCATTAAATATCAATCAAGAAAAAAATGGCATCGCTAGCGATTGGAACTTTGCCTTAAATCAAGCTAAAACTCCTTATGTAACTTTGGCTCATCAGGACGATCTGTATTTACCAAGTTACAGCGAAGACATCATCAAAATGATGGATGAACATCCGGACTCACTTTTAGCCTTCACTGGCTATGCCGAAAGAGTAGAGTCAGAAGGCAAAGAAAGTTTTGACAGAGAAAATAGCTTGAATTTAATAATAAAGAAAATAATTTTGTATTTTCAATTTGGCAGCAGAGAATCAATCAGCAACAAAAATCAAAAACTATCTTTACTTAAATTTGGCAGTCCAATTCCTTGTCCCAGCGTTTGTTACAACAAGCAAAATATTGGCAAATTTGCCTTCAATCAAAAATTAAAAATTAATATGGATTGGTTCACTTGGTATCAAATGGCAAAAATGAATGGTTCGTTTTTATTCAAAAATAAAATGCTAATGATTCACAGAATTCATCAGGATAGTGCCACCAGCAAAGGCCTGATTGATAACGCCAGACAAAGTGAAGATAAGAAAATGTTTGAATTGTTTTGGCCCAAAAAAATAAGTTCATTTATTTCTTATATTTATTCTCTGAGCTATAAATCTAATAATGTCTAAGACCAATAGAATCATTTTTCATTATCCTCATTTAAAACTGTGGGCTGGTGGCACTAAATTTATTTTGACTATCGCGGAGCTGATTGCCAAAGATAACAATGTGGATTTCATCACCAATGTCACCAATAAAAACATCACTGATAAATTTGCACAAAGCAAAATAAATTTCATTGAAATTTCCAAACTCTCGACCAATTCGCTTGTTTATTGGCTATTTTTTCCTATAAATTTTATTTCTGATGTCTTTTTTACTGCTCTTCATGTTCAAAAAAATGACATTTTAATTTCCTGTCTTTTTCCTTCCAACGCCATCTGTGCTTTAGTGGCAAAAATAAAAAAAGCCAAACACTATCATTACTGTTTTGAGCCATTTCCTTTTTTGAGAAACCAGTCTTATATCAATGGTCATGATCCAATTAAAAGACTGCTACTTCGATTTTTATCAAAGGCCTATTCTTGGCTTGATGATTATGGAGTGAAAAACACGGTTAAAGTTTTTACTTTGAATCAGATCACTGCGAAAATGATTAAAAAAACCTATCACATCCCAAGCGTAATAACTTTAATGGGAGTTGATTCAGAGCACTTCAAGCCCAACAACAACGACAAATTTAATCAATATAAACCATACGTCGTCCATTCGACTGATTACACCAACGCCAAAAACACTGACTTGGCTATCAAAACTATTGCTCAAATGAAAGATAAAAAAATTAAATTATTAATCACTTCAACAAGACCTGAAGCCCCAGAAAAAGAAGCCTTAATTAAAATGGTAGAAAAATTAAACTTAAATGATAGAGTTTTATTTTTAGATTTAGTTGATTATCAGGATTTACCAATTTTATACAGCAACGCCATCTGCTATTTATCTTGTTCTTATGATGAAATGCTTGGCACAACTTCCAGCAATTTGCCAGTCAAAGAAGCTCTGGCTTGTGAAACTCCAGCCATTAGAGCTAGTATCACCACTGAAGATGTAGAAGATGGAAAAAGTGGTTATTTGATCGATCCTAGAAATACTAAATTAGCTGCCAAAAAAATTGAATTTTTACTTAAAAATATCAGTTTAAAGAAAAAAATGGGAGAAATTGGCAGAAAAAAGATTGTCAAACTTTATAAATGGGACTCTGTTGCTAAAGTAATATTGGAGGAAATAAGCTAGCCATGATCAAACTCATCAAATCATCTTTTTATAAAGAAAAAGAAACCAAACAAGCTCTCAATAAATTTATTAGTGGAGCTGAAATTTTAAGCTTTTCGCAGCAATGCCAACTGTTTGAAAAAAACTTTGCCATCTATCAAGGAAGAAAAGAAGCTGTTTTTGTTAACAGTGGCAGTTCGGCCAATCTGGCCATTATTCAAGCACTCTTAAATCTTGGCTATTTGAAAAAAGGAGACAAAGTGGGCTTTTCAGCGATCACTTGGTCAACCAACGTCATGCCGCTCATTCAATTAGGTTTAAACCCCATCCCAATTGACGTTGAGCTAGACACTCTCAACGTTTCTGTTGAAACTATCGAAAAATCTCTAGCAAAAACAAAAATTAAAATGCTATTTCTAACTAATCTCTTGGGATTTAGCGATGAAATTGATCAGATACAAAAATTTTGTGAAAAAAAGAATATTATCTTGATTGAGGATAATTGTGAATCAATGGGGACTGTCTATCAGGGCAAGAAACTTGGCAACTTCGGCTTAGCTAGTACCTTTTCTTTTTATGTGGGGCATCACATGTCCACCATTGAAGGTGGGATGGTTTGCACAGACGATGAAGAATTAGCAACCATGCTAAGAATTGTCAGAGCTCATGGCTGGGACAGAAATCTATCTGAAGCCAATCAAGCTAAAGTTAGAATTAAACATCAAGTTAATTCTTCTTTTTATTCCAGATACACTTTTTATGATCTTGGCTATAACCTAAGATCAACAGAAATAAATGGTTTTCTTGGCAACTTTCAGTTGCAATTTATAGATGAAATCGTTAAACGTAGGCAAGAAAATTTCTTAAAATTATCGATCATTTATAAAAATCCTCTTTTTTATCCAATTAAATGGGATCATCTTGATGTCGTCTCAAATTTTGCCATACCTATTGTTTGTAAATCCAAAGAAACTAAAAACAAATTAGTAGAGAAGTGTAATGGCAAGGTTGAAATCAGACCAATTGTCGGCGGCAACATGACCAAGCAACCATTTTATAAAAAATATATCGAAGAAAATGGGCAGCTGATAGAAAATGCCAGTTTAGTTCATGAAAACGGTCTTTATTTTGGCAACAATCCGGAATTAACCAAAGAAGAAATAAAGTTATTAATTGAAATTTTCAGTGAAATACGATAATCAACTTTAAAATGTCATCACTCTTTAAATCCTTCATTTATTCTCTCCGTCGCCTCTGGCACTTCAGCCGTCGCGATTTCACCTATCTCTCTCACCCTCTTTTTAACGCCAACACCAACTCTGATCAACTTTCCCAGAAACAAATCGTCAATCAATATTTATCCATGCGCAAATCCGGCCTCTTGCCACTGCCCACGAATCAAGTCGGCTGGAGAGCCTTTTCTCAGTTTGATGAAGACGGCATTTTGCTATATATCTTCAGTATCATCGGCAGCACCAATCGCTTGGCAGTCGAAATCGGCGCTGACTGTGGCGGTGATTTCTTGGAATTTCCTGAGAGCAATATCACCAATCTTTTGGTCAATCACGATTGGCACGGTCTGATTATCGATGCCTCCGCCAAAAACATCAAAAAACTGACTCGTTTCTTCCGCAATTGCCGCAATACCACTTATCAGCCACCAATTCTAAAACAAGCCTTAATCACTCGCCAAAACATCAACCAAATTATCAAAAAATCCGGCCTCACCGGTGAAATAGATCTTTTTTCCCTCGATGTTGATAGCAATGATTATTGGCTCTTTGAGTCTTTAGAAATCATTCAACCAAGGGTTTTAGTTTTGGAATTTAATCAATTCTGGCAAAGCAAAGATGCCGTCACCATTCCTTATCAGGAAGATGCGGCTGCATTCACTGAATTACGTAATGCTAATCCAGATTATTTCGGCGCCTCACTGCCGGCCATGGTCAAACTCGCCAAACAAAAAGGCTACCGCCTCGTCGCGCTCAATAGCTTTGGCCACAATGCTTTCTTCGTCAAAGCCAATTTAGGCAAAAAATACCTGCCCACCTTGCAGGTGAAGCAAACAAAGACTTCTTATCCAAAGTCCAAAAAACTAGAATGGGTGAGGGTATAAGGCCGCGACCATTGCCTTAGTGCCTAAAAATCTCTATCATAAACTCATGTTTGCTCTCGTTGCCAAATTACGCCAATCACAGGGTCTCAAGCACTCAGCTTTAACCATTTTTTCTTATGGCTTTGCTTCCGGCTTTTCCGCGATTGCCATTATTTTGATTTCTCGCTTGCTTGGCCCGGTTGATTTTGCAGATTTTTCTGTGGCCTTTTCACTGTGCCTGATTCTCAATCGCCTCAATGACTTTGGCTTTTCCACAGTCATCCAGAAATTTGTGGGTGGCGAGTTTCGTCATCACAAAATTAACGCCTATCTATCCTTAATTCTTAAATATCGCCTGGCCATCTCGGTGATTATTACTACTCTTGGCCTGGTTTTCAGCAATCAAATCGCCGCCTATTTACAAATCAGCAGTCCAATTCTGATTCCCCTGACTTTCATTTTTAGCTTGCCAGTCACTTACTTTGAATCCATTCAGGTTACCCTGCAAAGCTTGGCCAAATTCAAGCTCGCTGCCTATAACTATTTGATTCCCTCTTTCCTTAAATTTCTAATGGCCATGACCGTTTTTTTACTGCAAGTCAAAAGTCCAAGTCTAATTTTATCCATCTACTTGCTCAGTAGTTTGCCTAGTTTAATCGTTGCTGAATGGCTTAAACCAAATTGGATTAAATACCAGCTAGATCAGCAATTTATCAAAGAAAAAGCCAAGATTCTAACTCTGCTACAGCATTCCGCTTTTGCCTTGGTCGCCACTGGAATTATTGAAAACATGGACATTCTTTTTGCTAAACATTATTTGACTGCCTATGAAGCTGGTCTACTGGCAGGGGCTGGTAGAATCGCCATGCTACTATATGTAGTGGCATACTCCCTCGCCAGCGTCTTAAATCCTCGAGTCACTGCCTACAAAAATCGCCAAGACTTTGATTCCTTTATCAGAAAAGCCTGGAGCATTACAGTTTTAGCTGTTTTTGGCTTTTTCCTGAGTCTACCTTTTGCGCCTTTACTCATTCACTGGACCATCGGCCCTCAATACGCTGCTGGCAATGAAATCCTGATTGTTCTGATGGCTTCTGGCTTTCTGACCATCGCCACCGTGCCTTTTATTGCCACTTTTTATGCCTTCAAAAGTAATAGCTATTTTTCCATGGCAGCAGCTATTCAGCTCGCCATTATTTTATTTGGTAATTTTTATTTCGTTCCTGATTTAGGGCTTGCTGCTAGCGTTTACACTAGATTAATTTCCCGCGTCGCCCTATTGCTATTTACTTGGTGGATGTTGTGGGTGAATTATAGGAGAGAGTTTAGAGAGTAGAGAATCCAGACACAAAAAAACCACTTATAAAAGTGGTTTTTAAAGGTTTGGGTTTTCCCCGACCGCGTCCGCGAAACTGATTTTATTATAATCAAATATCGTTTTTTTTCAACTTCAATTTTTTATTTTAAAGGTGTGGACCGGAGGGGAATTGAACCCCCAAACCGCATTTCGCGGACGCAGTTGTGCACCAGCACTCCGGCCCATACCTTAATTATCTCAGGGTAATATTTCAAGAAGTGCTATAAGTATGAAACTGCTTTAAAAAAAGAAGGACCGCAGTGATCGGAGTCATTGATTTTGACGTATAGCCAAGACCTCGTCCGGTACTTTCGATCCAATCTTTGTCAGCAATTATAGGTCGCAGTCCTTAATTTGTCAATGTTTTTACAAAGATTTTTTTGCTAGAATCAGCCTTATGCAAGAATATTTTCATGATAAAACAGTTCTCATTACCGGAGCCGCTGGCTTTATCGGCTCTCACTTAGTTGACCAAGTTCTTAGTTACGGAGCCAAAGTCATTGGCGTCGATAATTTCATCACTGGCCGCCGCGTCAATTTGGCAGAGCAGATGCAAAATCCAAATTTTCGCTTGTTAGAAGCTAACGTTAGTTTGCCTACAGAGAGCTACTTAGAAAATTTTCTTGATGCCTTGAAGATCGAAGATCCAGAATTTGGCGAAATTGATCTGGTTCTGCATTTTGCTTCACCAGCTTCACCTCCAGCTTACCAGGCCAATCCAATCGAGACTTACCTGGTTAATTCTTCTGGTACGCATAATTTGCTCAGTTATTTTGAAGAAAAAAGCCCTCAAACTCGCTTTCTCTTTGCCAGTACTTCTGAGGTTTATGGCGACCCGCTCGTACATCCTCAAAAAGAGGACTATTTTGGCAACGTCAATCCTAATGGCGAACGCTCCTGTTATGACGAATCCAAGCGTCTAGGCGAGACCATCTGTGGAGTTTTTGAACGAAACTATGAAATGGACGTACGTATTGTCAGAATTTTCAATACTTATGGTCCAAGAATGCGTTTTGATGATGGCCGTATTTTGCCAAATTTCATCAATCAAGCCTTGGATAAAAAACCACTTACTGTCTATGGCGAAGGCAAACAAACTCGCTCTTACTGTTTCGTTAATGACCTAGTGAGAGGCATTTTGACTCTGGCCAGCAGAGAAGGCTTGAAGGGTCAAACCGTCAATATCGGCAATCCGGAAGAATACACTGTTTTGGAGACAGCCGTCCTGGTACAAAAAATTATCAATGAGGAAGTCGGTCAAGAAAATATTATCTTCGCTGACCTACCAAAAGACGACCCAACTCGTCGTAAACCAGACATCTCCAAGGCACAGGAATTGCTAAATTTTGCTCCAGAAATTGATTTTCGTACTGGTCTACAAAAGACTATTGAATACTTTAAGACAGAAGAGAGCAGAATTTTAGAATAATAAAATGATTTATTTTATCTTATTGATAGCCTTCATCTTACGTTTGCCCTTACTTAACGGCTCTTTTTGGCTAGATGAAGCCGCTCAATTTCTCGAAAGTGTTAGGCCACTCAGTCAGCAACTAGAAATCAAAGATGATTTTCAGCCACCATTGATGCATTTGATCACTTTTTTTACTATTCATTTGGGTAGTTTTTTTGGATTACAGCAAACTGAATGGTGGCTACGCTTGCTGCCTAGCTTGATTCCTGGAATCATTACCATTTGGGCGCTTTATCAAATTGGCTTGAAATTAAGCAATCGCAGAACTGCCTTGCTGGCCAGTTTTTTTGTCGCCACTTCTTCTTTTCACATTTTCTATTCACAGGAACTGCGACCTTATAGTTTGCCGGCTATGTTTGGCATTCTGGCCACCTGGCAACTCCTCAAAATGCTTAGTGAGAAAAAGAGTAAAGCTATTTACTTCTTTGGGCTGTTTTCAGTGCTTGGCCTTTATTCATCCTATCTCTATCCATTTTTGCTAATCGGTCAATTCGCTTATCTACTTGCCCAAAAATTTGACTTCAAAAGGATTGGTTCGCTCGCTGCTACAATTACCCTCAGTTTCTTGCCTTGGCTGCCAAAATTCTTTGAGCAACTACAAGCTGGTCAAGATTTACGTTTGAGTATGCCTGGTTGGGATCAAGTCGTTAGTTTGCCACAACTCAAAACTGCCATGATGATGCCGCTAAAATTTGTCTTTGGCATCAGCGACCTACAGGTAAATTTCATGCAAATTTTATTTGCTGTAGCCGTCTTTTTACCATTAGCTTACTTCCTCTACGCGGCGATCAAGAATAAAAATAAAAAACTAAAGTTTTTCTTTTATTTGCTTTTCTTGCCATTATTAATCAGTTGGCTCATTTCTTTCTTCGTTCCAGTCTTGCAAGCCAAAAGGGTCCTTTTTCTCTTACCACTTTTTGCTTTGTTTGAAGCCTTGCTCATCAAAACCTATGAAAAAGCCCATCCTTATCTAGCCAAAATCCTCTTATTTGCAATCATCTTCATCAATCTTTCTTCAACTTGGGCTTACTGGAAGAAACCGAATCTACAAAGAGAAAATTGGCGCTCTCTGAGTATGGAAATTAGCAAAAAATTCCCTAAAGAATCAACTGCTGTCGTTTTTTCTTTTAATGCACCATTTGCTCCCTGGGTTTTTTATGATCAAAACAACTTTAAAACTTTCAGCACAGGTGTTTATTACGCCAATAAGCTCGAAAATCCAGCAGAGCTCTTCAAAAATCTGAGCGATTATCGTTATGTTTTGATCTTTGATTATTTGCGCGACCTCACTGATCCAGATGACATTATCCTAAAAACTGTTCAAGATCTAGGCTTCACACCAGCTGGCGTGCTAGACTATCCAAACATTGGTTTTGTAAGAATTTACGCTCGCAGCAGCGTTGCGGAAAAATAGAATTAATTATGAAAATCGGTATCGACATTTCCAGCTTAGCTTACCAAAGAGGTGTTTCTCGCTACACTGGAGATCTAGTCAAAGCCCTGGCCAAAGAACAAGACACCGAGCTTTTTCTCTACGGCAGTTCTCTGCGTCAGCAACGACTTTTAAAGAGAGAACTACACAAAGTTTTGCGTGATGTCATGCCAGATCGCTATGACCTCAATCTACAATATTTCCCACCATCAATCTTATCTAAAATTTGGCAGCTAGGACTCAATCCAATCAAAAAAGTCATGCCAGAAATTGAAGTTTTTCATAGCTGGGACTGGTTACAACCTCCTGATAAAAATTTGCCAATGGTCTCCACCATCCATGATCTTGCCATTATTCGCTATCCAAAAGTCGCTCATCCGCAAGTTTTGAAAATGCATCAGGATTCTTGGCGTATTTTACGTAAGAAGCAAGCACAAATTATCGCTGTTTCAGAGTCGACCAAAAGTGATATTTTGCGTTACCTAGAAATGCCTAGCAAATGCGTTAGCGTCGTTTATGAGGCTCTACCTACTCAAGTGGCAGAGATTAGCCAAGAGTTAGCTGACAAGCCAGAGTTACTTTTTTCCATCAAACAAAAACTGCAACTAAACAAACCATATTTATTATTTGTCGGCACCAGAGAGCCACGCAAAAACTTAGCCAAATTAATTCAAGCTTGGTTGCCACTAGCTAAGGATTATCAACTCATCATCGCCGGCGAACAATCATGGGATGGCAGCGAAAAAATTAGCCAAGATCCAAATCTACGTTTCTTAGGCAGAGTTAATGATTACGAACTAGCTGTTTTGTATCATCACTGTGAATTATTTGTTTACCCAAGTCTCTATGAAGGCTTTGGTTTGCCAATTTTGGAAGCTTTCTCTCATGGTGTGCCTGTGGTTAGCTCCGATATTCCAGCCATCAGAGAGGTCGCTGGCAATGCCGCTGAATTAGCCAATCCTATGGATGAAAATTCCATTCGCCAAGCTATTGAAAAAATTCTAAATGAAAATAAAGTTGACAGTGATAATCGCATGAAAAGAATGATTATTCGCTTGCAACTCTTTAATTGGCAAAAAACTGCTCGCCAAACCTTGGCTGTTTACAAACGAGCAATTGAAGATTTTAAGGCTTAAATATGATGAAAATAGCCATTGATGGCAACGAAGCCAATGTCAAAAACCGCGTCGGTAGCAATACCTATGCTTTTGCGATTATTTCTGAACTCTATAAATTGACGGCTAATCGTAAAAATATTGACATCACTATTCTTTTATCTGGTAAGAAGTTAGCCGACCTGCCAAAAAGCAGAGAAAATTGGCACTACATGGTCATTGGTCCAGCCAAATTCTGGACTCAGTGGGCTCTGCCAATTCATCTTTTCTTACACCAAAAAGATTATCAAGTTTTTTTCACTCCTTCTCACTACGCACCTAGA
>CALQZX010000015.1 GCA_943350175.1 Parcubacteria group bacterium | reverse complement strand
GTGTTTGGCAAAAGACTGCCATATAGGTCTCCAGGTCCAAAAACGATTAAGTCTGCTGCCACGATAGTTTGATAAGCTTTGTCATAAATTTTAGCTTCACTATCAAGGGAAATGCTCTTAATTTTTTTGCCACCTAGCGTTGCGTCATCGAGGTTTTTTTCTCCAACAACGTTTGTGCCATCTTCATAGTTAACAATTAAATTAAAGCTGTCTTCACTAATTGGCAAAACTGTGCCGCCAATACGAAAGATTTTGGAAGCAATTTCTACGGCTTTTCCAGCTCCTCCGGTCAAACTCTCCAGAGAAGTTAGAATTAAATTGCCGAGGTTGTGACCCTGAAGACTTGAGTCTTTATCAAAACGGTAAAGCAGTAACTGACGAATTTCTTTCTCATTTTCTCCGGTAGCCAGAGCTGCGATGCATTGTCGCAAATCACCAACTGGTAAAAAGCCAAACTCATCTCTTAGACGTCCTGTGGAGCCTCCATTGTCAGAGACAACTACCACTGCGCTTAATTCGACCCCTTTGCAATTTTTTAGGCCAGAGAGAGCAACGGCACTGCCAGTTCCACCTCCGATAACAACGATTTTTTTCATATGTTAATCCGTTCCAGGCCTATTGTACTTCAAAGTCAGCGCATGTTAAACTTGGATTCTATATAGGTTAGTATTTTTATGTATCAAGATTTAGACGAGTTTTTATCAAAAAGAGCTAAGGAAAAGCAAACCTTAACCTTGGTGACTGGAGTTTTCGATTTGCTTCACGAGGAGCATCATAATTTTTTGTCCAAGGCTAAGGAATTGGGAGATCTCCTCTTGGTTGGATTAGAATCTGATGAGAGAGTTAAACGAATGAAGGGAAGCGCCAGACCTATTAATGATGTTAAAAAGCGTCTAGAAAATTTACAAGAATGGGATTTAGCTGATTTTATTTTTATTTTGCCAGAGCAGTTTTCCAGGCCAGACGATCATCGCCAGCTAATTAGTAAAATCAGGCCAAATTTTATGGCCGTGTCTTCTCATACTTCTTTCGCTACAGAAAAAGCTGCTATTTTGGCTGAATTCGATGCAGAATTGGTTATTGTCCATGACTTTAATCCAGAGTTTTCCTCGACTAAATTATTAGAAAACTTAAAAAAGAAAGGAATGTGATTTTTATCACATAAAAATTTAATGAAACAAACTCTTTTGGTTCTAATCATGGCAGCTATTTTAATTGGCGGCGGAGCCTTTTGGTTTATTAGCTCTGCTAAGAAAAATAGTCAAACTATGCCTGCGATAACTAATTCAAAAAATACTGTTAATCCTGGCGCTACTGAAAAGTCTGGCACTACTACCAAGGTTGGCAAGATAACTAGTAATGATGGCAAATTTTATTTACAAGAAGCTGGTCAGATTGCCAAAGAAATTGAAAGTTATGTGGTAGATTTATCGGTTTACGTTGGTCAAACAGTAACCGTGAGCGGTCAATATAGTGGAGACACTCTTTTCGTCGGAAGCGTTAAATAATCATGGCCAAAAGCAAATCTTACTTTCGTTGCCAAAGTTGTGGAGCAAGTTCTCCCAAATGGATGGGGCAGTGTGGTGAATGCCAAGCTTGGAATACCCTCGTTGAAGAAATTTTGGAGGCTCCCGATGCTAGCCGTCGCTCGCAAGTCAAAAGTACCTTGAGTGATGACGAAATTGCCAAAAAGCGGGTAGCTTTTTCTCAAGTGAAGCGCACAGAAGCTTCAAAACAGCGTTTTTCTACTAGCATTGGGGAGTTGGATCGGGTTTTGGGCGGTGGTTTGGTGGCGGGCATGGTGGTTTTGTTGGGTGGCGAGCCGGGTATAGGAAAATCTACCTTGTTAACACAAATGATTTTGCAAATTTTGAAGTTACGCAAAGATGCGCCAAAGGCCCTTAAGCCGTTGAAGATTTTCTATGTGGCTGGTGAAGAAAGCCCAGGACAAATATCGCTTAGAATAGATAGGTTTCTAGATAATGAACAAAATACTTATTCAAGAGAAGAGATCGGTGAAAGCCTAGTTTTCATTACTACTACCGATGCCGACGAGCTCAATGTCCTGATCAAAAAAGAAAAGCCAGATCTTTTAATTGTCGATAGTATTCAGTCTCTCTCGACTAGTTTTTTGACTGGAGCAAGCGGCAGTGTTGGTCAAATCAGAGAAGTGGCTGATCGCATTATTAATACCGTAAAAGCTTTCGGTATCCCAACCTTCTTAATTGGTCATATCACTAAAGATGGAGTGATTGCTGGACCAAAGGTTTTTGAACACATGGTTGATACAGTATTGCTATTAGAGGGCGAGAGATCAGACCAATTACGCATGTTGAGATCACTCAAAAATCGCTTTGGAGCGACTGATGAAGTTGGTCTTTTCCAGAGTGAAGATTATGGCCTTCGAGAAATTAGCAATCCAAGCGAATTATTTTTGGAGAACACTAATCAAATGGTGACTGGTGCTGCAACGGTCTGTTTGATGGAAGGCACCCGTCCTTTACTCGCAGAAGTACAAGCATTGGTGGTGAAGTCTCAACTGGCTATGCCGCGTCGCGTTGGTAGAGGAGTAGACCTGGCTCGCATTCAGGTACTGTCGGCAGTCTTGCAGAAGCACGCTGGTCTTCCCTTGGCTTTTTATGACATTTTCTTGAGTGTGGCTGGTGGCTTTCGCATCAAAGAAGCGAGCGTAGATTTGGGTTTGGCAGTTTCTATAGCGAGCTCACTAACGGGTAAAAAAATACCTCAAAGCACTGTTTTTATCGGTGAGATAGGACTACTTGGAGAGATAAGAAAAACACCTTATTTTGAAAGAAGAGCTAAAGAAGCCCGAAGACTAGGTTTTGAAAAAATAATTTCACGAGAAACTCACTCCAATATTAGAGCGTTGCTAAAAGATTTGGGATTGCTGGCAAAGCAGGAATTTTAAAGATTTCTCTTTTTGGCGTATCTCTCACGACTGTTACGAATCACTTTTTCTCGATTTTGATTGCTGCTCTTAGCCAAGGCAAGAGTGTAGGCAGGGAAAGGGCGTGATAGAACATTGTCGATAGAAATCTTATTAATAATTTGATGCTTGTCCAAATTAACTAGGTCATCTTGAGAGTAGAGACCACCATATTCGGCTTGGAAGTAGGTAGCATCGCCAGCTCCCATGACAAAACTAATGATGTTGCCGCAGTTGCCGAAAATGGCATTGCGCACTTCTTCTGGAATCTGGTCAATGTATTGGTTGGCGAGAGTTAGGTTGAGGTGATATTTACGAGCCTCTGAGAGAATTTTGATAAAAGCATCGGTAGCAAAGTTTTGGAATTCATCAACGTAGAGATAAAAATCTGGCCTTTGGTCTTCTGGAACGTTGACTCTGGCCATAGCAGCCAGCTGAATCTTAGTGATCATCATGGCTCCAAGCAGAGTAGCATTGTCTTCACCCAGACGTCCTTGCGAGAGATTGACCAGTAGAATTTTGCCCTGACTCATTAAGTCTTCAATGCTAAAAGAAGATTGATTGGTATTAACGACGTTGCGGACGATTGGTGAAGAGACAAATTGACCAACCTTATTAAGGATAGAAGCAATCGATTCTTGTCTTTGGCGATCTTGCATTTTGTTATATTCGTTAACCCAAAAGCTTTTGAGAATTGGATCATCGAGCTTTTCGACTATCTCGTCGCGGAACTTTTTGTTAGTGAGCAACTCCAGAACGTCGGAAAGCTTGGCTTCTTTGCTTTTAAGTAGAGTAAGAAGACAATTACGCAAAATATATTCAAGTCTTGGACCCCAAGAATAACTGTATAGTTTTTGGAATACAGAAATAATGCCAGAGGCGATTAGTTCACGATGAACGACATTTTCACCTTCAAATAAGTTGATTTGAACTGTTCTTTCTTGATCTGCTGGGTCGAAATATATGACGTCATTAATACGGTGCTTTGGAATAAAATCGAGTAGAGTTTCTACGAGATCGCCATGGGGATCAATGACACAGAGACCCTCATTGTGTTTAAGGTCATTAATAACCATATTGGCCAGAAGAGTGGATTTTCCAGTGCCTGTTTTACCGATGACATAGACGTGACGACGACGGTCATTGCGCAGCAGGCCATATTTAGTGCTTCTGTTTTTGTAAATAGTTTCCGCCAAGACGTTAATTTCTTTTTTGACTGCATCTGGAGTATCTTGATTGACGATAGGCAATCTCTCCGGAGCTTCGCCAAGAATCTTTTTACCCCAAGAGATGTTGTGAATATTACCGAGTTTTTTACTAGGCAAATGGAAGAGAGTGGCTGTTTCTTCCAGACTCAGGTGAAGGATTGGCGAAGCTCTAAAGCTACGCTTATCCATTTTTTTGAGGAAGTTTTTTTTGAAAAAATATCTATTACTAAGGCGCAGCGAGTTGCTTTCGCTTTGAGTAGTGGCTTGATAGGCAGCAGCAATATTTTCTAGGATGAGCTTACTTTTTTTGCGATCATCTGTGACGACAGCGATCTTGAAAGCAGTTTTAAGGGATCTTTTTTCCATTTTTTGTTGGATGAGGCTTTTTTGTGGATGGGTTTCCAGTTTTTCAGCAGAAATCTGATAGGTCTTTGGCCAAAATTCGCTTTCATTGTCGACGGCCATTTGAATCAGAATGGTGTCCTTGCCGTCATTTTTGGATAGAGTCGACATTAGAGTGGAAAGTGGATCAATTTCTTTAAATTCCTGATATGTTTTTAGTGGCAAATAGCTGTGATTTTTTAATCTGAGACTGGCGGTGCGAATGGCCCTATTTGGTTCAAAGAAAAATTCGATGGGATCAAATTGCAGTTCCGAAACAATTGCTTCTGGATAACTGGCGTGAATAGTTCCTTTGAAGTATTCGAGCAATCGCAAAGGGACGTGGGTCAGAAAATGGATGCTTTGTTCGCGGACTAGGATCTCAAAGCTAAGTGTTTCCTCTTTGTCCAGTAATTTGTCGAAAATGTTGTTTTTAAGCTTTGGCAGGGTAGAGAAAAGTTGAACCGCAGTTTCTTCTGTTTCTTCGCTGTCTTTGCTAGTTCTGATCTCAAGTATAACGTGGTTTTTTAGCACGTCTTTAGTATAGCAAATTGATGGAGTGTTTGGCAGATGACTCATTGCGGACGAGTGGGGTTTTGCGGGTTTTTGCACAAAATTGATGATGGCCACAATTTCTGTGGAAAAGTCATTAATATCACTCAATAAATTGCATTTTTATAAAAATATAGGATAGGCAATAAAACAGGCTAATATAATTATAGGACATAATTGCTGATTGAAAAAACTATAGAATTGACTATAATAACAGTCAGTTCTTTAAAGCAAAATTATTTTTAGGGGATTGGGAGTCTCTCAGCTTTTTCTCAGGAAAAAGTGTCAGAATCCTAAATAGACAATAAAAAATCCATCCCGTTTAAGACTTGTTCTTAAGGCAGTCAAGAACCTAAACAAGATGGATTATAGCGAACATTATTACCGCTGATGAATCACGAATAACAATGTAGCTTGTTGTAGTTATCTTCACAGATAACTGATTGCTTATAGGTTATCACCCACCCCCCGAATAGTAAATTATATTTAAATGGTCTTAAATATATCAAATTGGATAAGAATCCTCTGCGGAAGTTCGGTAGTTGGGCAGGCAACTGAACTTCCGCTGAGGACTTTTGAGTCATGTTGATGTGATAAAATTTAAGATTAAGATGACTTTCAGAGAACTGGTTTATCAAGAAACCAAGAAAATCCCAAGAGGAAAAGTAGCCACTTATGGTCAAATAGCGCGATTAGCGCAGAGGCCAAAAGCAGCTCGAGCAGTTGGCGTTTTTATGCGCAGCAATCCTTTCGCTCCAATCGTTCCTTGTCATCGAGTAGTGGCGGCAGATGGGTCACTTAATGGATATTTTGGTCTCAAAGAATTGCCCAAGAAAAAATCAATGTTATTAGAAGAAGGAGTTGCTTTCATTGGAGAGAAAGTAGATTTAAAGAAATCTCTCTGGCAAGCGTAACAATATATTATGAGTCTATTGTTTTTTTAGCTTTTTTTGACATAATAACAGATGTATCCATTGCAAGATGTTTTTCCCTAAATGCTTCTTTTTCAATTCACTCAAATTTAAATAAATATGACCTGCAATAAAATATTCAATTAGAACACGAAAGGTTTAAAAATTTTTATGCCAGTTAAAAAAACTAGCGTACTAGCAAACGATTTAGTTGGAGAGCCAACTCAAGTAGAAAAGACAGAAATCAATTCTGCCGTTTCGTCCGACACTATTTCCACGGACGCCATTGACATGAAAGATGCCATGGAAGAAAAGGAAATTCTAATGGACAAACAAGAAAATAATCAGCAAGCTCCTTTGCAGGAGTCTGCACTGGTTCAAGTGTTAGCTCCAGAATCAACTCAAGATTCTCAGAATTATCAGACCAGTCAAAATAACCAGCCAAATCAAAACAACAGATCTGGTCAAGGCAGCAGCAGTTATGCTCCAAGAATTACTCGTCATAAAGTAATGCGTGGTAATTTCCAAGAAGAAGACACCTCTTCAGAAGTGATCGAAGGTATTTTGGACATGTCCAGAGATGGTCATGGCATTTTGCGCGTTGGTTATTCTGAATCAGAGCGCGATGCTTATATTTCCACCTCACAAATTCGTCGTTTGCAACTTCGTCCTGGAGACGTGGTCACCGGTCCAGCCAGAAAACCAAAAGATAACGAACGTTTTTGGGGTTTACTCAAAGTAGACAAAGTTAACGATATTCCAGTTGATGAATTCGCCAGAAAAGATCGTGTTAAATTTAAGTCTTTGACTCCAGTTTATCCAGACAGTCAACTTAAGATGGAAACCGGTAAAGAGCCTTTGTCTCTGCGTATCGTTGATATGATCGCTCCAATCGGTAAAGGTCAACGTAGTTTAATCGTCTCTCCTCCAAAAGCTGGTAAAACCACTTTGCTTAAAGATATTGCCACAGGTGTAGCCGCCAATAACCCAGAAATTCATTTGATGGCAGTTTTGGTGGGCGAGAGACCAGAGGAAGTGACTGATATTCGTCGCCATATTGATCATTTAACCAAAGGCAGAGGTGAAGTAGCTGCTAGTAATTTCGATGAGCCAGCTACTGATCAATGTCGCGTGGCCGAATTAGCTTTGGAAAGAGCCAAGAGACTCGTAGAAGCTGGTCAAGATGTGGTCATTTTACTTGATTCAATCACTCGTTTGGCTAGAGCATATAACTTGGCCATGCCAACTTCCGGTCGTACTTTGTCTGGTGGTTTTGATCCAGCTGCGCTTTTCCCACCAAAGAAATTTTTCGGTGCTGCTAGAAACTTTGAAGTTCAAGGATCTCTAACGATTGTTGGTACCGCCTTGGTGGATACTGGCTCTAGAATGGATGATTTGGTTTATGAAGAATTCAAAGGAACTGGTAATCAAGAAATTCACTTGGATAGAGGATTGGCCGAGAGACGTATTCATCCTTCTATTGATGTCCAAAAATCCGGTACTCGTCGCGATGATTTATTGATTGATCCAGTAACTTATCAGGCTGTGATCACCCTGCATCGTATGCTCGATATGCTTGGTAAAGATGAAAGAACCATCACTTTGATTGAGAAGTTAAAGAGAACTGACAGCAACAAAGACTTTTTAGCTTCACTGAAAGGTTAAATTGGCTTTATTTATAAGGAAATCTGAATCTAGTAGAAAAAAAGGCAAACTTTTAATTTCTTTGTCTTTATTTTTTGCTGATTTAAGAGCCTTTGGAGCCTTTGTCAGAAGTTACGCCAAAAAACGCTTGTACGGTATTTTTTCTTGGTTCGAAAATGTCAAAGACAAGCTAGTTGATGTTCTTTACATGCAGAGAGGCAAGTACACTAAGCCATTTTTGCATTTTGGTACAATTGGCTTGACTTTTTTGATGGTGACTTTGGGTCCTAGTCTATTGTCCAAATCAGATAAAAATGGCCAAGAAAAAGTTTTGGCCAGTCCAGTGCTCTCAACAGCCACCGCTGCTTCTCCAGATTTCTATACAGCTCAGGCGGAAGAGGTTCGTCAATATCGTGGTGGAGAGATTATTATTCATCTTGTTTCGGATGGCGAAACCATTTCTAGTATTGCAACTCGCTATGGGCTTAAACCAAGCACAATTTTTTGGGAAAATAATCTAACCGATAAGTCCAAGATTAAGCCTGGACAAGAATTAAACATTTTGCCAGTTGATGGCGTTCGTCATAAAGTTGCTCGCGGAGAGACCATCTATTCGATAGGTAAAAAATATGGCTTGGATGGTTCTCAAGTGCAGATGATCGTTGACTATCCTTTCAATGAATTTCTTAATGATGAAACTTTTGAGTTGGTGGTTGGACAATATTTGATGGTTCCAGAGGGTGAGAAGGCAGATGTTAAATTACCAAGTGGTTCGACCCCAGGCACTACCAAATATGGTTCTTTGACTCCAGATGCTGGCACAGTTTCAGCTCTCGGATCTTTCATTTGGCCAGCTTCAGGTGGAATTACCCAGGGCTACAGTTTCTTTCACAAGGCTTTTGATATTGCCAATCGTAGTGCTGGACCAATTTTAGCTGCCGATGCTGGATTGGTGACTACAGCTGGTTGGCCAGATAGTTCTGGCTACGGCAATCGAGTCGTGATTGATCACGGCAATGGCTATATAACTCTTTATGGCCACATGTCAGTTATTCAAGTGGTCGCAGGTCAAAGAGTAAAAAGAGGAGATGTGATAGGTCAAATGGGTAATACCGGTCGTAGTACTGGAACACATTTGCACTTTGAAATTCGTCAGGGTGGAGCTTTGCTCAATCCTGCAAGCTTTTTAAAATAAGATATTAAAGAGGATTCATTATTAATTATTTAGAGGTAACTCTGCACTTTAAAAGCAACCCATTGAAGTCGCTGACTCATACACACAAATGAGCACGATGCTTATAAACAGCGACTTCACCGAGCGAGAAGAAGATTGTTAATTTGAACAAGCAAACAATTTTAGTCGAGCGTGGTTGATTTTAAAGTGCAGAGTTTTAGCATTATGATCGATTTAGTTAAATTGGTTTTAGCAGCTGGCGACGGTGGAAATGGTAAAGTTTCTTTTCGTCGAGAAAAATTCGTGACCAAAGGCGGCCCAGATGGTGGCGATGCTGGAAATGGTGGCTCGATAATTATTCGTAGCAAGGCAGGCATGACCACTCTTAGGGACTATGCTGGAGTGAGATTGGTCAAAGCTCAGAGTGGCAAAAACGGCGATCGTCGTAAGAAAATTGGTGAAAAAGGTGAAGATAAAATCCTAGAAGTGCCTGTTGGTACAGTTATTTATTTGCTTGGTGAGAATAAAATTTCAACTAAGAAAAGAAATAATACTTTGCTTGGTGAAGAAGCTTTGCATGGTGGCAAATACTATTTAGAAGAAGAAAACCAAGGTATTCCTCCAAGAGATCCAGATGATCAAATTAAGCTTCTAGATGAAAAGCTTGAGCTTTTTGTTTTTAAAGAAGCTGATCAAGAATTTTTAGTTTGTCAGGGAGGCAAGGGTGGAAGAGGCAGCGTTCAATTCAAGTCATCTGTCAAAACCACTCCTCTTGAAGCAGAATATGGTGTTTTTGGTGAGCAAAAACTTCTGCAATTTGAACTTAAGTTGCTGGCAGATTTGGGCTTAGTTGGTTTTCCTAATGCTGGTAAAAGCACTTTTCTCTCCAAGGTTACCAAGGCAAATCCAAAAATTGCTAATTATCCATTTACCACCATCGAGCCAAATTTGGGCATCATGTATCTTGGCTCTGGTCAGGGCAAAGATGAGCTAGTCATCGCTGACATTCCTGGACTGATTGAGGGGGCTAGTGAGGGCAAGGGGCTTGGTTTAGACTTCTTGCGTCACATTGAGAACTGCAAGAGCTTGATGTTTATCTTGTTCTTGGACGAAGCAGTTATCTTTGATGAGGAAGTTAGCGACCAGCAAAAAGCTGAAATGCTTTGGCATCAGTATGAACAGTTGCGTAAGGAACTCAGTGAATATGACTCAAAAATGTTGGAAAAACGATCTATTGTGACAATAAACAAGATAGATATATATACTTCTGAGCAGATAGATGCTTTTAGATCATATTTTATAGAAAAAGATATTAATGTGATCCTATTTAGCACATTCACTAACAATGGTTTGGAAGAGGTTAAGAAAGCGATCGCGAAGACTCTTTAGTTTGGAATGAGATAGCTCAGTTATTGACGAGAATTTGATCTGAAGTTAAAGCTCCATTTTGTATAGCTGCTTCTGTGTCTTGTTTGTCCAAGAGATTAGATAGGCTGGAGCTTTCACTAGCTTGTGTTTCAGGAACCTTATTGATCTGTTTAGTTGAGTTTTTTGAGGTTTCTGTTTTTGATTCTGCTTTGCTTTCTTGTTCCTTTATTTTTTCTCCGAGAGCATCTAGTTCTTTTTCAATGGTCGCATAGTCAGAAGATTCCTTATCAAGCAAATTTAAACTGCTGATTAGGGAGTTGGAGGCTTCCTTTAATTGTCCATCTGCAATGAGAGCTTGAGCCAAATAGTAATGAGCTACGAATAGATCAGGCTTTCTTTCAATAGCCTGATTAAAGAACGTAATAGCTTCCGTATTCTTTTTATTATTTAGAAAAAGCTGGCCAAGAGTAATTCTTAGTTCTGGATTATTTGGGTTGTTCGATATGGCCCGAGCGAGAGCATTAAAGGCTTCTTGTTGAGCTTGTTCGGTGGTGTTTAGTAGTTGCATGTAGATTTGTGCTAATGTTACCCAATTTTGGTAATTAGATGGCTCTAGAGCCGTAGCAGCCTTGGCTTCATTGATAGATTGATTGACTAATTTTATAACCTGATCTTGTTCAGCCTGATTGATGTCAGCTTTATTAGATAAAGCGATGGCTATTTGCAAGTTAATTAATGAGCTACTGCGTCTGATGAAATCAAATTCGGGGGCAAGATTTTTGGCTTTCTGGTGGGAGTCATAAGCTTTGACAATCTCATTCTTACTAATGCTCTCACTACTTTTGTAAAGCAAATAAAATGCAGTGAATGTTCTAGCAATGACATATGAGGCAATAGCCAGACCAAGTAAAATTGCGATGTTGCTTCCAAAAAAGATGTAGCGCTTGGATGGAGTTAATACTTCATGATGTGAAAAGTTGATAAGATGAGGAGTGCGGAAGCTAATTTTTTTATAACGATCATTGTTGGAAGCGACGAAGAAACCAAAAGAGATTGCTAATAAACCAAGCATAACTAAATTAATGGGAGCAAAAAACTGCCATATTATGGAACAAAAAATGAAGGACTTAAGAAAAGGTTCATTGCTGTCATTTTTGATACTTTCAAAAGCTTTCCATAAAAATAACAGATAGGCTAAAAATCCAATGATTCCAACGCTAACAATAATGGTAAGCGGAAAATTGAATGCTGAATCGAAGTTGAATCTCCAGTAATTAAAGCCATTGATCCAAATAGGCTTGAGGATGTTGTAAGCGTTACTGTAAGAATCAGGACCATAGCCAAATAAAGCATTTCTGGTAAGAGCGAGACTGTTTTTAGCTACATTGGCACTTCCAATGAAAGAAAGGCTCTGAAATGCTCCCTCTCCACCTGGAAAAACTGACCAAATATTGATGCTGAGTGCGATGGCAATAATTGCAGTGACGATTTTATTAGACCAGGATTCTTTCCAAGATTTTTGATCAAAAATATTACTGAACAAGACGGCTGACAAAAACTGAATGGAAATAAAAGTTGATCCAGTAAGAGAAAAAGCTAGTGTATTTGGCAATTCTTGAATACTTAAGCGACTAATTATAGACGACAGTCCAAGACCAAATAATTGAAAAACAGACAAAATGCTGATAAAAATGGCGGCCGCATTTAGCGATAAAATAAACCACTTATTTAGCTTTTTCTCAATCAGCAATGGAATAAGCAAAATAATTGCAGCAAAACTTAAGTAAGCTCCACCATACCCAATTAATTGCTTGATTGGATATTGATTACTGACTAAGCTGGAAATGATCACAATCAAGGCAAAGCCAATGAGAGGAAAAGTAAAGGGAGTTTTGATTAGTTCCCAATTTTTATTATTTAGACTTTTGATGACAAAGGCAAAAACGCTAATGATGGCAATTGCCAGTAGAATTAACAATTTGCTGTTGAGGAGAGGATTGATGAAGTATGGAAAGAAAAAAATTGGCAACAAAAACCCAGCTGCTACTAAGAACCAAGTAAAAATAATGTTTAATTTATTTTTTATCATCCATGTTAAGATTAAAGTATAATAAGATGAAAGTGAAGCAGCAAAATGGTCTAACTTTGATAGAAATCTTGATAGTCGTTACACTATTAATGTTGATTTTGCTAGCTATTTTCAAAGTTTTCAATATTGACGTAAATCGTGCCAGAGATGCACAGCGCAAGAGTGATTTGGAGAGCATTAAGCTGGCTTTTGAAGACTATTATAATGACAATCAGACTTACCCTCCAGAAAGTTTTCTGGTTGATTGTGGCGGTGATTCGCTTAAGCCATATTTAAAGGAAGTGCCTTGTGACCCAATTACTGGAAAACCATATTTATATTTACCATTTCCTGGCGATGGAGATAATAGTTTGGGTTATCGAATTTTAAGTTATTTGGACGATCATTCTGATCCAATCATAGAAAAATTAGGTTGTCAAAATGGCTGCGGTTTGCCGGAAAATAGCTCTGATTTTGGCAATGAAATGAATTATGTTTATGGGATTGCTCAGGGAGTCCCACTAGTTTTAGAAAGTATTGGTTCTGCAACTCCGACATCAATTCCCAGCAACACAATCAGTCCTAGTCCCACGATTGATCCCAATTATTGCAATTCTCACATATGTTTTTGTTGCGCGAATTCTGCTTACGTCAGTAGTCAGGACTGCAATGTTTGGGTTCCAGGAAATAATTGCAGTATGGGTCCATACGTATCATCATCTGAATGCTACGAAAATACCCCTTGTAAACAACAATAACTATTATGCAAATAAAATCCAAACAAAAAGCTTTCACTCTTCTAGAGCTTTTAGTAGTAATAGCAATTCTGGCACTTTTAGTGGGACTGGGACTGCGAACCTTTGGTAGCGTTCAGCAGAAATCAAGAGATAGTCGACGTAAACAGGATCTACAAAATATTTCTAAAGCGATGGAACTTTACTACAATGATTTTAAGCATTACCCATTTAGTTCAAATGGAAAGATCATGGGTTGTGGAACCGATTCACTTGAGTTGTGTAATTGGGGAGATCCTTGGAAGAACTCTGTCAACCAAACGCTTTATATGAGTGAATTACCTCAGGATTTCACTGGTAGTCAATATTATTATTTAACAGATGAATATGGGACTAGTTATAGTTTTTTTGCTCATTTAGAGAACGAAGAAGATTCAAATGTGGTTCTTAATGTAAGTGGCGAGCCAGCTTATTATAGTGGCACATACTGTCTAGTGATTGATACTGTTTTATCAGCCAGCACCTGTAACTATGTTGTTATGAGTACTAATGTGATCACCACCCCAGAAATAGTGGACAGCTATTAGAATTTTTATCAAAATTAAAACTATGAAAAAAAATCACTCCACCCGCAGCGCTTTTACACTTATAGAATTGTTAGTGGTAATTTCAGTCTTGGGAGTTTTGGTGGCAGTAATGCTGCCTAATTTACTTGGTGTGCGCGCGCGTGCTAGAGATAGTGCTAAAAAAAACGATCTGCGTCAGCTCAAGACGGCAATTCGTATGTATTACAATGATTTTCAATTTTATCCAGCTGACGACGACGATGGCAACATTGTCGCTTGCGGCGCCAATGGGAATCTTAATTGTCCAAACAATGATGAGAGTTTTGCCATCGGTGATAAAATTTACATGAAGGAGATGATCTCTAGCGATCAGTTCGATTACGTTCAACTTAGTGGAGGAGAAGACTTCCTACTCTCAACCGTCATGGAAAATTCTTCCGACACAGACATTTCTGACAGTGCTGCCCGTTGCAACGTGGCGAGTCCAGTGTCTGCTGCTTATTATATTTGTGCAGATTAATCAAGCTGTACGATCCACCAATTAAAAGTAACATTTTGGCCAAGGGCATAATCGATTGCTACGGTAAATTGAGCCTCATTCTCCGGAGTGAAGGAGCTGTCTACAATCTTGTTTTTGACATAGAGAACTTGGTTGTTGGTGGAGTTTAGTGGAGTAACATAAATCATGCTGTTGGCTTCAACTTTGTCGCTCATGATGGAGACTTCATTGCTGCCAGCGGTGAGGATTGCTTGACCAGCACTACTTTTGCTACCGGCGACCAATTGACTAGATTCGCTGGCAATGCTCAGACTATTGCCTAGACGTAGAGAGCCAGTTAGAGCAAGATCGCCATTAGCGGAAAAAGTTGCTACCGGAGTGCTATTCTCATTGATGAATTCAAAATTACTTTTTGTTACTAACGAGGCTGAGTCGGAAGCAGAGAGAGGGTTAATACTGGCCAATTGAACGCGAATGTCTTCTCCTGGCTGATCAGCCCCAATAAGATTGGTGAGCATGGTGCCTTTAACTTTGAGGTTGTCAGCTACTTCTAGAACACCGGCAACCTTGAGATCACCATTGATGGTGACTAGGCCATTTTGGTCAAGTTGCATCAAGCCGGCCATTAGGGATAATTTCCCCAAACCAGCAGGCTGGATAGAAAAGGTGAAATCAGTGCTAGAACTCGCATCTGGTTGATAGCTGATGAAATCGGCACCAAAAATTGTACTATCACCAATCATTAGATTCTGACCCAATTTGAGAGATTGGTTGATGTAAGCATTACCGTTGACTTCAAAATATTGATTGATAAAAGCGCTGTCGGCAATCATGCTTAAATCTTGATTATTCGTACCAAGTGGATCGAGAGTAGCGCTGGCGCTAGCCAAATTAGCATTGATTTCTTGATGAAGCTGATTTAGGTATTCTTCGGTCTGTTCAATCTGGTCGCCAAAAATAGAAGCAAGCAGACTAGGCTGACTAAGGCTTTGTTCTATTTGACTAGTTAGTCTTTCTTGTAAGCCACTAATAACATTGACGCTGATACTGTTGGCTTCAATATTGTTGGCATAGAGAGTGCCGGAAATAGTGGCGTTTTCTGCGACGAGAGTGGAGACTGTGGCATCTGTGGCGATTAGTTGGCCGAGCTTGCTCTGGCCAGTTACTTCTAGTTCACCGGCGACTTTTAAGTCTTGTCCGACCTCTAGGTTCTCTCCAACTTGTAAGTCTTGAACAACACGAGCATCCTCAGCTGTGACGTTGTAGCCAGTAATTTCATCACCATTGATGGTGAGATTCCCCGCAGCGGTCAATCCTAAGGTGTCGATTTTTGTATCTAGTTCTTGAATTGCTTTGACCATTTGCCATGGGGTTAATTCTGAAACTTGTAAATAACCATCGTCACCCATGCGGACTAATTCTGGATAATTAACTTGCATTTCTTGAGCGATTGGTCCCATTACTTTTTCACCAGTTTTGATAACTGTGTAGTCTTTTAATGGAATGTTTGTTATGTAATCAAGGACTGAAGTTGCCTCTACGATGTCAGTTTTTAGCCTCGAATCGGAAGAACAGGCCCAAGTAAGTCCTGTGGTTGTTGGCTGTGCCTCACAAGTACCGGAGCTATCTTGGAGCAAAAGAACGTCGTTTGCTACTGATGTTTTGGAGATGTGCAGAGCACTTCCTGGAGTTAGTGTACCGATGCCAACGTTGTATCCCGATGGATTTAGTAATAGATATGCTTGTCCAGTTTGTAAAATTGTTGCGCCATTAGAACTCTGTCTACTTAGATATGATCCATTAGTTCCAATTCTAAATGATCCTAGAGATGTGTCATCTGGAATTACAATATTTTTTAAGGTTGCTACATCTCCCGTATTTACTTGATTTCCCACTTCATCCCAGCGTGACAACCACGCTCCAGCACTACTCAAAAAGCCGATGTTGTCGCTATTGGCATGGATATATTTTACATCTGATCCGCCAACCCCACCTGAGTCATCATCTTCTAAAATAATATAAGTCATTGACGTGCTTCCAACTCTCAAATCTCCATTAATATCGAGTTTGCTGGCGGGGGCTGTTGTCCCGATGCCGACATTACCGCCATTAAGAAGTAAATTACCGCCATTGGCTGAAAGTACGACATTGTAACCTTTAACGATCAAGTCTTTCCAAGCACTTCCACTTCTGTCGAAAGATTGGAAAACTGAGGCACCACTTCCGCCAGTATTTAGATTTGCTAAGGCGTCGTAGTCTGTTTGATATCTCATCTCAAAACCGACACCTGTTGTTGGAAATACTTGACTGGCAAAGGGAAGGCCAGAGGTTCGAAATATACCACTAACATCGAGTTTTGATCCTGGAGAGGTGGTCCCAATTCCAACGTTACCGCCCATAGGTTGCAAGTTAAGGTTGTAGGTATTTACTTGAGTATCAAATCTTTGTTGTTGAATCCAACCGTTGCCATTTGATGATATTCCAAATATTGTTCCATAATTTTTATCGGTATTGTTTAGTATTAAAGCTCCGCCGGTAGGGGAACCTAGAGTAGGATAAGAAGTTTGTGCGGCACCACTAATTTGGAGTTTGGCGACTGGGGTTGTTGTCCCAATGCCGATGTCTCCTGCCCCGGTTATTGAAAGTCTTGGGTTTTCCCATCCATTAGTATATATTTGATAGTCTTCTGAGGCACGTGTGCCCATTTTAAATGTTCCTTGATCATTTCCATAATATTCAAATACTGGGACCGAGGTTGAGTAACTATCATTAAAAAATCCTGCTAAATAAGGATTCTCATCGTCAGCATGTACTCCTAGTACATAGCCACTTGTGGCTACAGTACCGTTGTCTGCGATTGATAACTTTTCAGTTGGTGAAGTTGTTCCAATACCGACTCTTCCGGTTGATTTATCTAGATATAAATCATCAGTAAAGAATGAAATGTCACCATTACTTGTGGAGTCGGTTCCAAAGTTTAAAACGTTTGTTGATGTATTGTATGCAAGTGTTGCTTCATCAGTGATGGAAGTTCCAATATGCATGGTATCTCCACCTAAAAATATATCCTTCCATCTTTTTGTATCGCTGCCTATATTCTGGCTGTCATTGGTATTTGGAAGCAAATCACCCGTACTATTGATAGATAGCATGGTCGTGCCATTGAGGGTGAAGTTGGCAAGTGTTCCATCGTGGCTTAATCCTAGATAATTTGATCCAGCTCCGTCATAAATTCTCAATGCTTCATAGCCAGTTGCATAAATATAGCTACCCGCATCAGTCCATGGGCTGGCAATCATTGTTGCAGTGGCACCTGTAACGTTTAATTTTAGATTTTGAGTTTCACCTGAATAGTTATATAGTCTGACATTGTTGGCATCAACTTGTTCTACTTTAAAGCCAGTTTCTCCTAACCAACTAATACCGTATTGGGTGACATAGGTATTAGTTTTGGTTGAACCTCTGGCAAATTCAAATTTAACTTTTAAATCATTATCTGAACTTACAAATGTACAGGCATACTCATTTTCAGGTACTGCGGATCTGGAATCAGGGGTTCCAACCAAGGTACAAGTGGTATAATTTGCCCCACCATCGTTACTGGCTTTGACTGTTAGAGTGTTGCTGGCATCGTTTGGATCTATGACAGGGGAAGCCCAAAGGACGGCAGAGCCGATATTCTTTGGTAAGACAATAGTTTTACTGACAAAGTTACCTGATGTGGCCGTTGCGTTGTCATCAACCCCCATTGACTTGACTCCAGATGTGGCTGAACCAACAGATTCTAAATCATATCCAACTCCTAAGGAAGTAACATCTTCTGCGACTATTTCAGAACCACCAGCTGGCAAATTACCACCAGTACGATACATTTTGACCATAGTATCTGAATTAAGTTGAATTTTGCCTAATCCACCAGTACTTGTATTGTTTGTTCCAACATACATGAATTGGTTGTTCCAATCAGGTTGAGCTATTCCAATGACTGATGTTCCATCGCTCTGAATTCTTTGATTATTGTCGGTACTACCACCGCCAAGACTGCCATGGCTTTGTAATGCTCGTGAGCCAATTTGGTACATGTTTTTGATTTGGGCGGAGGTTAATGTTGTTGCTGTTACAAACGGCTCGTCAATGGAACCGCTTATATAATTTTGAATGGATCCTCCTGAATCTGAATTGTACCAAGCTCCAATAAAAAGATCTCCTGTTGAGTCGGGAATTCCACCAGAATAAGCTACGCTTCTTTCAAGTATGCCGTCGACATACAAATACATATTTGTTCCATCGTATGTTCCGACTGCATGATGCCACATGTTGTCAGTTACAATTTTGTTGCTATATATGTTTCCTCCTAAAATTCTCCAATTAACTTTATCTAATTCAATAGATAGTGCATATGAAGCGTTTATATTATTTTTAACCACGATCGCAGAATTATTTTTTGCTGTTTTAAACCAAGCACCTACACTCCACGAAGTTGTGCTTGTGCCATTGCCATCTAGTTTGCTTGTACCGCCACAAGCAGCGTCGGTACAAGATAGATATTGGGAAGTGCCGTTAAATGAAGCACCGACACCACGGACACCAGTGGCAGCAGTAACACCGCCATTATTTGTGAGGGTGTCTGCTTTGATTGAGACATCGGTCATTGATAATGATCCGCTTGATGATAATGGCCACATGCCACGGATGTCGCCAATCATTTCTTCGGAAATATAATCTTTGGTGTAGTATTTGATGGAGCTATTATTTTCTTCGTTTCCATCTGCAATTTGAGCTACTGATGGTGTGCCTAATCCTTGATTTTCTTGAATAACAGATAGTCCTGTTGTTGTGCCAACATAAATTGTATTAAAATTACTATTTATGGTGGAAGTGTTAGGGGTGACAACCAATGAGTTTACTTGACCCGTACCTGTGGACGTACCTAGAATGGTAGGTTTGTAACTTGAGTCATATCCGATTAGATAATATCTTTTTCTGTATATTCCCACCGTTGGCTCTGTCGATAATCCATGGATTCCATAATATGATTGTAAAGTTGTAGCATTTGCAGTTGAGTTGTTGTTGCTATAGTATAGTTCGTTGTCAGCAATTGCTATTTTGCTTGACCATACTGTTGCGTTTGCAACACCTGCAGAAGACATGATGTGGGCAACTGTTCCATCTGTTTCATTAATGACAGATGATCCTCCGGCTGTTGAATTACCAGTGGCTACGGCCACAAATTGTTTTGGTGAGACTGTGCCAGTGGCTGTCCAGGTATAACAAGCATAGGCTGTATACGCCGATTCATTTACAAACATGGCAGTGAAGTCGCGAGCTGTAATTGACTTAGCCTCATATCTGGCTGCAGCGCCATAACCAGTGGTACATTCTGAAAGTGTATTTGGAGCAGTAGCTTTGTAGCCTGTATAACTAATATTTACGTTTGGAACCGTATTAAAATTGTATGGGAGCTTGACTTGTTCACTAGTACTAGCACCACCAACAGCAGCAATAGAGATATATCCCCATCCACTAACCGTCACTTCTTGGGTTGGTTGATTGGGGATGACGGCGGCGGCGACGTCGTTGACGGTGCCACTAAGCATGGACACTGATGTGTTTATTAATGTATTCCCTAAGCCTGAATTTCTAAGTGATATTGATCCGTTGTAATTACGTAAACCGCTGAAATTTACTACTGTTACGCCATCTGTAGAGAATTTTGTAAATGAGCTGCTATTTGCTTGTGTTCCTTGGTTTGTCGTATACAGTGTGCCATTGAGAAAAGTAGTGGCAGTTATTGGATCACTGGTTCCTCCAATGGAGTTGCCATTGCTTGCGCTGGTGCCACCCAAATTAAACCTCATCCACAATTTTTGATTATCACTATCAATAATATCGACAGAAGAGGCAGTAGCAATAACATTCGCTCTCTCCGGAAATTGTTGTTTTGCACCTCTTGTGGCTGATTCTGGTTCGATAAACCAAGAAGCAATTTTGAAGACATCACCGACATTGTAACTAGGCCCACCTGTAAAGGTTGCATAAACACCAGTTGCACCGAGTGTTTGTGCGACCCCTGCTGTAATAGTAACTCCTGTGGCTGAATCACCATTGTAATTGGTCCAATCGAAAGTAGTAGGGGATTTAATTGTAACAAAAATTGTTTTTGGGTCGCTATCTGTTCCTGTTGCCTTAATTAGAGAACCGTTGTACTGAGTAGTTAGATTTGGATTCTTATCTGCTACTGTTCCGTTTTGAGAATAGCTTGCAGAACTCGTGGCAACTGATAGAGTTACTCCGTTGTACCAATTTGGATCAATTCCAAGTTCTACTAAGACTTCAGGAGTTGAATCTTTTGTCCTGTCGTAATAAAAGATGTCGTTGACAGTGTTACTTCCAAGATATGTCTGCCCATCGTTGTCAGTAGTGGAGGTGTTTAACGTTTGTCCTCCTATTAATCCTGCTCTTCCAGACTGAATTCTTTGATCAAGGGTTGCATAGTTTGCTGATCCGTTATCTCCGGTTTGTCTTGCAATGCTTGCCGTTGTATTTACCGAATCTGTTTTTGTTCCATCCTCAAAAGTGTCAAATAAAAGTCCACTTTGAACTAAGTTTTCGGTGTATTGGTTTGTTTCTTCTGATGGTTTGTAGGAATTAACTTCGTTATGATAAACGCCCTTTTGCGTATCTTTGCCTTCCCAGGCAATAGCTGGTTTATAGGTCGCATCGAGTGATTTCCAGGTCGATTGAGCATTAATCCATGCAGACGAAAGCAAATCATTTGATGATAAATTGTGAGTGACTGTAATGTAGCTACCATCAGCAACTGATGTGTTGGTATTTGAGTAGAGAGTTCCACCACAGTTGTACCATGCTGTGCCATTCCAGCATTGATTGGTGTTGGTGGTTGTATTGAAGATCATCGCTCCAGCTCCCACTGCCGTAGGTGTCGTATCAAATCTACCTAATTGCAACTGACCTCCCATGGTGATGTTTCCAGAAGCGGTTGCGTTGCCACCAATGATGGCGTTGCCAGCAATGTTAAGAGCAGTTGATAATGCTGCCGGATCAAGAAAATAATTTTTGTTTGTGTAGTCATAATACTTCTCAGCATTAATTGAGCCGTCAACAGTCAATTTCTCATCTGGATTGGTTATGCCAATACCAACATTGCCCCCATTATCTAAAACTAACTGATTGCTAATCCCATCAACATTCATGATCAAATCCCCATTAGAATTCATCTGAAAATCGGTGTAAACGGATCCGTCAGTTTGAGTGAGACGCAATTGAGGATTAGTGCTGTCTAATACTTCTAATTTACGACCTGGAGCGGTAGTGCCGATACCAACATTGCCGGCAAAATAGGCAGAAGATGCAGAAAAATTGTTGACAGAGTACATGGAAACGGTACTTGAACTTTGATTTGTCACATACACAAAACGACCAGTGGGGTCAGTAGTTACACCACGAGGACCAGATCCTGTAGCAACAGCTGCGCCAATTGAGGTTAATGCTCCTGTTGACTGATTGACAGAGTACATGGAAATGGTACTTGAACTGAAATCTG
>CALQZX010000014.1 GCA_943350175.1 Parcubacteria group bacterium | reverse complement strand
CGATTTCGTAGCCAGTATCAGCACTCCAGTTTTAGCTTTTAGTTAAAACCGGCATTTATTTAGCTGTTTTAGTGGCGTAGCTAGGTAAGTGAAAACTCAGTCACTTGGCTAATTTCTTGAGCTCATGTCGCAAGAAATTCTAAGATAATGACATGGATAAATTAGCAACAGTTTGTTTATCAACTGGCTAGTTTTTAATCAAAAATAAACTATATCTGTAGAAACTATTTAAACACTTGGATACGGACGCGGGGTCATAACCCGCCATCTCCACTTTTTACCACAAGAATTCAAAAAACAAGATTTTACCCACCAAAATGGGTGTTTTTTGGTGAAAATTTTGATATAATATAGAGCATTTTGATACGCTAAAAACACAAAAATTATGGGAGAAACTCTACCACCAAGACCAATAATTGATTCCAGTAGACTTCTGGCTGTTAGCCCTGAAACGATTCCAGAATTTAAAGATGGGAAAGAAATCGTAGCCAAAGGCATGGAGTATGTCATTTGTGCCATCGATATCGGCTCTACTAATCCGAAGGTAGAGGTCTGGAATTATAACCCCAAGACCAAAACTTTTAACAAAAAAGATGTTCATATCGAGTGGGGTGACTACAAAACACAGGTTGAGACAATTAGTCACACAAGAATGAAATTTCTAGATAACGACCATACACAGATACTGCTAAGTTTGATTAAAAAACAGGTTGAGGAAGCCTTAGCTGGAGAGGAATTCGGTGAAAACAAGCAACTCGTCTTTGCTACCACCGGCTTTCATCATGATCTGTGTATCACTAATCGCAAATCTGGAGAAAGCGCTGTCATCCTTGACGATCCAAGTGCTCACCCAAGCTTAAGTCGTGAAGAAAGAGACGCATTAAAACAACAGCTAGCAAAGATAAATAAAGATTTTGAAACTTTTGTAGATAATCCTACCTCATTAGCAAAAATTTTATGGCTAACCCAACATCCAGAAGCTTTAAAAAGATTATTTAATACCGAGGAAAGTATAGATTTTGATCAATTTGATTTTTCCATGCTTAGAAGCTTAATCGCTAGTAAAGTCTTAGAGAACAAGAGACAGGTTATCAGTAGTATTGAAAAGACAGATTTTGGTTTACCTACAGGTGAAGAATTTCCAGAAATTGCCATTTGGTTGACAACAATAGGCATCGAGCCATATCAATTTCTATTTGCCCAAGACCAACTCATTGCTGGAAATACAAAGGAACATGGGCCAACACTCCTCTACGATCAAAAAGATTTGACTGCTGAATTGAAAATTATCTCCTGGGCTATGGATGCTGAAATAATTGATGAAACTGGAACAGCGATTTGCGCTGACAGCGTAGGCAAAATCATCTGTCGCACCAAAACTTGTCCAGAAAATGGAGCTCACGACAAAGACAGTGAGACTTCTTACGAAACTCAGAGAATGTTGGCCAACATTAATCGTGATTGGATGGGTCCTCTGACTCTAAATCCTGGCGAAACAATGAATAGAGACGCTTATGAAAATATCGACCTCATCATAAAAGAAATGATGGCAGCAGGAACGAAAACCCCTTATGTCTACATGCCCACTGAAAAAGGCAAAGGCATTGTCTATAAACTAGAAAATGAACAATATCTAGAACAACCAAGAAAAGAAATCTTGACTTGGACAGAAGAAGAAAAAAAACTAGTTATGTTGGCCGTTGCTAAAGGAGCTTTCTTTGGGATTAGACAAAAAATGGAACACATCAGAAAAATTAATTCTGCAAACCTAGAAGCCCCTGTTTATTTTTATGGCGGCTTGCTTGGACATACAAAAGTGCTAGGAGGCAAAGATGGCTGGCAACAAATCTGTATTGGCGCTATGCCGCAAGGAGCAGAAGTTTATGAAATCGGTTTACCTAGCGGAGCCACAGCAGTCGCATTTAGTGCTTTGACTAGATTGCTGAGCAAGGAAGACAATGAAGTATGGCAAAAAAAATTCAGTATAGAAGTTGCAAGAGTTGGCACCGGTGGAACTCTTCAAGCAGAATATCAGGCTTGGGCAGAGGCACAGGCAAAAATGATTGAACAAGATTTATTGATAATGAAAAAAAATTGCAAGATGGTTAAAAAGGTTTAAAAATAAGGAAGTTAGCTCTTAATAACTTTTTTTAATTCATTTTTAAACCAGTCAGCTACTGCCCTAGCCCCTGCACTCATTTTGTTGTAAGCAAAATCAGCTGTTTCGTAATCTTTTTGTTTACTGGCTTGTAAAAACGTATCTAATAAAGCATCGTCATCTGAATCTAATCCTCTAGTTCTGAATTCAAGTTGTTGTTCAAATTCACTAAGAGCAGTTTCTTTTTTTCCCATAAAACCATTCCCGCATTAATTTTTAACTCTGCTGTTCTTTACTCATCAAAAATTCTCTAATCTTATTATTGTTCACGTCTCTTGGCTTGCTTCCATCTGGAGGGCCAACCAGACCAATTTCATAAAGTTGATCTAGAATTCTAGCGGCGCGGGCATAGCCCACAGATAAACGACGTTGAATCAAAGATGAAGAAGCCTTATCAGCGGTCAAAAATAGCCGCGCCGCCTCTTCACATTTATCATCAATATCATTGCCATTAACATCAGATCCGCCACTACCACCAGTGACTTTGCCTGGCTGGTATTTGGTTACAATTTCTTCTTCGTAATTTGGTTTTTGGCCTTGAGCCTTGATGAAATCAATCAGACTCTTTGCTTCTTCAGCACTCACAAAAGTACCTTGGACACGAGTTGGCTTTGGTTTATCTGGAGCTTGAAAAAGCATATCACCACGACCCAACAACTTCTCAGCCCCTGGACTATCCAAGATCACGCGACTGTCAGTCATAGAGGTGACATTGAAAGCAATGCGGGTTGGGACGTTAGCCTTAATCAAACCTGTTAAAACATCCACTGAAGGTCTCTGAGTGGCTAAAACTAGGTGGATGCCGACGGCACGAGCCATCTGAGCAATACGAGTAATGCTGTCCTCAACTTCGGCAGGAGCGAAAAGCATCACATCAGCCAATTCATCAATAACAATAACAATGTTTGGCATGCTGGCCAAGCCAGCCAACTCGTTGTAATCGCTGATATTTTTGACACCAACTTCTTCGAGCATCTTGTAACGCTTGTCCATGGTTTGACAAGCCCATTTCAGAGCCGAAACGACTTTACTTGGCTCAACGATGACAGGAGTCAAAAGATGAGGAATGCCATTATAACCAGTCAACTCAACACGTTTAGGATCAACCAAAATAAATTTAACTTCCTCTGGAGTAGCTCTAAAAAGAATGGAACACATAAAAGAGTTCACACAGACAGATTTACCAGATCCAGTCGATCCAGCAATCAACAAATGAGGCATGGCAGCAATATCAACTACAGAAGGATTGCCAGCTACATCAATGCCAAGCGCCACAGCTAGCTTGGATTTGTGTTTTTTCAAAACAGGAGCCGAAAGCATGGTTCTCAAAGTGACATATTCGGCACTACGATTTGGCACCTCTACACCAACTAAATTACGACCAGGAATTGGCGCTTCAATACGAATCTGCCCGGTTGGAGCAGAAAGCGCTAAAGCCAGATCAGTAGAAAGAGCGGTAATCTTGGAAAGACGAGTGCCCTTACTAATGTCTAGAGCGTACTGTGTAACAGCTGGACCAGGATTGTACTCAACAACTTTTGCTCGAATGCCAAAGGAGTCCAAAGTATTTTCAATAATGGTAGCATTACCCTTCACATCACCACGATCAGCTTTGCCACCGGATTTTTGGGAAAGTAGCGACAAAGGTGGATATTCCCAAACCATTGGTGCGGAAGAAGCATTAAGAGCTTCTTGTTCATTCAAATTACCAGAAGGCGACATTTGTTTCTTTATTTCATCTTCAATAATGGCCTTAGCACTACTATTGTCTTGCTCGATTGGTTCATTGAAAGAAGAACCTTTTTTCAAATCCTTATCTTTGTTTAAGCCAAAGCCAAAGCTTGGAATAGAAAAGCCCTTAGCTGTCTTGATTTCTTTTTCGCTGACCTGATCAGCAAAAATATCTTTACCGAGTTTTTTATCTTTATCTCTCTTCTTGAATAACTTGCCAATTAATTCTGCCAGCTCCAATAAAGAAGACTGAGACAAAATCAAAAAACCAATCAATAAAATTGAGCTAAAAAAGGCGTAAGTGCCGGCGTCAGTCAATAATCTAGCAAAATTGGTAAAAACACTCTTGCCAATTTCTCCGCTCTTGGTTGCACCCATGGTGCCGAGCATCAATAAAATGGTGCCGAGTAGAATGGTTGGCTTAGACCAAGCGTGCTTGCTACGCAACATGACTAGACCAGCAGAAATAAAAACAAAAGGCAAGAAAAGCATGGATAAACCAAATTCCAAAGACAAGAGATCGTTGATGAAAATAAGTAATTGGCCACGACCAGTGAAGGAAATCAAAACAAGTAAACCAACTAGAATTAAAAAGACAGCAATGATGGAATAACTTGTATCCGTTCTCATCTTTAAACGGATAGCTTGACGCTTTTTTCTTTTACTACTTTTAAATTTAGCCATAACAGAGACTTTATTTGTAATATTATAGGATATAACACAAAATACCAGTGCTAGTCAAGTACTTTATACTACATTTCCACGATAACTGGAACAATCATTGGTTCTCTTTGAATGACTTTGTAGAGTTTCTTGGCTAAACGGCGTTCAATTCTCTTTTTCAATTCATCATCTTTCATATTCTGCCCTTCTTCACCAATCACTTCAGCAGTTTTCTCTTTGATAAATTGAATGACTTCGTCAGCCTCTTTCATGAAAACAAAACCTCTGGAAACCACCTTCATTTCAGAAAGATCAAAGCTGCCATTAATTTTTGGAATGACTAAAACAATGATTCCAGCTTTGGAAAGAGATAAGCGATCAGATAAAACCACTGGACCGACATCGCCGATACCAAGTCCATCAACTGCTTTAGCGTTCAGCAAAACCTCGTCAACAACTTTAATGCCTGTTTCATCGATACCCAAGACTTGTCCAGATTTAGGCAAGAGAATATGGCGGTTATCATAACCGGCAGCATTGGCCACAATTTTTCTAAAAAGAGCGCGATGACGATCAGCGCCACCAATTGGCATCAGATATTTGGCAGACAGCGTATCAACCATTTCTCTTTGCTCAACACTGCTAGCGTGACCAGAGCTATGAATGCCATGATTAATTTCTGTGTAAACCACGTCTACACCATTAGCTGACAACTCATCAATAGCGGCGTAATAGTTAATTTCATTGCCTGGAATAACGTTGGCTGAAAAGATCACTTTGTCTTCTGGAGTAATCTGAATGATACGATGCTCGCCGTAAACGGCTCGCACTAGAGAAGAACCCTCTTGACCTTGGCTGCCAGCAATGATTACACACAATCTACTATCTGGCACTTCAGAAATATGGTTTTTATCGACTTGAATGCCAACTGGCAGATGCAATTTCTTGAGCAGCGAAGCCGAAACTACATTATTCTCAACACTACGACCTACAAAAACCACTTGGCGATCTAACTTTTCACAAGCATTCACCACCTGTTGTATACGATGAATATGTGAACTCATCAGAGTCACCAAAATTTTACCCTTAACATTGGCCATTTCTTCCTCTAGAACTGGGCCTACTTCTGATTCTGATCTGGTCCAAGTCGCTTGTTCTACGCGCAAAGAATCGATTAAGGCCAACAAAACACCTTCGTCACCAATTCTTTTGACTTCATCCAAATCTGACATGACGCCATCAACTGGATGTTTATCCAACTTGAAATCACTGCCATGATAAATTCTGCCGACTGGCGTATCGATGACGATATGTTTGGTATCTGGCACAGAGTGAGTCATGGCGATCAATTCAAAAGAGAAATATTGACTCAGTTTGATCATTTGCTTATCTGGAACAACGTTGATTTTTCGATCAAGTTTTTTGTCTGCCAAACGATCGCTGGCAAAGCCTGCGGTTAGAGGAGATGCGTAGATAGGGAAATCTGGCAAATCACCAAGTAAATATGGTAAAGCACCAATATGATCATCATGACCATGACTAAGCAACATAGCGACGATTTTGGCGCCTTTTTGGACCTGATCTTGCAGATAACTAATATCTGGAATTAAGGTATCAACTCCAGGCATATACATATCTGGAAAACCAATTCCACAGTCAACGATTATAATTTCGTTTTCATACTGATAAACATACATGTTTTGGGTGACGCCACCCATGCCACCTAGGGGTAAAAGTTTTAATTTGGACATTCTACGTCGCGGATTTATTTTCTCCCCAGAGATCGCTTGAGCAAAGACGTTTGCTCAGGTGATCTAATGCGTCGAAAATTAATCCGCTCCTTTCTATATAATTTTATTTTTCTAAATAATTGCTATTTCTATATTAATGCTTCTTTGACTGTTTCCGCAAACTCATCTCCCTCACTGGCTTTTTCCACCCATTCAACAATTTTGGCAATTTTGGAAAAATCTCTGATAAAAGATTCTTTGACTCTCGTGGCGCGCAGCGCAGCAGCGGGGTGATACATGGGTAAAATAAACAAAGTTTGCTCATTCCATTTTATTTTAAATAAACGACCATGAACTTCTGAGACTTTTACTTCTGGCAAAAATTTGTCCATGCTAAAACGGCCGAGAGTAACGATTAATTTTGGCTTAATTAGATTAATTTCTGCGTCTAAATAAGGCTTGAAGGCTAGAATTTCCTCTGGAAGTGGATCACGATTATCTGGGGGTCTGGCTTTGACAATGTTGCTAATATAAACTTGCTCTTCTGGTAAACCGCATTCACCAATCACTCGGCGCAAGAGCTGACCAGAACGGCCGACAAATGGCCTTCGCTCAATACTTTCGTAATAGCCAGGGGCTTCACCAATTAACATCACGCTAGCTTCTTCATTGCCTTCGCCATGAATGATGTCGGTTGGCTTTTCTACAAGAGGAAAACTTTGGTAATTTTTTTCTAGGTCTGCTTTAAGCTCGTTTAAATCGGTAAAGGTCATTGCGAATGATTATATTTTGAACCCTGTCTTTTTGCAAAGCAAAAAGCAGCTGGTGCAAAAGATGCTGTGCGAATTTTGAACCCTGTCTTTTTGATGATTGCGTCCTTCGTCTCCACTTTGGACATTCCCTCGCAAGGCTCGGTCAAAAAAGCCTGATAATTATGCCGGATTGCTAAATTTTGCCAAACCAACACGATTCTCAAGACGATCTAAGCGATGTCCATGATTAATAAGCTCTCGATCAAAAAAAGAAATAGTTTCATCAAGGGTTGCTTTGATTTTGCGCAAGTCTTTTTTGATTGGTTTAAGTTTTTGATTGAGCTTTTGGTCAAGCTTTGCTTCAAGTTTTTCTTCAAGCTTTGCTTCGAGTTTTTCCTCAATCAAGTCACCGATCGCTTGCAAATCTTTCGAGGTCAAAGACATATATTTTGCATTTTAGCACAATTTTGGAGAGGCGAAATAATTGCAACTATATCTTAATGAGATAGCCGAATTTTAGTACGATGGTAAGAAAATCTTGTAATTATCTGGACCGATTTCAACCTTGTCATATTTTCCTTCAACGATAATGCGGCTCGCCTTGCGAGCCGCACCTTGAATAGTGCGTTGCAAAGTACGAATACCAGCATCAAAGCCAAGTGGACGAACCATCTTAGTCCACATTTCTTCACGAATGATAAATTGATCAGGACGAAGTCCAGCTTCTTTGAGGACTTTTGGCATGACATATTTCTTGGCAATGGAAACTTTTTCCTCATCAGTGTAAGAAGGCATGCTAATCTTTTCCATACGATCCATGACAGCGGTAGCAATCTTGCGAGTGTTGTTACAAGTAGCTAGAAAAATAGCCTGAGAGAGATCAACTGGGTAGTTAATGAAGTCATCAGTAAAAGCGTGATTCTGCGCTGGATCAAGCAATTCGACCAAAACACCCATGATGTCCATATTGGCATCATCAGCACCACGATCAATTTCATCAAGTAAAATAATTGGATTCATCACCCCAGATTCGCAGACACCTTTGAGGACTTTGCCTGGCTCAGCACCGAGCAACAAACGAGAACTACCACGCAATTCTTTGGAGCTGCCCATACCTCCAAAAGGAATACGAACTAACTGGCGGCCCAAAGCTTCAGCCAAAGAATAGGCAAAAGTGGTTTTACCTGTACCAACTAAACCTACTAACAGCAAAATTGGGGCAGAAAAAGTTTCATCCTGAAGGTTATTTTTCTGTAAATTAAGAACAGCTAAATATTCCAAGAAGCGATCTTTAACTTCTTGCATACCAAAGTGATGTTGGTCAAAAATTTCTTTGGCTTTTTGAATATCTAGAGTATCGTCAGTTTTTTTACCAAAAGGGACACGCAGACACCAGTCTACATACTTGGAAACTTTCTCGTACTTTTCATCATAACTGCCAAGTTCAACACTACGTTGCAAAGCTACTATTTCTTTTTTGAGCTGATAGCGCATTTCCTCAGGAAGCTCGCCCTGCTCGACTTTAGCCGCTAAAGCAGCAATTTCCTGATTAAGAATTTCGCGAAAATCTGACATATTAGTCTCTATATTTAACCGCCACACCTAGACCAATTAAAAACAAAGCAAATGCAGCGCTTAAAAAGGTATTTTCCAAAGCACCAGAAGCTGGTAGTGTGCTGGAAGAGCTAGAAGTTTTGGTGACAGCCGCAGTTGCTGTTGCCGTTGGCGTAGCAGCTGCAGAAGCAATGGTCAAAGTAAGATTAAGACTAGTTTGACCAGTAGAACTAATTACTACTGCGTGATTATCGTAAGTTAGATTGGAAAGATAAGTTGACCATGCGCCAGTTGCATTAGCTGTGGAACTATAAGTCACATCATCAACTTTAATTGCCACAGAGCTGGAAGCTGTGGACGTGCCATAAAGAGTGAAAGAACGCAAAGCATACGTGTAAGCAGAAACAGTAGAACCAATGCCTTTATTAGTTAAATCAGTAGTGCCGATCTTAGTTAATTCCAAAGCACGAACGCCACTTGAAGAAAGTAAGAAAAAGAACAGAAAAGATAAAAATGACAAAACTTTTTTCATATGACTATTTAATTAAACACTATTTAGAAGCCTTTGTTAACTCTAAGATTTGAGCTTTGCGAAGTAAACCAAGTTTAGCTCCAAAATAAGCCACCACATTGCCAGCATTTTTAACACCCCAAGCAATGGCAATATTAACATCAAGTCCATTAAGCAACGCAGACACATAAGCAGCAGCAAAAGCATCTCCGGCTCCAGTGCTGTCAACTAAGGCAGGAGCTTCGCCTTCAAATTCAAACTTCTTCTTACCAAAAAGATGCACTTCGCCACCTTTTTTACCCTTAGTAATAACCACCTGTGGAAAATTTAAGAGAATTTCCTCGTGCAATGGTTCTATGAGATCCCACTCTTCTTGATTAACAAAAAATACCTCACAAGGAATTTGATCGATAGCGAATTCTTCATTGACCAGCAATTCGAGTTCTTTTTTGCCAGGATTCCAAGACATTTTTGTGTCTTGATTGTTATTTAGCACCTTAAAAATTTTGGCCAAAGTCTCTTTGCGGCCACCAAGACTCGATAAATGAATCCATCTACTTTTGGAAATCCAAAAAGCTGGAATATCAAAAGGATCCAACATTGAGGCTGCCCCTCTATGGACCATGGCTACTCTTTCTGAATCTCTTGCCACTAAAATAACTGATCCACCAGTCTTTTCTAGTTTTTCTTGGATTAAAAGATTTGTTTCTACACCTTCTTTTTGGAAATCAGCAGTAATTAAACTAGCAAATTCATCACGACCTGTTTCAGAAATTACAGCAGAACTTAAACCAAAACGAGCAAAAGCAACAGAAGTATTACTGCCACCACCACCGGTGACAATATGAAAATCTGATAACTCAAGCTTATCTCCATAGGTTAAAATTTGACGCTCACCATCACGATCAGCTTCCAAATCATTAGATTTGACGAAGATATCAAGCAAAGAAGAACCGATAGAAATTACATCGTACATAGAGACTTACAGTAAAATAAAAAATGAGTTAATTAATATTAGCTTTTACTATATTTTAGTCTTCTTCTGATGACAATAGTAGCTTAGTCTACTTGAGGAAGAAGAAAAGACTAAAATACGTAAAAGATGAATTAAGAAACCTTTTTTTATTTTACTGTAAGTCTCAAGGGGCAAGCTTTCTTATCTATCTTAGCGTGAAAGTTATGACAATTTCAAGCGACGAGCCGCCATCTCTTCATCAAAAATTCTCAGAGCAATCTTAAATTCTTCCAAATTATCAACAATTCGATAAACCTGAGCTTCCTTGTAATTAATCATAAAATTCTTGTGGACCATGTCCATAAACTCGTGCCAAAAATGACCATAAAGAATTAGTGGCTTGTGATTGCCATAATATAAATGCGCCAATAGCCAAGCCGTAGCCCATTCGCTCAAAGTTCCGGTGCCACCCTTGAAACAAACAAATAGATCGGCATTATCCATCAGACCGAACATTCGTTCAATGTAATTGGAAGTTTTAATCTCTTTATCAGCAATATTTTTCTCATCCCTGCCTTCAAATTCTGGCAAATCTTCCGGATAAAAAGTTACCACTAAGGTTTTACCACCCGCTGATTCCGCACCATTGGTAGCCGCTCTCATGATTCCAGGGCCACCACCATCAATGACCATTTTACCTCTTTTGGCGACGTGCCTGGCAGCTTGATAAGCCTCATCATAGGCTGGATCTGTTTCATCCAAATCAGCACTACCATAAAAAGCAATCTTATCTATTCTGCAAAGACGATTAGACTTTGGGACAACTACTTTTTTATTATTTGACATGAGATAAAAATTCCTCGACAGCTTTCTTGTAATCATCAGCATTATTAAAAGCAGAATTAACAGTTACGCTGTCCACTCCATTAGCTTGTAATTTGGCAACATTATTCTTATTCACCCCGCCATCCACAAAAATTCGCATTGGCTCGCCCTTGAGAATTTTTTCTCTGGCTGCTTTTATTTTCTCAAAAAGAAAGACGTTTTGTGCTTGACCAGAAGCACCAGCTTCAACACCTAATAGCAAGACAGCATCCATCCAATCCCAACTATCCACATCAATGGCTTCGATTGGAGTGTATAAATCCAAAGCCAAACCCGCCTTCCAATCTTGTTTTTTAACTTCTTCCAAAAAGGCTGATTGATAGGACATTTTTTCAATTTGACCAAAGACTGATCTAATTGGCAATTCTTTGCAGTATTCTTCCAATTCCCAGACGTAATCCATGGGTTCTTCCGTCATCAAATGAAAATCAATTTGCAAATCCCCAAAATCTATGTCGATTAAATCCTGTGGCGTAAAAGTGTGATTGTCAGCAAAAATACCATCGACAATGTCAATCTGAATTGCCTCAAGTAAATTACTTTCCTTGGCCAATTCGATTTGTTTTCTAGCTAATTCAAGATTACCTGTTAAAACATTAGCGCTAACGTCTAAATTCATGATTATATTTCCCGATTCTCTTCATAATTTGTAATTTGCATGACTCTTCTAACATGGCGCTCACTTTCATCTGACGCTGTCTTTAAAAAGATTTCAAATAACTCAATCATCCTTGGCAAATTTAAATAATCGCCGCTAAAAGCAATAACATTGGCATGATTATGACTCTTGCTGTGAGCAGCAATTTTCTCATCATAAAGCTCCACCGCACGAACGTCTTTTACCTTGTTTGCTGCGATCACCATGCCAGAGCCAGAGCGACAAAGTAAAATTCCTAGAGCTTGATCTGAATTTGAAGAAACTTTTTCTGCCACCTGAAAAGCAAAAAATGGATAATCGTCAGCTGGCTCAAAAGCAAAAGCACCGCAATCTTCTATCTGGAAATCAGCATGATTTACCAAAAGGTATTGTTTAAAATTCTCTTTGAGTTTAAAACCACCGTGATCGCTGCCAAGATAAATTTTCATAAGGTAAGTTTATAATATAGCATGTGCCAAAAGAATTTAATGGGAAAAGTCAAAAAATCTCAGTTGTTATTCCGTGTTTCAATGATCATAAACAAATAAAATCAATAATTGATGAAATCAAAAAATCCAAAAAAATTGACGAGATTATTGTTATTGATGATGGCTCAGAAATTGAAACGAAGAATGTTTTATCAAAAATAAAAAATATTAATTTAATAACTCATCAAAAAAACTTAGGTAAATCAAAAGCATTACTAACAGGAGTTAAGGCTGCAAAAGCTGAAAATATCATGTTTGTCGATGCTGATTTGAGAAATCTCAAGCAATCTCATGTCGAAGCGCTAATTTCTGCCTTTTTTGAAAAAAATAGCGATATGACTCTTGGACTAAGAAAAGAGCATCCATTTTTTATGTGGTTGGGATTTTCTCAAGCCTATACCGGAGAAAGGGTCATTAAAAAATCAATCTTAATAAAAAACATAGAATTATTTGAAAATGACGGTTACTTAATAGAGCCAGCAATGAATAAGTTATTTTTTCATAAGCACATGGTTACAGGAATAAAATTGAAAGAGATAACTCAAACATTTAAAGTTGAAAAGCGAGGACTAATAGGACTAATTCAAGATATTGAAATGCAAAAAAATTATCTAGAATATCTGGGTCCCAAAGAGTTATTTTTTCAAATGAAATTTGCAAAAAAATTAGAGAGCAATTAATAAATGTTTATTTAGAATAAGTTTAAGATATCAAAAAAACTCCCAACCACACGGCCCAATCAAAAATTACCCATAAACCATTAAGCATAATCATTGGCAAATCTTTTCTTTTGAGAGAATAGATGAAAAGCGGAATACTGAGCAAACCATAAAGAAACCACGTGATCGCCGAAACCCCCACTACTTCTCTTTTAACGTAAACAAGATAAAGCTGATCTAGAGTGGTAAACGGCAAAATTACCGAGCAAACATTGGTAATTAAATCCAATTTGTCGTCAACTCCATTTTTATTTTTATCTTTGATTTTATTTTTTATCATTAAATTAATAATAACAGAATCAAGCTCAATATAAAAAGCCCCGCTCGAAAGCGGGGCTTAAATTTTCACAAATTGTGAAGAGAATTTATTTCTTCTTCAAAACTGGCATGCCAGTTCTGCTGGTTTCAACTACCTGGTAGGCAGCTGGAACTTCACTTAGAGAGCCCTCACGGACATCACGAGCGAAGAAATAGATAGTTTGAACTCTACCGTTCTTCAAGGTAACGTCTCTGGTGTGAAGGTAATAGGTCTGACCTTTTGAGTTTGTGTAACTATAGGCGGTTGCCATATGTTTACCCTTCTTTCTCTATGAATCATAGAGAATAATTTTTATTACTAAATAAGCCTAACATACTTGACTAGCTAATCAAGAAGCAATTTCATTTTTTCTATGTCAAAGTACATCTAAAAACATCAAAAGGCTAATTATTTCACCTCTGGTGCAGGCAATTCTACTTGCAGCATGGCGTCTTGTAGCATCAAATCTGAAGATTTAGAGACAACTACCTTGACTGGTAAGACGTTGGATTGAACTATCGCACTGCCAACATAACCAGCTTTGGAATAGACGAGGTTAAAGACACGTTTCTTAGCATCGCCATTGATATCGGCTAGCCAGACAGCATAATCCTCTTTGGATTCTGGTAAATTTGCAGTGACAGCAAAAGTAAGCTTGTCATCTTTGATTTGATAACGCAGCTCACCAACAGCTTCGCCGGTAGCTTGCATTTCAAGCATTTCGTAGTCAGTGGCACCTTTGATGATGCTATTTTGCATTTCTTTTGGAAGGCTCTCAACTTGTAGTTGAGAATCTAGTAAACTAACTGGTGCTTCAGCAGTTTTGCCCTTGTACCAACGAGCAAACATGATCACCACAAAGATGATTGCGATTGATGGAAAAAGATAAGGGAGCAAATTCTGGAGTTTTTTTGACATATTTCCTTGCACTAAGTATTACTATGATCCCATAATGCCTTGGAAAAATTATTTTGTCAAGCATTGTCTTGACGGACTTTAAAAACCATTAGCTCCATACCAGAGGCCAATGGCTATTTTGACAATGCTCTCATATTCATCAGTGCGGTTGGTGAAATGATTGGTAATGAGGCCAATCATGCCTTCTTTTTTGCGTAAATCTGGATCTTTTTCACGACGACCAAGCGCTGGCCCCATCTCTTCTCCGGCCAAAAGCAATTTAGATAAAAAATCTGGCAAAGGAAAACGAGCCCCATTGCTAAAATATTGCTTACCATTTTGATCTAGTGCGGTTGCCCAAACGGTTGACCATAATTCTTCTTTATTTTCAACAAAAGCAGGATGAAAAACACCACCTTCCAAGCCAATGCAGAGAGAATCTTCTTGTGCAGTAATGATTTTTTGCTCGATAGCCAACAAGCGAACAGCCGCGGCACGATTCTTAGATCCAAGTAAAGTTTCCTCATCGCTCATTGGCTGAGCACTGACGCCGCTCTCAACTTCTAAGCCTTTGATTATCGCATCTGAAAATTGCTTCGACGCTGCGGAGATTACAGCATTAATTTTGACTGGATTGGTAGAAGCAATAATAAATTTCATGAAAGCTTGGCAAAAGATTTCTGGATCGTGTCTAACACAAAAGCACCGCTGTCTCCACCAAAATCATAATTCGCTAGATTGGCCTGTGAAGCCCAAATGTAATTTTGATGTTCGGAGGAAATTTGAATTTCTGTTTGGTTGGTTGAAGCAAAAATCACAAGCCAACCACAAATTACGGTAAAAACTTGTTTTTCACTATCAAAATAAGTAGAAAAATGGACTAGTTTATTCAAGTCAAAAGCGTTCTCTGAAACTTGGAGAGCAGTTTCTTCTTGAATTTCTCTTTTGATGTCTCCCAAGTGAAGATCAGCAGCAGAAAGTTGATTTTGTGCTGGCCACTCACTGTTGCCACCTGGCAAATCCCAACAATTTGGTCTGGATTTAGCATCAGCGCTTCGTTGAAGAAGCAAAACTTCTAATCCTGAATTGCCTTGGCGAATAATCGCTGCTTTCTGTAGCAATTTAACATTTTCAGTTAATTGGTGTTTAGGGAACATAATTGATCTGATTGTCTCAAGTTTAGACTGACTTGGCAAGTTCAAAAGCTCTTATCACTTCCACAAAAACAGAACTAGCCAGATCATCCTTAAATTTGCCCTGCAAATCTGAAGGAGAAAACCAGGCTATTTCTGTTGATTCGCCCTCAGCAGGATTGATTTCTAAAGGGCCGATTAATTTGGCCAAATAGGCAAAATTAAAATGTCTTTCGCAGCCTTTTTTCCATTTTTCATCTGGAATAAATGGCTGGTTATTTTCTGTGGCTAGTAAACGTCGGTCATAATTTTCCCTGCAAACCCAGTGCTCGTTAATCGCCATTGGAATTGGATGGAAAAAATCTCCTTCAAGTCTTTCAGCTGAAAAAAGATCGTCACCTGCACTCGCGCTATAAACTTGAACTTTGAGACCAGTTTCCTCCAGAAATTCGCGCTCTGCTGCTTGGTGCGGCAGTTCATTTTCTTCCATGTGACCACCAGGCCCAAGCCATTTACCTAATTTTTTGTGCTTAACAAGTAAAACCTTACCTTCATGGATAAGAAAAGCACAGGCAGTTAGACAAATTTTTGGAGTCATCTTAAATAGACTATATCAGACTCATTTGCGTTCCACTAGCCTTTGAGCTGGTGAAGGAAAAGTCGATAGGTGCTTCAATCAAGCGATTCCATTTATTGCGGAACATTACTTTGCCATTTTTGAGACCATAGTCATACACATCTCTGGTAACCTCAACATCTTGCAAGCAATATTTTTCCAGAGCCTCAAAATTGCCAGATCTAAAATATTTAACAGCATCGAGACCATCGCCAGACTTGCCAATGCCGAGAGTTTCCTTGGCAACTGCATCGAGACCGATGCGATGACCGACACTCTTTTTAATGCGATCCATCACATCTAAAGTTGGAATGCGACTAATATCAGCAGTGTAATAAGGAATAAAAGTTGGCATATCAAAACCATCGATGTTAAAGCCAACTACTACATCAGCTCGCTCTAGGAGAGGGAAAAGTTTTGGCAAATCTTTTTCAAAATATGACTGCATCTCACCTTTTTGCGAACGATCAGTACGCACACAAACACCAACAAAAGAAATACCGAGTTTTTCTGGAAAATAGCCACCAACATCATCAAAAATCTGTTTAGTTTCAACGTCGAGAATAACTTCAAGCATAAATTAAGTCTTTAACGAATAAGAAAAAATCTTAGAACAATTTACTAGTAAAGTCTAACCTCAAAACGCATTTTCATGGCAGCGGCCAAACGCATAAGCGTATCGATGGTGGCATTGCGCGAACCAGATTCAATTTTGCTGAGAGTGGTGCGATTTACTCCAGATCTACGAGCTAACTCTTCTTGAGTTATAAAACGGCTTTCTCTAGCAATCTTAAATGAATGCAAAAGGTCGTAATACTCAATTTCTTTTTTGATTTGTTTGCGTTGCTCGTCATTGAATTCACTACTGAATTCTTTTAAAGACACAACGGCGGGGCGAGAGTTTTTTTTCATAATAATCCTTTTAAATGCTCCTTTAGTCTTTTCTTGGCTTTTGATAATTCTAGAAGTGGCGTTTTCTGAGTTTTTTCTAGAATTTCAAGAACGGCTGCAATCTTTAATCTAGCCTGAACTGGAAAAGAAGAGATCTCTTTTTTAGCTCGGTGATCAAGATTAACAATTTTCTTCACACCAAACTATTGTTGCATATAAGCAACAAAAAAGCAAATTTAAAATTGGATGATGATTAACCTATTTAGTCAAACCGGCTTGATATCTGTCCTCAATCTTTTGCCAATCCAAAACGTTCCAGATTGCCTCCAAATATTCTGGGCGGCGGTTCTGATATTTTAGATAATAAGCATGCTCCCAAACATCAACACCCATGATTGGGTAATGTTTGCTGAGTAGTGGCGAATCTTGATTTGGCAAGGAATAAAGAGCTAATTTCTTGTTTTCATCCAAAACTAACCATGCCCAACCAGAACCAAATTGCTTCATGGCAATGTCGATAAATTGAGTTTTGAAATCAGCAAAGGAAGTGAATTTACTAGAGATGGCGGCGGCTAGTTCGCCCACTGCTTCTCTCGGTCCATTTGGTGACATGATTTCCCAGAACAAATTATGGTGCTCAAAGCCGCCGCCATGATTTTTCAAGGCTGCTTGGATGTCAGCTGGCGCACTAGTTTTAACCTGATCTTCAAAATGCCAAAGCAAATCTTCGGCACTTAATTTGGCCAGTTCTGGATAATTGCTTAAGGCAGCGTTAAATTTGTCCAAATAAGCTTGGTGATGTTTGTCATGATGAACGTGCATGGTTAAACCATCAATGTGAGGTTCAAGAGCTTCATAAGCGTACGATAAGGTTGGTAGTGTGTGCATATATATAGATGGTAATCTATATGAGAACAAAAATCAATCTTGATAAGGAAAAATTAAACCGCTAAGCTCTCTGAAGCAATACGATTGAGCTCCATGAGTCGATCTCTAACTGTGGTAGAAATATATTTGCTGATTCCGTCTAAATCTAAGCTTTGATTTTCTCCCCTGAAACTACCAATCTCCTGCCAAAGCACTTGTCCAAAACAGTATCCTTTAGCTCCATTTTCCATCGCCATGCGAAACTTTTCTTTTAATGTTTCATAGCTATCTTGCTCATCAGACATCACTAAACAGGGTATATCCAATTCACTAGCAATAGTTGCCATTGCCAATGGATCAGAGGGGTTTTGGATGACTAGAATGTCTGACAACGACCTCAATTCTTGAATCGCAACAAGTTGATCGTTCTCAAAAGAGAAATCTTTTGTCGCAGCCTTTTCATCTTTGTCTAAAGCAAACTGATTTGGATCGTAAATTTTTAATTTAAGTAAAAAATCGATATTTAAAATCTTGGAATATTCTCTGATTTCTGAAAGTAATTGTTTTTTTTCTATGACTTTGGCTTCATTTGGATGATAATTTAGTTCCAACTTGGCCAAAGCATAATTATTGCTAATTTCTTCCAAACTAAAATTTGGAAAAAGTAGCGGCATGCTATCTGGCAAATTTTCTCGATCTTGTTCTAAGCGAAGCAGAGCGCCAACATTTTTAGCTTTTTCAGATAAAAGCGGAAAAGTATAAATTGGATCGAAAATTACTCCAGTCACCTCTTTACTTAAAGTCAACAATTGACGACTAATTTCCTCGAGTATTTCCACATTGTCTTGCAGCGATAAATCAAGCCCTAAGCTCTCGGCTAGTTGGCGATTATTATCGAGTTCCAAAATAGCAAAAAAACCGGCAGAACTTTTGAGATAGGCAGCATGCATGCAGATAGTATAACTATATTTAGCTACTTAGACTAGCTTGTTTGCTGTGCAGATTGAAACTTTGGCTCTAAGTAATCAATAATCAATGCTTCAATAATTTCCCTTGTAAAGATGCTGTGAAAATCTAAATTTTGGATCCCAAGTAAAGTCTGCTGATAATCAATTTGAATTTGGTTGCTACCTGCAAACCATTTATCTGAAAAGCTAAGTTTTCGTGCTTTTCTTAAGCTAGGATATTTTTCTTTCATTTCATCGAAAACTTGCTGAGGTGATGGAGAATTTTCAGAGGGCTTCAACATATTGGCAATATATGTTTCAATATCTCTCATTTTTTGTTGATGAACATCTCCATCCTTACCATAATAAGTCTTAGACTCTATCATTTTTCTCTTTGCAGCACTATCAACAAAACTTTGAAATAATTTTATGATAGCATCTCTAAATGGGGACTCGACCAGATAAAAATCTTCAATATTTCTATTCAAAAAGCCTTCTAGACCTGATGTCTGTAATTGTTTTTGAATTTCTTCATCGAACCAAGAATCTTTCTTTTCTTCGGATTTTTTCCCATAGCCATTTGTTTGAAATTCACCCAAACCAAGATATAAAACCATCGCTTGCTTGGCAATTTCTTTGTAAGTATGGCCTCCACCAACCTCTAGCCACTGGCGTCCATAACTTAAAAAGTTATTTGCAGAGGTGGTAGAAGGAATTGTCCTACCGCCCATCAAAATCATTTTTTCCAATTCGTTTAAAGGTTCAACTGAATTACTACTAAACCTCTTACTAGAATCAACTGCAATAATCGGCATCTCAGCAGCGTTTTCCAATTTTCTAACAAGTAAAATTGCAAGAACAACCTCGTTTTTGAAAGAAGCATCTGAAAAATGTTGATCCAAAACAGCATTAACAATGTCAGACTCATCCATTCCTTTGGTACGAGGCAACATTCTCTGTACAGCAATGTTTAGCAATTTACTTCTCGTTTCCAAAAGTTTGCCAAAAACCTCAGGTTTAATTTGGGAAAAATTATCTCTCTCTGAGTTTCTGCCTATAGAAATCTCCAAATATTGCTCTCTCTGAAAACTTTCTTCAAAAATAGCAGCTTGGTCTTTTAAAATACTCAGAACGGCTCGCTCTTCTTTATGATGATCATTGTCACCATCAGGTTCTTTTGGGTCAGAAAAAAAGACATCGAATGGATTATGCCAACCAGTGTGAGTTTGTTCAACATCATTATTTGCATAATGAATCTGTTTCATTAACTTAGAAATCATTTGAAAACTAGCCTCAAGTTGATCATTTTGCATTTTATCCAGGTCCCAACTCTCAATTTGTTCCAAGTCAAACTCGACATAACCTGACAGAGCTTTTAAATAATCAGCTTTCTGTAATACTCCCTGCACTTCTTTAAGACCCAGGCTATAAGCCTCCATCAAAATTCGTTCTTCATCGCTTGGCTGAGCCATCTTTTTTTCGCTTTTTCCCTGAACATCTGCGAACATCACTGCGGCACTCTTGGGTTCTTCTTTAATTATTTCTTGAATCATAATTTCCTTTATCGATTTTCTGATGAACTTTATTATAGATGAAATTTAAATAAAAAACAAAAAACCGCCAATTCATCCCTTTTCGGAACAAATTAACGGTTTTCCTAGTTTTTACTTTTTTTCTAAGCTTAGTGCTTAAAGACAAGAAGCTTTAATATCTTCTGCCGCCGCCATTACCGCGACCGCCGAAGGAAGGGCGTCTTTCGTAACGGTCACCGCCACGATCTCCACCTCTATCGCGTCCGCCACCATAACCGCCTCTGTCTCCGCCACGACCGCGACCATTATCATCGCTTTCGCCACGAGCAGCCTTAGCAGTTTTTTGAGCATCTTCTTGTTCTTTGGTTAACATGGTCAAAGCAATCTTACCCTCTGGGTTATATTCTTTGACACGAACGTGAACGCTGTCACCAACTTTGTAAAGATCATTAGCATCTTTGACGTATTCACCTGACATGTTGGAAACGTGCACGAGACCTTCACGGCCTGGCAAGAATTCAACAAAAGCGCCATAACCCTCAACACGAGTGATAGTGCCGTCAAATTCGTCATCGACATTAATTTCTCTAGTGATGTCTTCAATCATTTTGACTGCTCTATCGATGGCAGCTTGATCTGGAGAAGAAACATTGATGATGCCGAGTTTGTTCTCTTTGTCTTCTTCGACATTGACCTCTGCACCAGACTTTTCAATGATGTCTTTGATGACTGAACCACCTGAACCAATCACTGCGCCAATCTTTTCTGCTGGAATAGTGACTTGAGCAACTTTTGGAGCGTAAACGCTTAAAGCTGTTCTTGGCTCTGAGATACATTTCATCATTTCACCCATAATGTGCAAGCGACCTTCACGAGCTTGACCTAGAGCTTTGACTAAAACTTCTTTTGGAATACCTTTTAATTTAATATCCATTTGAATAGCAGTGATACCTTCTTTGGTACCAGCCACTTTGAAATCCATGTCACCGACGTGATCTTCTAAGCCTTGGATATCTGAAAGGACGACAAATTTCTCGCCATCAGACATCAAACCCATAGCAATACCTGCTACTGGTTTCTTAAGTGGAACACCGGCGGCCATTAAAGCCATAGTGGAACCACAAACTGAAGCCTGAGAAGTTGAGCCATTTGAAGACATGATTTCACTAACCACGTGAATGGTGTAAGGGAAAGCTTCTTGACTTGGGATCATTGGCATTAAAGCACGTTGTGCGAGGGCACCATGACCGATTTCACGTCTCTTTGGATAACCAATACGTCCAGCTTCACCGGAAGCATATGGAGGCATATCGTAGTGGTGGAAATAGTGATGAGTTTGTTCACCGGCCATGTCTTCCACTAATTGTCCAAGAGAAGGATCACCAAGAGTGACAACTGTGAGAGCTTGAGTGGCACCACGTTTGAACATAGCACTACCATGAACTCTAGGTAACAAATCAACTTCACACCAGATTGGTCTGATCTCGGTGGTGTTACGACCATCTGGACGAATGCCATCTTCGAGAATCATACGACGAGCTTCAGCTTTCATTAGATCGTGGAAAATACTATTGAGCATTCCTTCACTTAATTCACTAACTGCACCTTCGGCCAATTTAGATTTGTCTTCTTCTAAAATTTTAGCGATTAAGTCAGAAAGGCCGGTCTTTTCCAGACGACCTTCTTTGTTAACCATTTCATTGATTTCTTTTTTGTAAGTACTAGCCATACGATCAACGATG
>CALQZX010000013.1 GCA_943350175.1 Parcubacteria group bacterium | reverse complement strand
TGTTAGTGGAGAGTAAATCCGCTTTATTTTTTTGAGCGTTCTTAGAATTTAATTCCTGCCCGATGAGAAGGTATTCTGATGTCAGACAAAAAAATCCTAGAAAATGAAGAAACCAAAGCACTTTTGGTCATTGCCTGTGGTGATGAGGGAGTCCAAATCAACGTTGGACGCCGTCTAGCCTTTTTAGGCGCTGGTCTTAAGTTAGCTGGTTTCGATCAAGTCTTAGCAGCTCTTCGTCAAATGTTGGAGTTATATCCAGACATGTCGGATCGTCAGTTACGTTTAGTGGCTAGTGAAGAAAACGCCTACGTTAAAGAAATTTTGAATCTCAATGATTTTGATGAGGCGAACGCTAGCATGCAGCAACACTTACAGTTTTTGGCAGATAAAGAAAACTTACTTTACGCTGGAATCTTACCTTTTGCCGATCCTTTGGAGCTAGAAAGTGGTATCAAGGGACATATGGTCCGTCCACGCAACATTCATATTGCTAATAAAATCTGTTTCACCTTAGCTGGTGGAGAAACCACCTATAATCTTGGCCAATATTTAATTTCCGCAGACTGGTTTGCTTTTGCTAATCAAGAGCTAATTAAGTCAATCATTGACACTCAAGTGAAATTTTACGAAAAATTAGCCAAGAGACCTCTCAAATTTGTCATCGAAGACAAAGGTGATTTGCCAAGTGAAATAGTAGAGAAAAATAGAGCTATTCTTCTTAGCTTAGGCTATAATTTCACCTAGATGTCTAAGTTGTCCAAAGCCAAAGCCGCAGAAGTTCTTTCCTTATTTAGTGAAGTTGAGAAAAAGATTGCTAATAGCCGTCAAGTGGGAAATTTTACCTCGACTAAAGATCTGTTGAGTAAATATCAGCCCACTCCTCAAAATAAACATATTGCCTACGAATTCCAGAGCTTTGGTTGTCACATGGCTGATGTCTTGGCAGACAAGAAGCACACCTCGTTGTATATTAAATTAGCGAAGACAATGTCGCGAGGTCTTTTGGAGCGCGCTCTAAGCTTCGTGAGCGATTCCACGATCGATAATAAAGCCAAGCTTTTTATGTGGAAACTGGAACAACTCAAGCAAGAGAATAAAAAGCCAGTCTCCAAGTAAAGTTTAAATATGAAACACTGGACCACTAGATTTTTAATTCTACTTCTCTTCGTCACGGCTGTTTTCTCGGCCTACAATTATTTCAACAAACCTTTTTTAAAAAATTCCACTGAAAATTTAGTTTCAGAAGTTGAACCTTCTACAGTTCCAACCCCCAGCAAAATCCCAAAAAAAGAATTGAATACTAAAGAAAAAATAGCTCAACTCTTGGCTGTGCCACTCGATGTAAATTCTTTGACAGAAGAAAGCACTAGTAGCGCCAAAATGATGTCTTTTATAAAAGAAAATAATCCAGGCTTTGTCATTTATTTTGGTGAAAAAATTTCTACTACTTCAGCCATTTTAGCCACCAAGACGATTAGAGATTCTTTTGCAGAAAATAGTTATATCCCTTTGATTGCCGTCGATCACGAGGGTGGTTCTGTTCAGCGTTTAAGCGGAGAAGGTTTCACCAGGTTAGAATCTTGGCAAAAAGTAGTTTCCACTTATTCTAGTGTTCAGCAAAAGGCAGTTTTTAATCAATCAGCCACAGAATTATATTCTGTGGGGGTAAATATTGTTTTTGCTCCAGTAGTTGATTTAGCCTCAAGAAGCGCTGTGCTGAAAACTCGAGCTGCTGCTGATTCTGGTCAGGTTTTTGCCACCACTGTTAATTTTATTTATAGTTTTTCTCAAAATGGTATTATGCCCGTTCTTAAACACTTCCCAGGTATAGGTTCAATTCCTAGAGACCCACATAATGGCGTTTCTACAATTAATTTAAGTGAAGATGACGTGAGTATTTTTAGTCAAATTCTAAATAAATTTGCCAATATTGGTGTAATGACAGCTCATGTTCGTTTGGAAGATAAGTTATCTGGCAAAGTTTGCAGTCTAAGCACAGAGTGTCTTGGCCCATTTGAAAAATCTTACCCAAATGTTTTGCTTTTTACAGATGGCTTGACCATGAAAGCTGCTTTGGCACAAATTGGCTCAACGCAAGAAAAAGATATCGAAAAAGTAGCGATTGAGGCAATTGAAGCTGGCAACAATGTTTTGGTTTTTGGCAATGGAGTTGAACCAGTAGTTTTAGAGAAGACCATCTTCGCCTTGCAAAAAGAATATGAGGACTCTGAGAGTTTTAGAAAAAAAGTCGACTACTCAGTGGCTAAAATTATCAGTTTAAAAAAATAAGTTTAAAACTAGTTTGTTATTAATCTATGACTAATATTTTTTCCAAAAAGCAATTGATTTCCAAACTAATTATTTCTTCTCTTTTGCTGGTTCCTTTGGTTGTTTTCTTTAAAGCTTGGGAAAATATGTTCGGTTTGGCTTCTTTTACTTTAGCCTACGCTCTAGGGATATTTTTACTTTTGGCAGATGAACAATTTTTGTATAGGTTTTATGTAGAGAAGATTGATGGAGGGCTAAATAATGATTCGCATTCTTTGATGCTTGCCAGCCGAAATTTTCTGTTTCTTTTAGCTTTGCCTTTTTTAAGTATTTTTGTCGCCACCTCTTCTGGCAGTATTTTTGGCATAGCTTTTATTTTGGCTATCAATTTCTATTTGTTAATAGAAATGTGGCAATTACGTGATGAGTTTTTATTATTCGGAGATCGTTTTTTAGCAATGTCGAAAATTGAAGTTACCATAAAATTAGTTCATAAAATTTGTTGGCTTGCTTTGGCTTATTTTATTTTTTTGCTAGTCATTTTGCTTCTTTGAAATGAGAATAATCAATCGTCTGTTTTTTATCTTTTTATTTGCAGCTTTAATCTTTGCAATTTACTTTTTCTATAAAAGCTATGGCTTTATTTTTTTTGTCAAAGATCAGCAAACTGTTAAATTGGTTTTAAAGAAAAACTTTTTTGCCAAAGTGCAAAGAGAGTTGCTGGTGGAAATAGTTAATGATGAATGGAGCGTTAGCAATGGCTTATCGCTGCGAGACGATCTCGTAAACCAAGCTGGCCAGCAAATTGACGGCATGCTTTTTATTTTTCCACAAAAAGAAATTAGGCAATTTTGGATGAAAGATATGCTTTTTGAAATTGATATTTGTTGGCTAGTTGATTCATCTTTTATTTCTTGCACGAGACAAGCAATCGTTCCGGCAATTGCTCAGGAAAAAATAATTTATCGCTCGCCCATAAAATCAAATTTTGTTTTGGAAACCTTGCCAAATAAACTCAGTGATAATGATCTTCAGCTAAAGCTCTTCTTTAAGTGAAGATAAAAAAACGCTATTATAAGCTTGTGGCAAACGATCAAACTCTAAAGAGAGTGCTTTCTAGTTCAGATGCTGGCAAATACCCAACTATCGGTAGATTTTTGCCGCCAAGTGCTGCTTCTCAAGCAGTTTTCCAAGCAGCAGTAACTCCAGCCCCGGTGCCAGCAGCCAAGCTTGCAGCTGATCAAGCTGCGCAAGCAGATCTGGATCTATTAGATCAGTTGGTCGGTCAGACGATTCTAAATCGTGCCAATCCTAGTTCTCCAAATCAAAATCAAGTCACTCAAGATCAGTCGTCACAAGTTTCTAGTCGAGCCAAGGAGCTGCAAAATAATTTGCCAGTTTTGGAAGTGACTCAAGAGCAGGTTCCGGTTGCGGAGGTGGCTCCAGTTTTAGAAGTGGCAGAAGTAGCGCCTACAACAGAGACGGCTTCATCAGTAGAAGTATCGCCAAATCCAGAATTAGCTGAATTATCTAAAGAATTGCAAGAAGTTTCCAAAGAAACTAAGGAGCAACGCGATCAAGCTGAAATTAAACAAAAACAGCAGGAAATTAGTAATCTTGCTGCTGCAGCCGCTACTCCAATAGCAGTTTCTGATAAGCCAGTGGTGGTTTTGCCAATTACCGCCAAGAGTAAGGAAGAAGCAAAATTCAAAAGCACTAAATACAGTGTTAAATGGCTCGTGGAGTGGTGTGAGAAAATTGCCAAGGTATTCTCTGGAGCTGTAGTATATAAAGAAGAGATTGAAGACGTTTAGTGTAAGTCTGGCACTTTGAGCCAGTCTACCTATTATTTAAATATGAACGATCAAGGCCAAGCTTTACTAGCACAATTAAACAGTTTTTTTGTTTCTTTTTTCATTTCAGTGGCTTTGCTATTTTTAGTTGTTTTCGTGATTTATTTATTGGCTTCACTGATTAAAAATCAACGCAAAGAAGCTTACGTGCTCAATTTTGTTACTCTTTTGGTCAAATTACCAAAAGGCAATGAAATAAAGATTGATGCAGCAGAACAAATGTTTGCTGGCCTTTATTCTTTGAAGAAAGATGGCTTTCTGTCATTTCTCAAACCTGAAGATGTGATTGGTTTTGAAATTGTCGGTATGAAGGAGGACATTGCTTTCTACGTCACTTGTCACAAGGCCATTCGTGATTTTGTCGAAAAACAAATTAATGGTGCCTATCCATCTGCTTCAATTACAGAAATGGACGAAGTTAATATTTTCAATGAAAAAGGTCGAGTGGCTTTTTCACCAGTTCAACTGGAAAAGGCTAATTTTTACCCAATTAAAACTTACAAAGATTTACCAACTGACGGTTTATCTCTGATTACTTCAGCTTTGTCTAAAATGGGTGATGGCGAAGGTGCTACTTTGCAGATTTTACTGCGCCCAGAGGGAAAGAGTTGGCAGAATCAGGGCCAAAAACATAATCAAAAGGAAAAAAAGCGCGAATCTGATCCAGACAAAGCTAATTACACTCATGATCCTAAAGAAATTGAGGCAATTAATAATAAAGTGGGTAAGCCAGGTTTCAAAGTTTCACTTAGAGTGGTGGTCTCGGCTCAGAATGCCGTGACGGCACAATCTAATTTAAATAATATTATCGGTTCTTTTTCCCAATTTTCTTCTACTTATAATAATTTTAAGAAGCCAACCTTCTTATTGTTTAAGCATTTTTTCATGATCGATTTTATTTATCGCTATATGCCACTTCTTGGTGCCCACACTGTGGTGCTAAATACAGAAGAGTTGGCTACGATCATGCACTTTCCAAATAAGACTGTGGAAACTCATCATATTCGCATTCTGACCGCCAAAAACGCTCCAGCTCCAAACAAAATTCCTACTTCTGGGCTATTTCTTGGTAAGTCGGTTTATCGCGGTCAGGAAAGAGATATTTACACTAGTCTCAATGATCGCCGCCGCCACACTTACATCATTGGTAAAACTGGTACCGGTAAATCAGAGTTTCTTAAAGACATGGTTATCCAAGATATTGAAGCCGGCCATGGCGTAGCTGTAATCGATCCTCATGGCGATTTAGTTGACGATGTTTTGCAATTGATGCCGCCAGAGCGTGCTGAAGATGTGATTTATTTCAATCCTTCTGATATCTCTCGCCCAATGGGCTTAAACATTATGGAAGCGGAGACAGAAGAGCAGATGCATTTTGTCGCTAGTTCCATTATTGGTTTGATGTACAAACTCTACGATCCTCACCACACTGGTATCGTTGGTCCTCGTTTTGAGCACGCTATTCGTAACGCTATGTTGACTATTATGTGCAAGCCAGGCAGCACTTTCATCGAGATGGTTCGTATTCTGACTGACGCCAAATTTGTCGAAGAATATTTACCACTCGTTAAAGATGGTATGGTCAAGCGTTATTGGACTGATCAAATCGCCAATACTTCGGACTTTCACAAATCTGAGGTTATGGACTATATCGTTTCTAAATTTGGTAAGTTTGTTACGAACAAGACTATGCGTAATATCATTGGTCAGCCTTACAGCTCTTTTGATTTCCGCAAGGCAATGGATGAGAAAAAGATTGTTTTGTGCAATCTGTCTAAGGGTATTCTCGGTGAAGAAGATGCTAAATTTCTCGGTTTGATCTTGGTGCCAAAGATTTTGGCTGCCGCCATGAGTCGTCAAAATGTGCCCATGGATCAACGTCCTGACTTTTTCCTTTATGTTGATGAGTTTCAGAACTTTGCCACAGAGGATTTTGCGGCTATTTTGTCTGAGGCTCGTAAATATCGCCTGAACCTTATCGTGGCTAATCAGTTTATTGGTCAGATTGATGAAGAGATCAAGAATGCTGTTTTTGGTAACGTGGGTACGATGGTTTCCTTCCGCATTGGTGTGACTGATGCTAATTTCTTGCAGCACGAATTTGCCCCAACTTTCTCTGAAAATGATCTATCTAATGTGGAGAAATATCACGCCTACATTAAAACCATTGTGGATAATGAACCAGTGCCAGCTTTCAGTATGTCTCTATATAAGGATATTAAGGCTCAGGAGGCCAGGATGAACCCCAAATTGGCTGAGATGGTCAAACAACTCTCTCGTCTGAAGTACGGCAAGAATAAAGAGCTTGTGGAGGCGGAGATTAATCAGAGAGCGAGGTTGTTGTAAAGATTTATTTGTATTCTTTTAGTTTTAACTTGTTCTTGACCTCAAATAATGACCATGGTACTATGACCATAGTTATATGCAATTACAAACAATTTCTAAATCCAGTTTCAAAGCCAAAGCTCTAGAGTATATGCGCCTGGTAGAGCAAAGCCAACAATCGATAATAATCACCGACATGGGCAATCCAGTGGTGCAAATTTCTCCCTACGATGCAAAAAACACAGATGTAGACAATAAGCTTTATGCTTTGCGTGGTACTTTGCTAGAGTATGAAAATCCTGCAGATCCTGTTGGAGTGGAAGATTGGGAGGCGCTACAATGATTATTCTCGACACTCACGCTTTGATTTGGTTCGCTAGCGATCCAGACAAACTGTCTAAGACTGCACTGCAAGCGATCGAAGCAGAAATCAAGGCCAAGCGTCAGATTTTAGTCTCCAGCATTTCGATTTGGGAAATTTGTCAGTTGGTGAGCAAGAAACGCATTGTTTTTTCAGTTTCTCTTGAACAACTGCTCAAGACTCTTGATCAAACCAAAGAATATAAATTTATTTCGGTCGATAATAAGATTGCTTATGAGTCTCACATTTTGCCAGGTGAATTTCACGCTGATCCAGCCGACAGGATGATTGTGGCGACTGCTAGAGTGCTTGGAGCTAAGCTAGTGACCAAAGATCAGAAAATTAGAGCATATGAGCACGTGCAGAGCGTTTGGTAAGATTGTAAGTTAGATGGAGACTTTTTCGCGATCTTTACGATAAGCAGCAGCTCCACTTGAAATAGAGATCGCTTTTGCTAGTCCCAACTTAAGAGATTTTTCGTTAAATAGAACTTTGGTGTTTGAAATTCCATTCTTTGCCCTATATTCTTCATGAGTCGGATAGGTTTTTATTTTGTCTGACTCACCCCAGAATCTAACATGAATCTCATTTTTTTGGCCATTTTTATCTGTGACCTCTACATTGAAAATGACTACTCCTCGAATTAGGTCTCCATTGGCGTGAATTTCATCGTTATAATCTGTTGGCATCGCCTCAACTTTAATTACTTTTGCCGTGACTTTTTCTCCACTCTTAAAACTTAGTCCTGGATAATAATTCATTTCTTCTAAATTAATTTCAAATTGAAATCCCTCATAGTTTTGAAGTCGATTAAAGGAGACAAAAAGCTCTTTTGAAGATTTGACGCGATGCATCTCCTTTAGTTTTTCTTTAACTTGCTCTTTAAATTTCTCAATTCTTCCAGAGAAACTCATATTTTCATTTTTTTGATGGTCACTTTCATTCATGATCTCATTCTAGCTCTAATTCATATGAAACTCCCTCTTGAAATCAAATAGATTCTATATATAATCACTCTTTGTCTCTAAAGCTTCTCGGGATAGGCTTACAAGAGCATACGCGACAATCCGATTTAGGATTCCCTCCGTTCAAGATAACCGCCTGTTAAAGGCAAAAAAAGAAGAACAAGAAAGTATTAAGAGTATTTTATTGTTTTTTAGCACGTTAAATTGAACACAAGTTTACTAAAGCAAGGGCCCTTAGCTCAGTTGGCTAGAGCGCCACATTTGCAATGTGGAGGCCAAGGGTTCGAGCCCCTTAGGGTCCACCAAGTAAACGAGTTGATAAGTTGTTTGCTGCTTATTAGGCTTTGGATTTTTCTTACGAGATTTCTAGAGACTAATAACTAGCAAATTGCTAGATTTTGATGTTTGGAGCAATTCAAACATTAGAACTTTGTTCTTTAATAAGTGAAGAAACTTGTAACCTAATTTATTAGGTTACAAACTAACTGTTACTCAATAGACTGAGTAAGAGAACATTTCAATGATAAATATTTTGTAAATTAAAGCAGAAGGTGGATGCCTTGGCTTGTTTGACCGAAGAAGGACGCCTAGGGTGCGAAAGTCGTCGGGGAGCTCCCAAAAAGCTATGATCCGACGGTGTCCGAATGGGGAAACCCCCCTATCAGTGATGGTAGGGATTCATGAATTTATTCATGGAGGGGAACGCGCTGAACTGAAATATCTAAGTAAGCGCAGGAAAAGAAATCACAGAGATTCCCTTAGTAAGCGACGAGCGAAAAGGGAACAGTCCAAACCGAACTTTTGTTCGGGGTTGTAGGGCTCCAATATTGTATTTTCGAGGTTAGTAGAACACCGTGGAATAGGTGGCCAAAGAACGTGAAAGCCGTGTATACGAAAGCTGAGAAAGACATAGGATGTCCCTGAGTAGGTTGGGAGACGGCAAACTCCCTTCTGAATCCGGGGTGACCACACTCCAAGACTAAACATCAAACAAGACCGATAGTGAACGAGTACCGTGAGGGAAAGGTGAAAAGAAGGGCGGAAGGCCCCGTGAAATAGTACCTGAAACCATCTGCTAACAACCAGAGAGAGCCCTGAAATATGGGTGATCTCGTGCCTATTGAAGAATGAGCCAGCGAGTATTTGCGAGTTGCTTGGTTAAGACAATTGCATGTCGGAGCCGTAGTGAAAGCGAGCCTGAATAGGGCGAAATTTGTAACTCGTAAATGACCCGAAACCGGAGTGAGCTAACCATGATCAGGATGAAGTTAGACGAAAGTCTGATAGAAGTCCGCACCGGTGTATGCTGCAAGATGCTCGGATGAATTGTGGTTAGAGGTAATATGCCAATCGAACCCGGAGATAGCTGGTTCTCCCTGAAATATATTTAGGTATAGGGTCGTGTTAAGTGTAATTGGGGGTAGGGCTCTGATCGGGCGTCTTATGGGAAACCGTGAGCGTCTAGTCAAACTTCGAATACCAAATACATGTTTCACGGCACTCAGCACCTGGGAGCTAAGTTCCAGGAGCAAAAGGAAAACAAACCAGACCTACAGCTAAGGTCTCCAATAAACATTTAGTGGAAAAGGAAGTTTAAATTCTAAGACACCTAGGAGGTCGGCTCAGAAGCAGCCATCCTTTAAAGAAAGCGTAATAGCTCACTAGCCGTAGAATTTATGCGCCGAAAATTAACGAGGCTCAAATGTTTAACCGAAGCTTAGGATTTGATCTAGTTTACTAGATTGAGTGGTAAGGGAGCGTTCTGTGTACTGTGAAGGTAGCCCGTGAGGAGCTACTGGAGTGATCAGAAGTGAGAATGCTGGCATAAGTAGCGTCATTGAAGTGAGAATCTTCGACTCCGAATGTCCAAGGTTTCCGCACCCACGTTCGTCGTGTGCGGGTTAGGCGACCCTAAGGCGAGCCTCCGTCTCAGACGGAGGGTACCCGATGGATTACTGGTTAATATTCCAGTCCTTGATAAAAGACATTATTACTTGGGGAGGGACGATGATGGATAGGGGCAGTGTCAAAGTGAATTTGACATTCAAGCAGTGAGACAGTCTTGGCAGGCAAATCCACCAAGGCGTTTATTCAAACTGTAACAAGCCTTTGTTCCTGCGGGAACATTGGTTGCCTTGACTTCATTATCCTGGAAAAGCTTCGCAAGGAGCCTTTTATCAAATCGTACCGATAACCGACACAGGTGGACAGGTCGAGTAGACCAAGGAGAGCGAGAGAAAATAGTTTAAGGAATTCGGCAAGATAGCTGGGCGTAACTTTGGGAGATGCCCTTCTCTTTCGGGTGTTAAAGCCTGAGAGAGGCACAGCAAAAGACGTAGGGTTGACTGTTTACCAAAAACACAGGTCCGTGCAAACCCGCAAGGGGAAGTATACGGGCTGAAACCTGCCCGGTGCTGGAAGGTTAATTGAGAGGGTGGATGCCGCAAGGTATCTGCTTTTGATCGAAGCCCCAGTGAACGGCAGCAGTAACTATAACTGTTCTAAGGTAGCGAAGTTCCTTGTCGCTTAATTGGCGACCCGCATGAATGGCACAACAAGCCCTACACTGTCTTGAACTATTACTCGGCGAAATTGAGATGGCCGTGAAGACGCGGCCTACTAACATCTGGACAAAAAGACCCCATGAAGCTTTACTACAACTTGGCACTGGTCTTATATATGGAATTGTTTAGAATAGGTGGGAGTATCATCATTTAGTGTTGATACGTCAGTGAAATACCACTCGTTTTATATGTAAGACCTCACTTAACTTAGATGCAAACTCTAAGAAGGACACTGTCTGGCGGGTAGTTTAACTGGGGAGGTTGCTTGCTAAAGTGTAACGCAAGCGCGCAATGGTACTCTTAGCCTGGATGGAAATCAGGCTGTACGTGCAATAGCATATGAGTGCTTAACTGTGAGGCATACAGGCCGAGCAGATGCGAAAGCAGGTTATAGTGATCCTCGTGCACTTTGTGGAAGGTGCCGGGCTTATCGGATAAAAGCTACTCTGGGGATAACAGAGTCATCACGCCTAAGCGTCCCTAGCGTCGGCGTGGTTTGCTACCTCGATGTCGGCTCATCGCATCCTGGGGGTGAAGAAGCTCCCAAGGGTTTGTCTGTTCGCCAATTAAAGCGGTACGCGAGCTGGGTTCAGACCGTCGTGAGACAGGTCGGCCTCTATCCGATGTTAGCGTTAGAAAGTTGAGAGAATTCGTCTCTAGTACGAGAGGACCGAGACGAGGAAATCCCTAGTGTTCCTGTTGTTGCTGTCAAGCGCACCGCAGGGTAGCTACATTTCTTTTGGATAACCGCTGAAAGCATCTAAGCGGGAAACCATGCTCAAGATTAACTTTCTCCATTAGACCCGTGGGAGATTACCACGTTGATAGGCTGCCGGTGTAAGCATGGTGACATGTTTAGCCTAGCAGTACTAAGTGTCGATTGAACAAAATATATATCAGTTTTCAGAAAAGTCTTATTGAGTAGGTTAGTAGTGGAAGATTTATCTTTTACTACTAACTTTTATATTTCGATATAAAGCAGTTAGCTTCACTTATTAGCGAATAAAAACCGCTAATTAACATATTATTTGTGCATTGCGAACAAATCGCAGTACACAAAGCGTGCAAAAAACGTTTAATTCTGGTCTCCAGAGCGAGGTGGTACCAACTCTTCCCATCCCGAACAGAGTCTTGAAACGCTTCAGCGCTGACAATAGTTGGGGGTTCTCCCCCTGCAAAGATAGGTCGAGGCCAGAATTAAGCGTTTTTGACCGAGCTCCAGCGAGGAAATGTCCGAAGTGGAGACGGAGGACGACTGAGCTTATGCGAAGGAGTGTCTGGAGCATGGGCGAAAGACCGAGCCTATTTCCTTTTCTAAGTTTCTTTACGTGAAAATAGCCGACCAGTACGGTGTTTTTTTGGTGATTTTTAGTCTACAGAGTATAAACTACAGAAACATTATAAATCCGCCAAAAAGAGCAGCGGCCAAGAGTAAATTAAGCAGCCCAAGTAAGTTCACCATGGGTGAAAAACTTGTTATTAAAGTATTTTTCATGACCTGTACTTGGCGAAAAACTATAAAAGCATAAACAAGGTAGAAAAATGCTCCAACAACAAAAATAAATTTTAAAGCGATTTGAATTAAATCTAAATCAAAGATATTGATCATAATTTTTAGCTAGTTCTACCTTCTAATTTTTCTGCTTCTTCTTCTATCAGCAGCTCATTGATAAGTTTGGTAACTTTAGCTGGTTGAGGGACATGATCAAACTCAAACTGAGTTTTCTCTCCTGCAGTTTGAATGAGAATGGTCCCATAGTCAAAAACCGCAGCCAAAGGTCCTGTGGTGCGGGCAGTTACATCTTCAATATTTTCAATTTTGGCGCTAGATACATTGCGATAAATCATCGAAGCAAAATCCACATCAATGACTCTTTCATCAGTAATTATGTAAACATTAAAAAACCAAATTAGAAATGATTTAAAAACCATGCCTATGGAGAGTACCATCCAAAAAATATTGAAAGCACCTAGGAAATTTGCAGGTAAAACATCCAGAAATCCGGAAAACTTAAGCAAAGCAGGAAGTAAGAAAATAATGGCAAGTAAGCCTATGGCATCCCTGACCTGAGTGATGAGATGCTGTCGCAGAACTAAAACGATTTTTTCATTTTTATCTTGTATGTCTAGATGAATGTTTTCTGGTTTAGCGATAAAAGACTTGAAGAAATTACCAGAAGCTCGTTCGTTTTTCATTACTTCCGAGTAATCATCGATTTTTCTTTTTAGCTTATCCTTGACTTGATCTTTGGCGTGATTAGGCATATTTCTGTCTAATTATATCACTAGACTTCCAACGAAATAAAATGCACGTTTCCTACTTTGTTTTTACTTAAAAATTTGCTATCTTATGACCTAGATAGATTCTGATTCTTAATATAGTCACGCTACTCAGCTCCTTCTATGGACTATATTAAGGATCAGAATCAATCTATAATTATTTTTTTATATGTATATGAGAGGAAAAATGCCAGTTAAAAAAACAGAAAAAAAGATCGTTAAGAAAACCGCCGTCAAAGTAGTCAAAAGCGCTCCTGCACCAAAGGTAGTTAAGAAGTCAAATCCAGTCAAGACTTCTTCAGTTGTTGCTTCAACCCCAGTAATCCTTAAGAAAAAAATTGAGCCAAAAAATCTAATCAAGCCTTTGATCTTTTTATTGATCTTGGCTTCTGTTTATTTGCTTAAAGATGAGGTGATTGTTGCCAGCGTTAATGGTCGCCCGGTCACTCGTTTCGCCTTAATTCGTGATTTGGAAAAACAGAATGCCTCAGCTGCTTTAGAGAACATGACTCTCAAGATGTTGGTAGAACAAGAGCTCAAAAAAGCCGGTGTTGTCGTTACAGCAGAAGAGATGGACGCTGAATTATCTAAAATTGAGGAGCAATTAGCTGCTCAAGGCCAAAACTTAGATGACCTTTTGGAAGCTCAGGGTTTAACCAGAGCGCAAGTCAAAGAACAACTCTCACTTAGTAAGGGTTTAGAGAAGCTTCTAGCAGACAAAATTATGGTTAGCGATGATGAAGTCAAAACTTATTTCGAAGCAAACAAGGATGCCATGGGCGCTAATGCAAAGCTCGAAGAAGTCTCTGAAAATATCAAATCTCAATTGAAGCAACAAAAGTTGACTTCTGAGCAGCAAAAATGGTTTGCAGAAATCAAGAAGACTGCCAAGATTAATTACTTTAAGTTTGCTCCAAGCACTAACGCTTTAAATTAATAATAAATAAGGAAATCCCTCAGGCTTAAAAGCTTGGGGGATTTTTTGTTTTAAAAGGAAGTTTTCTAGAAACTTAAATAAAAGAATTCAAACTGAGTGAATCCCTAGATTCTTTCTCATCTGATAAATACACAGGTGGAATCTCCAGATGAACGAGGTTTGAATTCTTTTATTTAAGTTTCTAACACCGCCAAGAAAGCATCTTGGTTTAGCTCAACCTTGCCGATTTGCTTCATCTTTTTCTTACCTTCAGCTTGTTTCTTGAGCAACTTCATTTTTCTGGTTTGATCGCCGCCATATAATTTGGCTGTGACGTCTTTACGCCAGGCTTTGATGGTTTCTCTGGCAATGACTTTGGCGCCAATGCTAGCTTGAATAGGAATTTCAAATAATTGACGAGGAATGACTTCTTTTAATTTTTTGACAATGGCGCGAGCTTTAAGCTCGACGTTGCCAGCCACAGTGATGAAGCTTAAAGCTTCAACTGACTCCCCATTAACCAAAATTTCCACTTTGACCGCGTTGACTTCTCTGAAGTCAAAAAGCAAATATTCCATGGAAGCAAAACCAGAAGTCACTGACTTGAGCTTGTCATGAAAATCAGTAATTAGTTCGGCCAGAGGAATGACATATTCCAAACGAATACGATTGCCAGAGCCAATGCTATTTTCTAGAGTAGCTCTTTTATCATTACAAAGTTTCATGACTGCCGAAACGTAGTCTTCTGGACAAAAAATACTTAATTTGGCAAAAGGTTCAAGAATGGTTTTAACCCTGCTCATATCCGGCATTTCTGCTGGAGAATGAATCTCGATGGTTTTGCCATTGGTGGTTAGGATGTGATAAGTGACTGATGGGGCGGTAGCAATTAAATTTAAGTCAAATTCTCTCATCAACCTTTCACGAACAATTTCAGCATGGAAAATACCCAAGAAACCCACGCGCAAGCCATTGCCAAGAGCAATGGAATGGGTGCCTTGATATTGTAGGGCACTGTCATGCATGGTTAATTTGGCCATCGCATCTTTGAGATTGGTAAAATCTTTACTATCAACTGGATAAAGTTCCATAAAAACCATGGGGGTTGGTTCTTTGTAGCCAGGAAGAACTTCAATCATTTCTTTGTCCTCAAAGCTAGTGATAGTGTCGCCAACTTTCAGAAGAGAAATGTCCTTAAGGCCAGTGGCGATGTAGCCCACTTCGCCTTCTTTGAGTACGTCTCTCTTTTCTTTTTCTGGAGCAAAAATACCAATTTCGACAGGTAAGAATTTGGTTTTGCTGAAACTTAAGTAAAGGTCTCTTTTACGAATTTCACCATTTACGACACGCATGTAAGCGATGGCGCCTTGATGATTATCAAATTTTGAAGTGATGATCAGGGCGCGAAGTTTATTGCTTTCTTGAATGTGATCTTCTTGAATTAGTTTTTTGCCAGGAGCGGGAACCTGCTCAATGATTCTTTGCAGAACTTTTTCTACACCCACGCCGGTTTTAGCTGAAACCATTAAAACCTCTTCTTCGTTTAAGTCGAAAAATTCCATGATTTCCAGAATGCTTTGTTCAACATTAGCTGATGGCAAATCGATTTTATTAATGACAGGAATAATTTTGAGGTTAAGATTTTTGGCTTTTTGATAATTAGCCAGAGTCTGAGCTTGGACACCTTGAGTGGCATCAATGAGCAAGAGCGCGCCTTCGCAAGCAGCGAGTGAGCGATCAACTTCATAACCAAAGTCAACATGTCCCGGTGTATCAATTAAATTAAGAATGTATTCTTGGCCCAGATGGGTGTAATTCATGCGCACAGGAGCTAATTTAATGGTGACGCCTTTTTCTTGTTCGATGGGATTGCTGTCCATCATGCGGTCATGAAATTTGAGGTCAGTAACAGCGCCAGTTAGACGCAAAAAAGCATCAGTTAGGGTGGTCTTGCCGTGGTCGATATGAGCGATAATGGAAAAATTCCTAATCAAAGATAAATCTTTTGGATCGCTTTTCATTGTGGGTAGACTTCTTCCGATTGAGGTCTTGCGACCCAATTTATTTTTTCAGCAATTTACTGAGAGAGGCTTTGACACGAGCAGCCTTATTTTTCTGTAAAATGTTTTTTTTGACACCACGATCAATGGCTGAAAAAGCAGCGCTCAATTTGTCTGCTGCAGGGGTCTTTTTCATCTCATCGACGGCAGACTTTAACTTGGTTTTTAGCTGACCATTAATGATAGTTTTTTTCTTACTAACTCTAAGAGCTTTTTTGGCGTTTCTAAGTATAGGCATGAGCTTAATTATACTAGAGGAAATTGGTTTAGGCAAGCGTAGCGCGCCATGCTAAAATCTAATTACTGTGATTTCACTCGCCAAAATTTTCAATACTAATGGCAAATGGTTAGAAAAAAAGCAAAATTCTATCCTTTCGGCTGCTGTAGTTATCACTTTAGCCAATGTTTTTTCTTCAATTTTTGGTTTGTGGCGTGAAAGAGTCTTAATCAATCAATTTTTTGGCAGTGACGCATCTCAGCAAGCCTATGAGGCATTCCAAGTAGCTTTTCAGATTCCAGACATGATTTTTCAGCTCATCGTTATGGGAGCTTTGGCAGCTTCTTTTATTCCTCTTTTTGCAGAACTGAAGAAAAAAGATGAAGAACAGGCCTTTCGTTTTACTTCAATTGTCATGAATTGGGTGCTTCTAATTTTTCTGATTTTCTCTCTACTGGCTTACATTTATGCTCCAGCAATCACCGGTTTTAGAACTGGTAAAGAATTTACTCCTGATCAAATCTTAATTGCGGTAAAGTTGACTCGCTTGATGCTTTTTGCACAATTTTTCTTTGCCATTTCTAATTTCTTGACAGGGATTTTGCAATCTTATCAGCGTTTTGTTGCTCCAGCTCTGGCGCCAATTTTTTATAATCTCGGCATCATGCTCGGCACAGTTTTCTTGGCCAAATATTTTGGCATCTATGCTGCTGGTATAGGTGTTCTGATCGGAGCTTTTTTGCACACAGCAGTGCAATTGCCTTTGGTTTGGAAAATGGGCTTCCGTTTTAAACTTGACTTCAATCTAAATTTTCCATCGGTCAAAAAGCTTTTTTCATTGATGCCTCCACGTTTATTGACGGTCGGTATTACTGAGTTCCAAAACTTAGCCATGGGTTTCTTTGCCACCACCATCGGTGATCTTAGTTTCGTGGTGGTGAAATTGGCTAGTCGTTTGATGACTTTGCCAATTCGTTTTTTTGGTGTGCCTATTTCCCAAGCTTCTTTGTCTTTCTTGTCCGAAGAATCAGCCATAGAGGATCGTGGCAAATTTAATCGTTTATTACTGCAGTCATTGAATCAAATTGCTTTTTTTGCCATGCCGGCCTCAGTGTTACTTTTGATTTTGCGTGTGCCGATCGTACGTTTGATTTTTGGTACCTATAATTTTCCTTGGAAAACTACTGTTCTAACTGGCAAGGTGGTGGCGATCATTGCCATCTCCATCGCTGCGCAAGCGATGGTTCAGCTTTTAATTAGAGCCTTTCACGCGCTTAAAGATACTAAGACTCCGTTTATCATTACTTTGGTGACGGTTTTTGCTTACTTGCTGGTCGCTTATTTGTCAGTTTTTGTTTTTTCACTCGACGTGCTTGGCTTAGGCATGGCCATTTCTTTGTCTGCCTTTTTGGAGTTATCTTTGTTTCTTTTCTTTCTCAACAAAAAAATCTCTTGTTTCAATAGTCAAGAATTTTGGATTCCACAGATGAAAATATTGGCCGCGAGTTTTTTCATGGCTGTTTTCCTTTATTTGCCATTCAAGATTTTAGACGAAGTGGTTTTCGACACGTCCAAAACCATTGATTTGATTGCTATAACTGTCTCCACTGCTAGCGTAGCAACTTTAGTTTACGTGTATTTTTCTATACTCTTCGACGTCAAAGAATTGGTTTATTTCCGCAATATTCTGGGTAAATTCGGCAAATGGAAAGAAGCTATCGAAGATTCTTCGGAAGTGCTTTTGGACAATTCGATTGAGAATAATGAATTGTAAAAGTTTCATTTAACCTTTATCATTATCTTTAATATAAGATGTCAAAAAAGCCTGCCAATAAGAAGTTGGACATTGTTGTTAATCTAGTTCCTCAAGATCCTTTTTTCGAAACGGCTCTGGGTCGTTTTTTAAAATGGGCTCTCTCTATTGGTCGTTACATTGTTATTTTTACGGAGATGATCGTTATCTTGAGTTTCGCTTCGCGTTTCACACTTGATCGCATGGTGACTGATTTGAACGGATCAATTCACATGAAAGAAAGAGTGATTACTTCCTATGGGGACTTAGAAAAGAACTTCAGGTTTGTGCAGAAACAAATTGAGGATTATCAGCAATTTAAACAAGAAGCCAATTTGATAGATATTTTTCCAATTCTAAATGACAATGTGCCAGGAGATGTTGTTTTTGAAACTTTGCTTGTCAGATCAGATGTGATTAATTTTACAGGCTCAGCTCTTTCGCAGAATGCTTTGAATGTTTTGGTAAATAATTTGCAATTAAGCCCTTATTTTACAGAAGTTAGCGTCAACAAGATTGAATCCAGAGGTGAAAAAACAGCTGGTTTTAATTTCGACATTAAATCAAAGATTAATTTAAATGCCAAAAACTAGACAAGAACAGGTTCAAAACGCCCTTTTTGCTTTCTACAAAAATCCAGTAGCAAGAGTATCTATGGAATTGGTTTTTTCTATTTTAGCGGTGATCTTTTTTGCTATTTTTGCTATCAAACCAACTTTACAGACAATGTCTGAGTTGGTCAAAGAGATTGAAGATAAGAGAACTTTAGACGGTCAGTTGGCTCAAAAAATTGCTAGTTTAAACACTGCCCAAGCGCAGTATCAAAAGTTTAGCTCACAATTTCATTTGCTTGATCAGGCAATTCCAAAAACAGCTTTGTTAGTAGAAAGTCTCAAAGTGGTCGAGAAGATAGCTAGTGCCAACAACTTGGTGGTGCAGGGAATTACGATTTCTTCGGTGCCAGAGGAGATGATGCAGGCGGTGGCTGACAAATCAACGAGAGAAACTCTAACTTTTAACGTTGATGTCTCTGGTGATTATTTAAATATTCGTCAGTTTGCGGACGATATAATGGCTTCTCGTAGAATGATGCTCATTGATCAAGTAAACTTCAGTCTTGGAAACAGTCGTTATCAAAAAACTCTAACAGCTGTAGTTAGAATCAATTTACCTTATTATAAAAATGAGTAATTTTGTATGAATACTGATGACATAAAAAAACAACTAGCCAAGCTGAGACGCGACAAGAGACTTCTTTGGCTTGGGGTTTTATTTTTTGTAATGGTGGTTTTTTGGATTTTGGCGAGTATTTTTGCAACATCTAAAACTAGTTCTGTCTCTGCAGAATTGAGGGAATTAGCCAAACCTTTTGTACCAAGGCTGGAGTCCAAAGTTTTTGAAGAGATTCTTATTAAAAAAATATTTTCAGAAGAAGAATTGAGTTTTTTTCCTATTTTTATTTTTAATAAAAAGAACGTCGATGGTGTTTTACCAGTGATTGACATCACCGCCCCATTGCCAGAATCAGCAATCAGTTCAGAAATTCAAATCGAGATTGCTAGCGATTCAGCTACTCAAGCAAGTGAGTCAAGCAATCAGTCCAGCGAATCTGCTGTTTCGGCAGATCAGATTCCAAATTAAAGTCTAATACTTGTTGCTTGGTAACGAATCATGTAAATTTAAGGTAAGGACTTTTGTAATTCGTTACTAGTCTGTTTGTTTTATGCAGGTTCAATCAACTACACAAATCAATCGAGTCAATTCTCCAGTCAGTAAGCCTGTAGCTGGGGTTCTCGATTCTGCTGATTCTAAGGTCAAGCCAACGATTGCTCCTCCTTCAGCTTTAAATCATGTTGCGGCAGCTGCCACCACGCAACCACAGGCATCTTCTGTTTCTCAGGCTTCTTTTAGTGAAAAAGATCTAAAAATGGAGCTGGGAAAAGGAAAAAGACCAGGTTCTAAGAAACAAATACCCACCATTTTAGGTTTATTGATTCTATTTGTAGCTTTGATTTCTGGAGTTTTACTTTTTGGCCAAGGGACTGGCGTTTTTGCCCCACGAGCTACTGCTGAGACTACTCCCAAAAACATTCGCATTAGCAATGTAACTGACAAAACTTTTACAATATCTTTTTACACTGACGAGAGCACCATAGCTTTTGTCAAATATGGTGAAGAGAGCGATGCTCTGAATAAACAAGCGAGTGATGATCGGGATCAGCTCTCTGGAGTGGTGAAAGATTATCATCTGCATCATATTACTTTGAGAGGTCTTAGTCCTTCAAAAAATTACTTCTATGTTCTGGGAACCGGCTCTAGTTCTTTTGATAATGAAGGGCAGCCTTACTCTCTGTCTACTGCCGCAAAACCAAGTCAATCACCAAGCAACAGTCAAACAATTTACGGCAATGTGCTTGAGTCTGATAGCTCACCAGCAGAAGGGGCTGTGGTTTACATTTATTCTGAAGGAATGGGAGCGTTATCTAGTTTAGTAAAATCATCTGGTAGTTGGGGCATATCTCTATCAAATGCCTTTAATACAGAAAAGTCTAGTTATCTAACTCTCACAGATGAAAGTGTTATTGATATTAAAGCGCAAGGAGTTGAGCTTGCTATGCTAAATAGTTTGCAGACGACTGTCGGTTCTGCACAGCCAGTAGCAGATCTGATTTTAAGCAAAGTAGGAGATGCCGGCGTTTCTCCATCATCTGCATCTGATTCAGCTTCTACTTCCAAAGATTTTCCACTAGTTGATAAAGATGAGTTGTTGGCAGGAATTGATACTTCTGGTTCTGCCACTTTTTCAGAGTCAACTTCAAGCAGCGATGCTTCGTCTTCTTCCAATCAGTCCTCAAGTGAGTCTTCGGTTTTGCTAGCAGAGAGTGATTCCACTAAGCTGATGGAATCTAGTGCTGCAGCCGCTCCTGCGGCTTCTGAGCCAGAGGTTTTAAATTTAAGTACTCTGGATGAGACTAAAGAAGCTTCTGCCACCACAATCACCACGACACAACCAGTGATTAAGGCCATTTTGCCAGCCAACACCATGATTAGAGTGGTAATTCATTCTGATACCGCTATTGATGAAACTGTGCAAACAGACGCCAATGGGGAGATGGTCCTGGATGTGGCGAGTCTGGGTCAAAATCTAGAGCCGGGTGAACATACTGCTAGTTATACCTACATTGATCCAGTTTCAGGCAAAGAAGTGACCAAAACCTATAATTTTACAGTTGATCCCAAGGCCTCTAGACAATTAGCTGCAGTTATTACGCCAAAGGCGACTGCTACTCCAGCTTTAACTATTAGCCCGATCAAATCTTTAACTCCAGTTCCAAGCATCCCTTATGGTTCTGGAAATCCTTATTCCCCGACCATTTCTGCCAAGCCAACTCTTGCAATTTCTTCTTCATCTGCAACATCTTCTTCAGGCATCAGCACGAGATCGGCAGCTGTTTCTACGACTAGCGGACAATACAACTCTGGTTCAGTAGGCACCACGATTGCCCTTCTTTTGGGTGGTTTGTTCTTTGTTTCGGCTGGGGTTTGGAGCTACCTTTTAGCCACCTCTTTTGAGGTTAAAAACGACTCCTAAAATTGTTTAGTTTTTTTACTAATTTTAATCATTTATTGACCCTTTCTACCAGAGGTTTTTTATAGTAAATTGGAGTAAGGTAAAAACGTACCTAAAAACCAATTTTTTAACTATAAAAATGTTGACCAAAACAAAGAAACGCTATCTTTTTTCCGCTATTTTGTTTCTTTTTTTGGTGGCTTCTACTGCAGCTGGGTTTTTTCTACTCAAAAATAGTCAAGACAATAGACAGCAAGCTAGCACAGGTGAATGTTCATCTGACAATCCATACTGTACGTGTGCCTACAATGGCAGCGGCATGGAATGCAAGCTCGATCCAACTTTAGCCCCTCCTCCTCCGGTTCCACCTCCTGGCAGCGAGTCTCCATCGCCTTTGCCAGCATCAGCAGCCCCCACTTCATCCGTAACTCCAATCCCAACTGTGACAATAGTGCCGCCTCCAGGCAGCGGCATCATTAGTACAACCAATGTTAAACCAAGAGGCACAACTCAGGGAGGCTGCGGTGGTATGTGGATGAATAGTTTTTGTTACATGCCTGGAGATGTGCTTTCTGGAAATAAAATTGTGGTTGCCGCTTACGAGGGTCGCTATAATTATCCATACATTGAGGACAAAGCTACTTACGAAAATCCAAACTTTAAAAATAAAGGTGTCTCTGAAATAGTTGGCTCTACACAAAGTCTTGGTCAAGAATGCGGTGGCAAGGGTGTGGCAGTTGGAGGAACTTGCTATGCTTTCGGCGCCACTGTTAATGGTTATCTGGTTATACCTCCTGGAAAAACTGGCTGCAACAACACTCCGGGTAATTATTGTTATGCATTTTTACAAAAAATTGAAGTCAAAGGTGGCTTTACTGCTTGGCAGACGGCAGTTGATGCATATAAGGGTGGTGATCTCTTTGCTTTAGATAAGCTTTACAAAGAAACTTATGGAATTGATTTCAATCCTGGTTTGCTTTATGACCAAAGTGCTGATAACGCTAGCGTGCTCAGAGCACAGGCACTTTTATCTGCTTTGACTAATTCGGAAATGCTTGCGGAACAAGCGGCAGCACAAAATTTAAAATTGTCTCAACAGGGCAAGCTAAGCACAGAAGAAAAAGCAATTTTTGATTCAAATTTAAAAATAATAGCTGATTCTAAAGGTGATGCTGCTGGTCTTGATTCTTTTATTGATTCTAATTTGCGCAATTTATCGATGAATTCTTCTTTCAAGCAAACTTATTCAGCATTAATCAGTGCCGCAGGAGATGCCGATCTTAGTAAACTTGCCGCTGAACAATTTAAAGCAATCTATGGCTATGATCCGGGAGCCAAATACAGCAATTTAAATAGTTTGCTAACTGCTCTTGGAATCGATTCAATTCAATTAAATAATGCTCGAGCTGAGGCAGCCAGACAAGCTGAGGCTACGGCAAACGCTGCAAATAGCAGCAGTCCAGAAATAGAAAGGCTCAATGAAGAGTATAGAAAATATGCTACTGGTACTAGCGGAGATATCGCTGGTCTGCGTCAGGCAATTGTTGCTGCTGGCTGGACCCCAGCTCAAGAAGCTGGTGAAATGTCGGATCAGAATTTGCTGGAGATTTTTCTATCTATGGCCTCCGGAGAAGATTTGGCTCAAGTGAGAGAAACAGCCGCTTCGATAGTGGATGCTAGAAACAAGGCACAAAAGGAAGAACAGCTTATTTCTGATTATGTGAATGTAGTAGGAACCTCGAATCAAGATAGAGTGGCCAATCAGTCTTATGGTTATTTGTCTTCACTCTATGCTTTACAGACGGGCAAGGGACCAGATTTGACTTTGAGCGTCAACTTTTTGGAAAAAGAAATTTCTAAAGAAAATGCTCAGTTTGCTCTTAGTTTGTATGCAGCAACTCAAGATACTGGTTATTTGCAAGCTTATTACAGAAATAATTCTGCCCCTCCAATTGGTAGTTTCAGTGCTCCGCCGAGTGATGAGAAGACTTTGTTGACCGCTATTTATGGCAGAGAAACTGCCAATGCTGTTTATCACGATGTGGTTTTGCCAACTCGTTTCCAGGATGCAGTGGCTAGTTTTTCCTTAGATGGTGGCGATGCCTTGCGTGGGGTTTGCAAAGAAATTGGACTTGCTAGTTGCGATATAAATAAAGGCAATGCAGTTGACGCAGTTGATGAGATGGTAGCTAGTCTTTATGCTGGAAAAACTGATAGCAATGGCAATGCTTTTAATTTGTCAGAGATGACTGTTGATCTTTCTACTCAAATTAATTTGACTAGTGAAGCAACAAAAAACGAAAAATGGTGGGATTTATTGGCTGCTCGTTTTGTAGAAGGGAGCTATTCAAACCTTAACGCCAGGACGGCAGGAACTTATGACACCACCGAAGGCATGGCAAATGCTCTGAAAGTAGTTGATCAATCCAACAATGCCTATCAAATTGCTTATGATGCTAGTCAAGTTTTTGATGAGTATGAAACTTATTCTTACGCTAAAGAATATCAAGATGAAATTGATGACTATGTGTTCGGCTTAGCTTACGGCAATGCTTTGATGCAAGATGACCGTAACGATCGTAATTTTACTCAGGAAGATTTAGGTTTAACTGGCAAACAGATGTTCGGTTTGAGCTACAACCAAATCATTTCACAATTGCCACTTGGTCTTAATGTTACCAACACCACCACTGATATTGCCACCACCTACGCTACGGCCCAGCGTGATGATTACACTGGTCCAGCCAATACTTACGTTTCCAATTTAGCGATGATTGGAGCAGAGAATCTAAATTTAGTTGAGGAATATCAGCCAGCTAGCAGAGATTTTTATATTGATAAATCTAAAGAAACAGCTAAAGATATTATTAGATCTGGAATTACTTACGCTGGCTCATTTTTAGCTGCAACAAGTCAAAATGCATTTTCTTCGGAATTTAGTTTTGCAAACAACGATCCAGTTGAAGCAGCTAAACAAGCCTCGGTTGCTTATCAACTTGAGCAAGAACATGAAATGCTCACTGAGCTTTATGATGAATATGTTGACAAGGAGACTGGTAAATCAATAGCTTTTGATTCTTTTGAGACTTTCATGACGGATCCAGAAATTAAACGCAGTGCAGAGGCTTTGCACTACGAAACCTTAGAAAAAGTGGTCGCTCCTTCTGCAGGTTTGGTGACTTTGCTTGCTGCTCCGGTCTTCGGAGTGGCTTTACCCACTACTTTAGGCTTACTTTCTTCTGAGTTTTCTCTTTATCAGGGTGCAGGCATGAAAGCTCAAGCTTTGGAAATGCAGCGTTATGATATTGAGACTAAGAAAAATGCTTTGATGTTGTCTTACGAAGAAGCAGGACTCAATGAATATCAATTGCAAGAGAAACAGCAAGAATTAGACCTGCAAATCAATACTCTCAATAAACAAGGCAACATGATGCTGGCCAACTCTGCTGTGGCCGCAGTCACTAGTGTTGGCGGTTTGCTGACTAGTGCTGGAAGTACTGGTTCTTTGATTTCCAACACTGGTTTTGGTTTGACTAAAATTGGTCAGGTGGGTGGTTTTGGTCTAAATACGGTCAACGCATTCAATTCAGGAGTTAGTGCGGCCACTGCTTATCAAGCAGGCAACACTGCTGAGGGAAATACTAATCTTTTGATGACAGCGACTGCTTTAAGTGGCATGGTTGGCAGCACAAACAACTTGTTGCAAAGCACTAGTTTTCTAAAAAATGTTGGCACTGCCAGTCGAGCAGTTGATTTTGTTGGAGATACTACCGGCTTGGTTAGCGGTAGCATTGTGGACATTAACCAAGTTCAAGCGGCTTGTGGCAATAGTTCTGGAGCTTTTGGTGATAAAGATTGTGCTAATGCGGTGATTGGTTTGGCTTTGAGTTTAGGTCAGGATGTGACGCAGATGACTAGCAGCACCAAGGCTGTTGTCGGGGATGTGCAGTTGGCTAAGTTGACAGATTTGCAAAAACAAGCCGACGTGGTGGGTGCGGAGATTTTGTACTTGAGGAGTAAAGGCGCTGGCGATGAGGTCGAAACAAAATATATTGCTGATCTTGGACTGCAACATGGCAAATTGTTGGCAGATATTAAAAACATTGATGCAGGAGCTAGAATTTACAGCCCAGGTTCACAAGATGATTATAAGCTAACAGCCAATAAAGTCTTGGAAGATTTGCAAGCTGGTTATAAAACCGCAGATGCCGTAGCAAATCCAGAAAAATTAATACAGCTTGGTGAACAAATCAAAGTGGTTTCTGAACAGGTTAATGGAGTGATAGTTGAAAGAAATATTGTTGAGCAAATCGATGCTCAGATCAAAAACCGTGGTTTAGCCATGACTGAAGCAGAGCTGACTAAACTGCAGGATGAGCGTAGTCTTGCTCTCCAGAAGCTAACTGAGAACAGCAAGGGCTTGGAAATGCTCCCGTCTTTGAAATTGCAAAATGATGCAGTGATCAAAGAACTTGGCGATAACCAGACTTACAAACAGTATCAGGATTTAGCTAAAATTGATGAAGCCAAGGCCAAATTGGTCAAGGAAAATGCTCCAGCTGCAGAAGCTGTTGAGCAATATCGCTCTGCTCAGGCTGGTAGTGAAACTAAACTTGAGACCGAGGCCGCTAAACGTTTGCTGTCAGTGGAAGCTTTGAAGAGTGATGTTGCTGAGTTGGAGGCACAGAAGCAAGCCTTACTAAAGGAGTTGGGTTATGGTGAGACTGCTGAACTTGAAAGGCTTTATAACGAATCGACAGATCAAGATAAGACTGAGCTAGAAAATGACTTAAATAAACTAAAAGCGTTAGATGATCAGCTGGTGGCTAAACAGGGGATTGTTGCCGAGGCCAAAAATAACCAGCCTTCGCTTGTTCAACGTATTGCAGATATTTTTAATCCTACAGCCAAAAAAACTCGCCAAGCCTACGCCAAAGCTTTAGAGTTGACCGCAGAAGTTGAACAGCTCAAAGCTAAATTGCGAGTCACCGATGCAGACGCCAATCCAGATGAGATTGCGGCTTTAAATAGGCGCATTGCCGCTGCGAATCGTGAACTTTTGGATCAGCAACATGTCTTGACGTTAGCAGTGGCCAAAGCTAACACCTCAACCAAGACTGCTAGTAAAGGGTTTTTTACAATCATTGCTGACTCTGCCGTTGGAAGGTTTTTTGGCTTTGGCAGTCCTGATTCAGCCACTCTCAAGAAGCAGCTTGCTGGCACTAAAAATGACTACGAACAATTAACCAAGGCACAGGCTGACCTGGCTAAATTAGAAGCAGAAGTTGCCAAAATCAAATCATCTGCTGATGTGAACAGCGCAGCTTCAAAGGCAAGATTGGTAGAAGTCACTAAGCTAACTAATGCATTAAGCAAACAAATTACCAAAGCTCAGGATAAATTACTAAGCACGGTTCTTTCTGGAGAAGTCGCTGACAAATTAAAAGCCATGGGCGACAGTCCAGATGCTGACAAGTTAACCGAAACTAAAAAGGCTATTCTTGAAGAAGCTACGTTGGCTCTCCAAAAAAAGCAATCACTTAGTGACGAGCAGACTACGCAGATCTCAGAACTCATTGCTTTGCACCAAAAATTATTCAGTGGTACATCGGTCGAAGATTTGCCAGCAGCCAGAGTTGCATATAATGATGCGCTGACAAAGCTCAAATCCGACTTGCTTGGTGCTGAGCCAAGTCGTGAAGCTTATCAAAAACTTAGTGAAGTTCATAAATTACTAAAAACTGCTAGTTTACTCGACACAGTCAAGAGTAGCGCTGACATCAATAGTGTTTTGCAAACCAAAGAAATTACTTTGTCTGTCAAAGATAAAACCTTGGCTTTGCGTTTGGATAATTTAATTCGTGAGACAGAATTGCGTGCTGGAGTGGCAGATAATCGTCAGTTTTTTAGCACCAGAGAAAACCAAATAGATAGCTTTCTAAAGATCATTAATGATCCAAGGGTGGCAGTTGAGCTGACCACTTCTGGTGGAAAGACTTTTGTCGGAGCAATGGTACTCAAGGCGCAAGTTGAAATTTTTGGTCATGAGACCGGCATCTTTATTGCTAAGCCGGGACAAGAAACTAAGATTATTGAAAGCTTGGCAGCTTCTTATGGCATCAAACAAAGTGAAATTGCTAGTTTGGATTACACTAAAATTTCCGATCCGTCATACCGAGAAGCTTTGTTGAAAAGCAGCTATATAGTAACTGATCCTGCTAATTTCAAATTCCTTAGAGACGGATCGATCAACTTTGCTGATGGTAATTTTAAGAATGCAGCGCAGATTTATAGAAAATTAACAAGCAATGTGGCTGGTTATATGGATGAGTTGCAAATTAATATCGATCCAAATCAACAGGCGATTGTCTCAGTTGGCCAAAGTAATGGAGAAATCCCAGATCAATACAAAACTACAGATGCTTTAATCGATGCTGTTCTTGCAGAAACGATTTTGGCAAAAGGTGGCTGGGGCTTGGGAGACAATCCGTTTTTAAAACTTAAGACAGCTAACGATGCAGCTACCGCTAAGTTTACTGTCAAAGCTCAAGAACAAATTTTTGCTAGTTTGGCCGGAAAAACCGGAATTTCTCTTGATCAATACAGCTACATCAAAAATAACGCCGCTGAACTCAATGCTTTAAGTGTAAACAAAACAGTCTTGAACGATTTCTTGACAAAAACGGGGACTAACTTGGATGCTGAACGAGTTATTGCTGCTCTTGACCAAATTGACTCGATTAATAGTTTTGCACGCTTTTTGGCACTCAAGTTGAATGATGATTATAAAATTATGGTTGATCCGATTTTGGCAGCCAGAGATCAAGATCCAATCACTAGACCAGTGATTGTGCCAGCTTCTAATGCTGCTCCAAGTTTTGGACAAAGTTACAACGCCAGAACTCAGTCAGTAGCTGAGTATGTTAGAGCACGAATAACTGGTGAAGCGGTCAATTTTGAGGGTTTGACGGCCTCGCCTAATTTAGCTTTCAAGTCAAGCATGGGTGATATTTTTAGTGATCTAGACAGTAAATCTGCTTTTAGTGCAGTAACTGGAGCCAAGGCAGAAATGGCTAAGTTGGTAACAGTGGCATACGGTATGGTTTCTTATGGATCGACTGAAGCAGTGACTAAAATTTTAGGTGAAGCGGATACACTAGTTGGCAATCGCCTTAGTCAGGATAAATCTTATCAGGTTCGCAGAGAAGATGTTTTTAAGCAAATTGGCAACATGAAAGCGGATGGCACCTTGGCAAAAAGTAAAGGAGTAGATGCTAATGGTAATTTGAAAATAGTGTTTAGTGATGGCTACAAAGAAGGTGATCAGGCTGTGGCTGATGTGCACGCAACTGGTCAATTTAAGGCAGCAGACCAGACTTATTTTGCTCAGCAGCCAGATGGAAGCTATGCTAAATTTATCCTTGGAGCGGATGGACAGCCAATTAAGTTGGACGGCTCATTTTCCACCAACGACATTCAAGACTTGTTTGCCAATGGTAAACCTGCAAATACCATTATTATCATGACCAAAATTGGTTCAACTGGTGACAGTATTGCTACTAGAGATGTGCCAGGTCTCACGATCAATAACTTTAAATCCCCTGAGGGTTTAATTGCTCAATCTGGAGCACGTATTGATCGCATTGCTGAGAATATTGCTGATCAGCATGCTTTAGTGATTAAAAACGATGCCGCTCCAGTTGGTGATGACAGCAATGCTAATAAAATGACCACAGATGAGTTTGTGGCCTGGCGCAAAAACTTGATTGATGTGCAGGCTGAATTTGAAAAAGCCAAAGTAACTCAGGGTCTCAATCAGGGTGTTGGTTCAGCGACAACTAAGGTTTTGGCTGACTTAGTGCGTACTTCCACTGATGAAGGAGTCCAAAAGTGGGCATCCGAAAAGCTGCTGAAATTTTATGCTGAGGCGCAAGGACGAGATCTTGATCTCGATGGAAACGATCAAGAAACTTTGGCAGCACGCAAACAACAGTTAACTGCTGAAGTAACTGCATGGAAAGAATTGATGTCGGATGCGGCAAATACTGATATTTTAAACAAAATTAAGATTGCTGATAACAATAGGAGTGCTAACGACAAGCTTTATAAAAAAATGCTTGCTAACGCTGCCGCTGACCCAAGTAAACTTGATTACGCAGAAGGCACTAGTCAAGACATGACTTTGAGTACTACTCGCGAGGCTGTTGTTACAGCTGGAGACTTGGAGAGTTATATCGCTTTGCACAACAAATACGTTACCAGGGACTCAGAAAGTGAATTTGTCGCCAGCAGCGGTAAGCCGCCGGAAGCAGCACAGATTGCTGCGACGACGAAAAACACAGATCCATCTGGCGGCTTGGCTGGAGATGGTGTGTCTACGCGTGGAGATTTGACTGGCCAAGATGAGAAGGCACGTTTAACTCAAGATGCTGACCCTGCCGCTGCTAAGTCAGCAAAAATTGAACTGAGTTCCCGCGTTGATTTAAGAATTTTCGGTATTAATTTGTCAGCATTCTGGAATGGTGCTTTGGATGAAGAAAAATTAGCACCTCTTGTGGAGCAAAAGAAAATAGATTTGCTGGCAAGTTATGAGGCTAAACTAATCGGTTTAGAAGAGGCATTGGCAAAATCGAATGATGAAGGACAAAAAGGAGATTATAGGGAACAACTTGCTTTCGTGGAGCAACAAAAAGCAGAACTCACTTCTAATGCTTGGTACGCAGTCGCTGATGATTTAAAGAAATTAGCTGAAGTAGATCCTAAGAAACTCACTCAATATCGCAGTGGTGGTTTGGCTAACAGCAGTTTAATAAATGGGGCTGCCCCAACAAAATGGGGGCACAGTGTTGGAGTAGATCAGGCACGCAAGTTAGTCGCTTGGTGGCAACAACTGGGCAGCGTTAGAGATTCTTTAAAGCAAACTGCAGATCCTGCAATCACATTGAATAAAATAAAAGTAGCCATCCAGCCAAGAGAGGCTAAGTATGGGTCAGGTAAGAATCAGCGCGTTTTGGAGTTGCCTTATGATCAATATTTAGTGGGAATTAGCGTGGGCGATATTACTGAAGCTCCCACCGAAAGCATTATGAGTCCTACGACACCTGCTTTGAGTGTCCAGATGGGGAGTGTAGAGAATGCCATTTATAGCGCCGTTGGAGGAGATACTTACGATTTGTACACAGAGCAATTAATGGAAATATTTTTTACCATTAGAGCTGGTGATGAAACTGAAAGAAAACAAGCAGCTGCTAAATTTATTGAGTTACTGCGCCAAAACACTTCTTTATCCATATCTCTGACAGAGGAACAAGTAATTGATGATCTGCTGGCATTAACAGAAGAGAATCTCAGATTGGAAGAAGTCGCTCTTAAATATGGAGTGGCCATTCCAGCTCCTGCTGGCAACTTAAGATCTAAAGGTATTCAAGTTATTATTTTAACCAATGTTAATCCTGGGATGTCTGATGTTGATGGTGAACAAAAAATGACCGCCGAGGATATGGCGATGTTTACTTATCGTGCTTGTATGGCTGCACATCTTGCTGGAGTGGACTCGATCACTGTTCCAGCCGTTGGTACTGGTTTTGCAAGAGGAACTGCCTTTGGTTTGTCTGATGAAGATAGTATGGCTGGTTTTCTTGAGGGTGTTAGACAATTTGCTGCTTACATGCAAACTAGTGGTGCGACGACTAACTTAAAAAGGATTGACTATAATCTTTACAGCCCAGAAGCTGTTTCGCAACGTGACCTTGATAAAGCTGAGAAATTGTTGACTGATGCCAAGGGATTGGAGATTTTGGCTGAGACAGATGCTCAACAAGCAGTGGCGGCTTTGCCAGCGACTACTGATAACGATTCTAAAGATGACGCTAATAAAAATAATGCTGTCACTGACAAGCAAACAGCTGCTGACGTGTGGGAGCGAGCCAAACTTTTAGGACGAAATACATTGGGTTCATTGGCAAATGTTTGGAAAAAAGTGACTAATAGGGATAACTATTCAACCGTCATCACCATTGGTCGTAGAAATGATAATTCTTTACAAATAAACCCTGTTCTAAAAGCAGTTGTCTCTAGAAATCACGCACAAATTCTGCGTAATGAAAAGGGAGAATTTTTTATTAAGGATTTAGAAAAGGACCCAGGCAATACTAACGAAACTTATGTAAATGACCAAAAAGTTAATAGATCAGGTACAGCTCCGCTAGCCGATGGCGATACTGTTTTTCTTGGTGAACTTGGTCGAGATGGAGTAGCTTTTCAAGTCAAAATTGAAAACAATAATTTAATCTTGGTGGATAATTCAGGCATTTATGCGATCAGTTCAGAAAAAAGATTAGAAGAATCTAACAAATTAATTGCTGTTGCTGAAGAAGCTGCTAAAGATTTTAACAAGCTAGATGCTAAGGACATGGATGACCGCATACGTGATTTGAACAACGCCAAGACCACTTTAACAGCAATAGGAGCTATTTCTGAGGAGCAAGAAAAAGCAATTGATGCTTTATCTGCGAAGTTTAAGGAAGAACTGGAAGCTCTAGAGAAAATGGTGGCTGAGTTACAAACTCAATTTGATGTTTATAATCGAAGTTTTGGCATTACTGATAAGATAGGTTTTGATGATACTCAGGGACAAAAATGGACCAAGGAAGTGGTCGCTGATGAACAAGTAAGAATTAAAGTTTTAATTGCAAAGAATAATTATCGTAATTTAGGTAAGTTGTTCGCTGCTCTTGGTCTGCCAGTTCCAGTCATCACAAATGATAGTGAACATCAAGAACAATTAGCTGCATTCAATAAATTGCTTAAGAAAATTACTGATTTAGAGAGCGAGTCAGAATTAAAATTCTTGACTAGCGATAGTGGTGCTGCCGATTTGTATTCAGCCAATATTAGACGTGTTGATGAAA
>CALQZX010000012.1 GCA_943350175.1 Parcubacteria group bacterium | reverse complement strand
TAATTGCTCAGTAGAGAATGCTTTTTTGGAGAGCGGAATTTGCGAGCGTATCAACGATCACTTTAAAAACAAATCTTTGTTCTTTACTGACTTTGAGAATGATCAGATTTGGGATGATTTACTGGCCGACCAACAATATGGACAAGTTTATCAATATCAAAAAATTAATAAATCCTTATTTGGGGAAGCCGATTTGGTTTTACTGGCAAAATTGCCGGATTACCGATTAATTATCGGTCAGGATCGTTATCTGCTCAATCAAAATAATAAACTTAAAAATGACCAAGATAAGCTTGTTTTGCCAAGCATTGAATTTATTGGCGATTCTTCATTAAATGAGCACGGCTACTTGAAGGAAACCTATCATCAAAAATTTTTATCTCTAAGTCAGGCTTTGAAAGCCAATCAAATCGAAACCACTAAAATTATTTGGCAAAGTGATCAGGAAATTCGTATTTTCACCAAAGAAATTGAGGTAATTATTGACGACTCGAGTGATTTTAATTATCAGATGGAAAGACTTTCTTTAATCCTAAAACAGGAGGATATTCAAGAAGTTCTACTAGGTAAAAAGCTTCTTGATATGCGTTTCAATTTACCAGTTTTAAAGGACTTCTAAAAAATAATAGACATTCCCCTTAAAATTTTGTATAGTCTAATGAGAAAAACTATGAGCAAAGAACAAATCATCGCAGCTATCGACTTAGGAAGTGATAAATGTACTACTCTGATTTCTAGAGTGACTGAGCTTGGCAAGCTGCAAGTTCTTGGTTTTTCAGTAGTTCCTAGTAGAGGCATGAAGCGCAGCATGATTATTGATCTGGAGCAGGTGCTAAACACCGTGACTCAAGGTCTGGATGCTGCTGAGCGTATGGCCGGTTTTAGTGTCAAAAGTGCAGTTATTTCTATCTCTGGCGTTCACATTAAATACAAAAATTCCAAAGGAGTGGTTGCTGTTGCTTCAGCTGATCAAGAAATTGTTCATAGTGATGTAGATAGAGTCATTGAGGCAGCCAGAGCTGTTTCGATGCCAGCAGATCGAGAAATCATCCATGTCATTCCTAAAGATTTTAAAGTTGACTCTCAAGAAGGAGTCAAAGATCCAGTCGGTATGACTGGTGTGCGTCTGGAAGCCGAAGCCCACATTATTACTGGACTGACTACTGCCATGCGTAATTTAGAGAAATGCATTAGTGACATGGGAGTCAAGGTTGACGCTTTTGTCTTTTCCGCCTTAGCTGCTTCGCAAATTGCTTTGACTGAAACAGAAAAAGAACTTGGTGCAGTTTTGGTAGACATTGGCGCTGGCACAACTAGCATCACCGCTTATGTAGAAGGAGCTTTAGAATTTTCCGCTGTTTTACCAATTGGAGCCAAGCACATTACTCAAGATATTGCTCTTGGTTGCAGAATTCCGATGGATGATGCTGAAAAACTCAAGCTTTATCTAACTGATAACGCTTTTGATGATATGCGTCCTAATCCAGGCGAATCAAAAATTGATTTTACGAAAAGAAAGAGAAAATTAGACGCTATAGATCCAGACAAAGTCGGCATTGCTCATAATGATTTTCTATCTAAAAAAACCTTGATTGGCGGGATCATGGAGCCAAGAGTTAGAGAAATTTTCAAATTAGTAATGGCTGAGTTAGACAAAGCTGATCTGCTCTCTGGTAATAAAGTGCCAGCAGGTTTGGTTTTAACTGGCGGTGGATCAATGACTGCCTCTCTTGTTGAAGTAGCCAAAAAAGTCAGTAATTTACCAGTCAGATTGGCTTCGCCAGAAGATATTGAGGGTTTGACTGAAGATATCAAAAAACCAAACTTTGCAGTGGCCGTTGGTTTATTAGATTTTGCTCTCAAGCAAGGCAATGTCACCACAGTCAGCGAAGACTTTGATTGGAAATCTTTCTTACCAAAGGATTTATTTAAAAATATTATCGATAAAATTAAAAAAACAACTAAAACAATTTTGCCTTGATTTTTATGTTGTAGTTTGATATTGTGATTCAAGACTAAAGCCTGCTTAAGAAAGCCTTAAAAATATGGGACTCGTTAAACCTTCAAATACAACCTTTGCCAAAATTAAAGTAATTGGCGTCGGTGGTGGTGGCAGTAATGCTGTTAATTCGATGGTCTTATCCAGACAAATTGCTGGTGTTGAATTCATTACTGTTAACACTGATGCTCAGGCTCTTCTAACTTCCAAAGCTGAAACCAAGATGCAAATTGGTAGTAATTTTACTCGTGGTCTTGGAGCTGGAGCTGATCCAGAGGTTGGTCGAACTGCAGCTGAAGAGAGTCGCGAAAAACTCAAGGATTTGCTTTTTGATACTGATATGGTTTTCATTACTGCTGGTATGGGTGGTGGCACTGGTACTGGTGCAGCTCCTATCATCGCTGAAATCGCCAAGGAAGCTGGTGCTTTGACTGTGGCTGTGGTCACCAAGCCTTTCGCTTTTGAAGGTATTCGTCGCATGCAAACTGCCGATGAAGGCATTGAAGCTTTGGGCGACACTGTTGATACTCTAATCGTAATTCCAAACCAACGTTTACTTGAAGTAGTTGATAAAAAAATGACTTTCATCGATGCTTTCCGCTTGGCTGACAATGTTCTTGGCCAGGGTGTGAAAGGTATCTCTGATTTAATCACTGTACCAGGCATGATTAACGTTGACTTCGCTGATGTGAAGACAATTATGATTGATTCTGGTTCTGCCTTGATGGGTATCGGTGAGGCTTCTGGAGAAGATCGTGCTGTGACTGCCGCTCGTATGGCTGTCTCTTCCCCACTTTTGGAAGTTTCTATCGATGGTGCCAAGGGTATTCTTTACAACATTACTGGTGGTCCAGATATGACCATGAGCGAAGTTTCCGATGCTTCTTCAGTGATTGCTGATAGCTCAGATCCAGATGCTAATGTCATTTTTGGTGCTACGATTGACGAAAATATGGGCTCTAAGATTAAAATTAGCGTCATTGCCACTGGTTTTGGTGACAACTACCCTGGTTCAGGTCCAAGAGCAATGTTTGGAGCTTATGGCAGAGAATCTCGCCGTAAAATGACTGGCCCAACCGCTAATTACAGTAAACAAGATGACAGACATGAAGAGGAGCAAGAAGATAAAATTGATCGCGCTCCAAGTGGTTTTACTCAACCTCAAGTCATGCAAGCCAAGCCAAAGAAGGAAGAAGAACAAGAAAGCCATAATCCTTTTGTCCGCTCCGCTCTATTCAATTTGAAGAAAAAAGACGAACAAAAACGCGATGATAAGAGCGACAAAAAAGAAGATATCGACAGCGATGACGAATTTGCTGAATTCGATGTGCCAGCTTTTTTGAGAGATAGATAGATTTTAAAAAGTGAGGTTTGAAAGGAAAATATGATAGATAGTCAAGAAAATAGGGTAAGTAAGGAACTAGCTGATATTTTTGAAAGATTGGCTACGGGAGAAAAAGTAAGTCTTGGTGAAAGATGGCAAGTTATTAAATTAGCAATAACTAGTGCTTTTAGTGGTCAAGATATTTTGCTTCCAAAGAAAGAAGAAGAACAAAAAAACTCTTGGGAATTTAATGTTGATTATGATGCTGAAAAAAATGCTAGATTAGATGAGAAGATTTCTATTAAAGACGGATCATCTAGTGAAATTGGTAGAACGGGAATGCACTTTCTCGGCGGCGGAGTTTTAAAGGTTTTTATCTATGACACAAACAAAGAAAATAGAGATACTTTTTTAGATGCAGCTGCTTTCTTTCCTGATCAAGAGAGCTTGTCAAACATGTCTCCTGGAGCTTGGAGTGAAAATAGGGCTTTTAATTTGGAAGAAGTGAAGGCAGTTATAGATTTATTGGAGACTGACAAATTTAAACTTTCCATAAAATTTGAAAACGTTTTATATCATGAAGATTTAGAGGATGTGTTGAGTGAAAAAATAATTAAAAGTTTTTCAGCCAAAATAATTGTTCATAAGAAAATTCAATAAACAGCTATATGGTAAATTTAGAACTACAACAAGCGATTGAAACTATTTTAAAAGCAAGTAAGAGTGAAAAGCTATCTGCTTTAAAATCCATTACACGCAGTCTTTTTCTTGGTGAAAAGACAGAACAGGTCCCCCCCCATGGAGTTTGAAGTAAACTGCGATTCTAGTAAGCCATCAGAGATGGATCAGGCTTTTTCAATTGACGATGACGACGGCACTTTTCTGGGGGAATGTGGCGTTGGATTGGAGAATGGCGTTTTACAAGTGTGGCTATTTGACAAGAATGATATAAAAACAGACACAGCTTATTTTTATTTCGGAGAGAAGAATAGACCAAAAGATCCAGGCAATGTAAGAATTGATGAAAAGAATTTAATTGATTTAGAAAAAATTGTTGATAAAAATTGATTTTATAAATACTGTCACTGTGGCATCAAAGCACCAATTTGCAATGCTTTGCTGTATTCACTTGTTAAACAGAATGTAGTATAAACTGAATCAAGGAGTATACAAATATTGACTCGACGTAGTATGATATATTTATAAGTGAATAATGGAAGAAATATGAATTTTCAAAATATAATACAAGAAATATATTGTGTCTTTAAATATGACATTTTTAAAGCTTCTATTGAAGTTCCTGAAAATATGGATGAAAAAATTCTTAACCAAAGAGTTAGAATACAGAAGAGTGAAGAAGGATATTTTATAGAATCATTGGATTATCCTAATTTATATGCTTCTGGAGATGATCTGGATGAACTGAGAGAAGCCTATTATGATACTATCCTTACATATTTTGATATTCCTAGATATTTTGCAAAAAGAAGAATTGATAATTTAAAATTGGATCTAGCTGATGGTACTGAAATTAAAGCTAAAAGTTATGCTTCAAATAGCAGATTTGTTGGAGCATAACAGTGGGCAGTTATCCTCCAAATAACCAGAAACAATGGTGTAATATTCTCAAAAAGCTAGGATTCAAAGAAAATTATAGAGTTGGAATTGGCGGTCATGCCAAAAAATTTTTCCATCCTGAAAAACACTCCTCTAATTATAGAGTACAACCTGATTTTATAATAATTCAAAACAAAATGTACAAACAGATGTCTCAAAAAATAGTTAAAGAATTAGCTTTTTGGGGAATATCTAAAGAGGACGTGCAAAAATGCTGCTAAGATTTGCTTAATGCTTGAGGGAATATGCAAAAAATGCATATTACAAATATAAACCTCAATTAGATATTTTTTATACTTAATCAACTAGCTCCAATTTGGAACTAGTTGAAACCGAAGTATCCGGAATTTCCGGAGAGTTAAATTAAAAATTGCTTTCTAACATTTTCAGTTGTTGCATTTTTTGCAATAACTAGCAATTTTTGCAATACTGTTTTCGTGCTATGCACAGCATCTTTCATACCAGCTGCTTTTTGCAATAGATTGCAAAAAGACAGGGTCTGAAATATAATTCCTTTGTTAATTAAAAATTTAAAACCGCTTTAGCCGCTATCCACGGCGAGGTGTCTGCAGAAAGCTTTTTTTAAATAAAAATTAAAAAGTGAGTAAATCAGATCGGTTGAGTCCGTAACCGCTCAGAATTAAGTATTAGCAAGGCTGGTACCTTTATCTTGAATAAGATAAGCCTGCTTAGAAACGATAAATTTTCGTTTTTAGGCAGGCTTTTTTTGTAGCAAAATTGAAAGAAAAATAACAATCAAAAATTAAAAGGAAACCATGAAAATCAAAGATTTTAGACAAGTACCAAATTTTCCAGAATTAGAACAAGAAGTTCTGGAGTTTTGGGACAAAGATCAAACCTTCCAAAAATCAGTTGACCAAAGAAGCGAAGATAATTCGTTTTCCTTCTATGACGGTCCTCCATTTGCCACCGGTTTGCCTCACTATGGTCATTTGATGCAATCAATCATCAAGGATTTAATTCCTCGTTACCAGACAATGCTTGGCAAAAAAGTCCGTCGTGTTTGGGGCTGGGATTGTCATGGTTTGCCAGTTGAGAACATTATTGAAAAAGAACTTAATCTTGATAGCAAAAAAGACATCGAGACTTATGGTGTGGATAAGTTCAACGAAGCCTGTCGTCAAACAGTTTTGACTTATGCTGAGGACTGGAAAAAAACTATTCGTCGCATTGGTCGTTGGATCGACATGGACCATGCTTACAAAACCATGGATAAAGAATTCATGGAAACAGTTTGGTGGGTTTTTCGTCAGCTGTGGGATAAGGGCTTAATTTATAAAAGTCACAAATCTATGCACGTTTGTCCTCGTTGCGGAACGCCTTTGTCAAATTTTGAGGTGACTCAAGGCTATAAAGATGTTAAAGACATTTCAGTTTTTGCTAAGTTTGAATTGCAAGGTGCTGCTGAAAAATTAGGTGTCGATACTAGTGAAAAAATTTACGCTGTGGCTTGGACCACTACTCCATGGACTTTGCCAGGTAATGTTCTTTTGGCAGTTGGTGGAGCACTTGAATATGCTTTGGTCAAAATTGTTGGTGAAGATGGTTTGCTGATTGTCGCCAAAAATCGTTTGGCAGAAGTAATTATTGATAAAGACTTTGAATTAGTTGGTGGAGATTTCCAGGGAGAAAAGTTAGCAGGCCTAACCTACGCTCCAGTTTTCCAATATTACGCTGACTGGGCCAAAGCTTTTCGCGTAGTGGCTGCTGACTTTGTGACTTTGGACGAAGGTACTGGTATCGTGCACATCGCTCCAGCTTTTGGTGAAGATGACTATAAGCTTGGTCAGGCTGAAGGCATTGAATTGTTGCAACATGTCAGCATGGACGGCCGTTTCAAAGCCGAAGTGACGGATTTTGTGGGCATGGAAGTCAAAGCTAAGGACAATCCTCAGGCGACCGACATTGAAATCATTAAGTATTTAGCAGCTCATGGCACACTTTTCGCCAAGAAAAAAATCGAACATAGTTATCCACACTGTTGGCGTTGTGACACTCCTCTGCTTAATTACGCCACTGATAGTTGGTATGTCAAAGTAAGTTCATTCAAAGATCAATTATTGGCTAACAATGAAAAAATTAATTGGCAACCAGATCACATTAAGCACGGCCGCTTCGGCAAGTGGTTAGAAGGTGCTCGTGATTGGGCCATTTCGCGTAATCGTTATTGGGGTACACCTTTACCAATTTGGGCAAGTGATGATGGCGATTTTGTTTGTGTCGGCTCAATTGAAGAGCTAGAAAAACTCTCTGGTGTAAAAGTCAGTGATTTGCACAAGCATATGGTTGATCCAATTGTGATTAAAAAAGATGGTAAAACTTATCACCACATTCCTGAGGTTTTAGATTGTTGGTTTGAATCCGGCTCCATGCCTTATGGTGAATTACATTATCCTTTTGACAATCAAGACGCTTTCAAACGTTCTTTTCCAGCAGACTTCATTTCAGAGGGTCAAGATCAAACTCGTGGTTGGTTCTATACTCTTCATGTTTTGGCAACTGCTCTAACTTTAGGTAGTGAGAAGGAAACCAGCTCCTTTAAAAATGTCATGTGTACCGGTCTAATTATGGCCGAAGATGGTAAAAAAATGAGTAAACGCCTCAAAAACTATCCAGAGCCAGGCACAATTCTGGAAAAGTATGGTGCTGATGCCTTGCGTTTATATATGATGTCTTCCCCAGCAGTAAAAGCTGAGACACTTAACTTTGTTGAAAAAGATGTGGCTAATTTGCGCCGTCGAGTTTTTGTGATTTGGTGGAATGTTTTGGCTTTTTATAAATCTTTTGGTGATGAGAAAGCTGGCTTCTTTGATTTATCTGCAGGTAAATTGCCAAGCAATTTACTTGATCGTTGGATGCTTAGTCGCTTGCAAAGTGTAATCAAAGAACTTCGTCAGAACTTAGATAACTACGATGTCATGAAAGCTAGTCGCCTGCTAGCTCCATTTATCGATGAATTATCGACTTGGTATTTACGTCTTAGTCGCGAGCGCCTCAAAGCGAGCGATAACCAAGAAGTCAGTCAAGTTTTTGCAACTGTAATTTATGAATTGGCCAAGGCTTTTGCGCCGGTGGTGCCATTTTTTACCGAGTTAATCCATCACAATATGATCGATGAAGACAGCTCAATTCATTTGCAGGCCTTCCCAGAATATAAAGTGCAATTCTTTGATCTGAAACTGGAAACTGCCATGGATCTAGCTCGCAAGATCGTTGAACTTGGTCATAGTTTGCGTAGAGAGAAACAACTCAAAGCACGTCAACCTTTGGCCAGCTTGAAGGTGAGTGGCTTTGCAGATCTAGAGTATCGCGATGAGCTCGAAGCTTTGCTTTTGATGGAGCTTAATGTCAAAAAAATTGAATGGCTAGAAAAAGATGGCGACTTAAAAGTTGATTACGATTTTAATCTAACCGCAGAATTAAGAACTGAAGGCGAAGCCAGAGAAATTATTCGTCAAATCCAAGATCTGCGTAAAGTTGCTCTGCTCGATATGAATAGAATCGTTGAAGTGGAATTGCCAACTTGGCCAGAGTTTTGGCAGGCTGAGATTGAGAGTAAGACCAATACAAAACTGGTGAAGGGCGAAGAAGTAGGACTAAAATTATGAAAAAGAAAGTTATTAGCACTGACCTCGATGGCACGGCGGTCGATTCTCCAGAGTAAAAGCTAGCTAGCGCGCGTCTTAAAAAAAAGCCATCTCGAGCTTGGAAGATCGTTATTACATTTGCGCAGCCGCATCATTTCTGGAGGAGCCAAAATTTGTTTGCCAGTAGCTTGTATTTTTTAGCAAACCATCGCTTTTGAGCAAAATCACTTTTGTACGTTTTCTTGTCGTTTTGGCGAGGTATACTTGATTTATGATCGAAGAATCTACTGATCAGTCTCAAAATAGAATTGCCATTTTTCATGGCAAGAAAGTGCGTAAAATAATTTTTCAGAATGAGTGGTGGTTTTCGGTGGTCGATGTCTGTGGAGTTTTAACAGATAGTTTGAACGCTGGAGCTTATTGGAGAAAATTAAAACAAAGACTGATTAATGAGGAAAGTCAGGTCGTGACAAAATGTCACGAACTGAAATTAGAAGCTATTGATGGCAAAAAATACTTAACAGACTGCTCTAATACCGAAGGTCTTTTTCGCATTATCCAAGCCATTCCTTCTCCCAAGGCTGAGTCATTTAAACTTTGGTTAGCAAAAGTTGGTTATGAGCGAATTCAAGAAATTGAAGATCCGGAGCTTTCCACTAAACGAACGAGGGTGATTTATAAAGCTAAAGGCTATTCACAAGCATGGATTGAAAAACGCATGCGTGGGATTGAAGTCCGTGAAACCTTAACTGGAGAATGGCAAAAACGCAACGTGGGTGGGCAACGCGAGTACGCTATTCTCACTGCTGAAATTTCTAAAGCCACCTTTGGGATGACTCCCAGTGAATACAGAAATTTTAAAGGTTTGCAGAGAGAAAACTTGCGTGATCACATGAATGATCTGGAGCTAATTTTTTCTATGCTTGGCGAAGCTTCTACTACTGAAATTGCCAAGAATAAAAACGCCACTGGTTTTATAGAAAATAAGCAAGCCGCGCAAGAGGGTGGTGAGATTTCCGGTGACGCTCGTGAGAATTTAGAAATTAAAAGTGGCAAGAAAGTTTCAACTAAAGAAAACTATTTGCCAGTTAGTCTTGATGCCGCTAAACTTAATCAATAACAAAAATTTAGTATGCGTAAATATTTTTTATTAGCTTTGCTGTTTCTTTTTACCATCTTATCTTTAACTACGCTGCGCAGTATTGTTCCAGATCTTCTTTACAAACAAACCATTTCTTTCGTCATCGCTTTTGTAGTTTTTATTGTTGCTTGGAAATTGCCTTTTGAATTCCATCTGAAACTAGCCAAATGGTTGTATTTATTGCTTAATTTGTCACTACTCTTTTTGCTGATTTACGGGAACATTACCAGGGGTATTTCTGCTTGGATAGTTTTGCCGTTTGGTTTTAAATTTCAGCCTTCTCAACTGGCTGTTCCGATAGTTGCTCTTTATCTAAGCAGCTTTTTTTCTAAGGAGAAAAAGTTTGGTTGGTTTTCATTTTTGCAAACAATAACAATTATCGCTTTGCCAGCGATTTTAATTTTGCTTGAACCCGACTTTGGAACTGTTCTTGTTTACGCTGCTGCTACTTCTATTTTTTTACTCTTTAATCAGCTTAATTTTAAACAAATTTTAGCCTTATTTTTGGCTGGCTTTTTAGGGATCACATTGTTGTGGTTTCTAGTTTTCAAGCAGTATCAGAAAGACAGGTTGTTAGGCTTTTTACATTTGCAAAGAAATGTAATAGTGGCGCAAGAAACCGCCAAAGAAAGCAGTAGCGCTTACAATGCTCGTCAGGCCTTGATTGCGGTGGGTAGTGGAGGATTTTGGGGTCGTGGCATTGGACAAGGAGTGCAGTCTCACTTGCGCTTTTTGCCAGAGCGTCAAACTGATTTCATTTTTGCTTCTTTTAGCGAAGAGTGGGGCTTTGTGGGAGCGGCTTTTCTTTTATCTATGTATTTTGTTTTGTTGCTTTATTTACTATATTTGGCTTATAGAGTCGAGGATTTTAGACAAAAGCTTTATTTACTGACAATATTTATGATGTTTTTGGTGCAGATTTTCATCAATGTTGGAATGAATATGGCAATCCTGCCAATTACTGGCATCACTCTACCCTTCCTTTCCTATGGTGGTAGTAGTGTGATTTCTTTGTTTTTTGCCTTAGGCATTGTGGCATCAATTGCCAGTAAATTTAAAAAAAAAGCAACTCATATCTTCTATTGATTTAGCAATATCTAATTAGATATATTGTTAAACTTGTTATTATTATCTATAATGGAAATTTAAGCTTAACTTGTAGGCTTGTTTTTTACTTATTAAATATGAGAATTTTTTCCAAAAATTTCAATCTTAAACAATTTTCTAGATTGCTTAAAGAACGTTTCAAAATTTCTATTTTGAAACTGTGGAGAAATGATTTGGAAATTTTAAATAAAGATAAGCAAAACAATGCCGTTAAAAATTCCAAAGTTGCTGCAGCGACACAAGATAAAGTTTTTTCCTTTTACGCTTCCCTACTGAAGATTGATATAAAATTAATTGAAAATGTTTTTATTGCCCAAAATGGCATTTCAGTTTTTTTTCACAAAAGAGAAAAAAACAATCAAATCAAGATTTACTTGCAGTTATTTGAGTTGAGCCAGCCGGATCACGCCCTTTTCTTTGAGCCGAAGGCAATCTATGAGATAAATGATGTTGGTGAACAATGGGAATTTATTGAATTAGTTAAAGCAGACAGTAGCTTTAGAGCTCTTTGGCGAGGCGCCAAAGCCGGATTTAAGGATATTACTTATCCAAATTATTTAATTTCCAACGAGATAGAACTAAAAAATCCTCTTCCAAAGTTGATGAAGCCAATCTCCAATCCGATGCTTATCCCAAATAATCGTAATTCTTGGGAAGCTTTTTGTACTTTTAATCCTGCCGCAGTTTTTGCTGCAGACAAAGTCCACCTGCTGTATCGAGCTCAGGGTCACGACTATATCTCAAAGATTGGCTATGCCAGTAGTGAGGATGGCATGCAAATCGATTATCGTCATCACAAGCCAGTCTACGTGCCAACCCAAACCTTTGAAGGAGCTACTTTGCCTCCTGGAGACCCCAATAATCCATTCGTTTCCGGTGGTGGTTGTGGTGGCTGTGAAGATCCTCGTGCCACAATTATTGATGACAGAATTTACATGACCTATGTGGCTTATAACGGCTGGGATCATCCGCGCATCGCCATTACTTCAATTGCTCTTAGCGATTTTTTGAATGATAAATTCTTGTGGGAAAAACCAGTTTTAATCAGCAGACCAGGAATAGTTGACAAAAGTGCCTGTCTTTTCCCAGAGAAAATAAATGGTAAATATGTAATCATGCACAGAGTTTTCCCCAATATTTACATTGATTACGTTGATAATCTTAATTTTGATGGTCAGATTTTCCTTTCAGAAACTCATAAAATTAGACCACGAGCCAGAGAATGGTGGGATAGTCGCAAAGTTGGAGCTGGCGCTCCACCACTTAGAACTAAAGACGGCTGGCTTCTAATTTATCAGGCAGTTGATGACAAGGACGCTAGCGAATACAAGGTTGGAGCAATGCTGCTTGATCTTGAGGATCCAAGTAAGGTTCTTTATCGAAGTAGCCATCCAATTCTGGAAGCACGAGAAACATATGAAAATGCTGGCTTTAAAGCAGGGGTAGTTTATCCTTGCGGAGCAGTGATTAAGGACGAAACCTTGTTTGTTTATTATGGTGCAGCTGATTCCTATGTTTGCGTGGCAACCGCCAATCTTGAACAATTTTTATATGATCTGAAAAAAACCGGCAAAACTACTCTTGACTCCAGTCTCCTTGCATTAGACACTCAATCTGTATTAAACTCTCAACATAACAATGAATAATATCTCTGTTTTTCGTAGTAAATATAACCCAGTCTTGGTTCCTAATAAAACTATTTTATGGGAAGCAAAAGCAAGTTTTAATCCAAGTATTTTCTTTGAAAATGGAACTTTTTATTCTTTATATAGAGCAATTTCTGCAGATCAAGATTATAACGGTCATAGATTGGGACTTTCCACAATTGGTTACGCCTCTAGTTTTGATGGGATTAATTTTGACAGTAAAAGACAATTTATTAAGCCAGAAGAAGACTTTGAAAAATTTGGTTGTGAAGATCCACGTTTTGTGATGATTGATGACGAATTTCTGATTACCTACACTGCCATTAGTGCTTGGCCACCAAGTTCCGAGAGTATTAAGGTTGCAATTGCTTTTAGTGACAATCTAGAAACAGTCAAAGAAAGACATTTAGTAACACCATTTAATGCCAAGGCAATGGTGTTTTTCCCAGAAAAGATTAATGGTAAATATGCCGCTCTTTTGACTGTCGACACTGATTTGCCTCCTTCAAAAATTGCCATCGCCTATTTTGAGAACAGAAGTGACATTTGGTCCAAGGAATATTGGGAAAATTGGTATGCACATTTAGATGAGCATATTTTAAATGTCTCCAGACTAAACACCGATCATATCGAAGTGGGAGCAGTGCCTGTTAAAACTGTTGACGGTTGGATTTTGATTTATTCGCATATCCAAAATTATCTTAATGCAGGGCAAAGAATTTTTGGAGTTGAAGCCTTGCTCTTAGATTTAAATGATCCAATGCACATCGTTGGTCGAACCACGGAATCGCTTTTTAGTGCGCAAGAAGGCTACGAAAAGCAGGGTGAGGTGAGCAATGTTGTTTTCCCAAGCGGAGCAGTAATAGTTAATGATGAATTCAGAATTTACTATGGGGCTGCAGATACGGTTGGGGCTTTTGTTAGCGTCAAACTAGCGATTTTTCTCAGCTTGCTCAAACAGAGTTTATATAAAGAAATCTTGAAGCTGAAACGTTTCGCCAATAATCCAATTCTAGCGCCCAAAGCTGATCGAGCCTGGCAAGCTCAGGCTGTTTTTAATTCAGCAGCTATTTATCTAAATAATAAGGTTTACTTGCTATATAGAGCAATGTCCATGGACAACACTTCGACAATTGGTTGTGCAATTAGTGAAGATGGCTTAATTTTTAATGATTTATCTTATTCACCAATTTATGTTCCGCGCATGGATTTTGAGACTAAGAAACAAGATAACGGCTTCTCTGGTTGTGAAGACCCAAGATTAACAATCGTTGGTGATGAGATTTACATGTTTTATACTGCTTACGAAGGCATTAGCCCTCCCAAAGTTGCGATAACTTCGATTTTAATAGAGGATTTTTTGGCCAGTCGTTGGCTTTGGAAAGAACCAATCGCTATTTCAAATCCAGATATCGATGATAAAAATGCCTGTCTTTTCCCAGAGAAAATTAATGGCCGTTTTGTCATTTTACATCGTGCTGCTGGTCACGACATTGCCATTGACTATGTTGATTCCTTGGAAGATTTCAAAAAAGGAATGCAGTTAGAGAAAGAAGGCATTATTCCAGCCAGACCTGGACACTGGGATGGGGCTAAGATTGGTATTGCTGCCCCACCAATCAAGACAGAAAAGGGTTGGTTGCTGATTTATCACGGAGTGAGTGAACTTGATCGTAATTACCGTTTAGGTTATCTAATTCTAGATTTAGAAGATCCGTTTAAAATTTTATATCGTAGCGAATATCCGATTCTTGAGCCAGAAACTGATTTTGAGAAAATAGGGATAGTTAATAACGTTGTTTTCTCCTGTGGTGCGATAGTTAAAGACAAGCAGCTTTTTCTTTACTATGGTGGCGCTGATAAAGTTATGGCCGTGGCAACTTTACCACTTCAGCGATTTTTAGATGTATTAGATGAGGCTTAATTAGCCTTTTTATTTTAAATCAAATCTGATATAATCCCTCAGTTATGTCGAAATACGCAATCATTCAATTACAAGGCAAGCAATATCAAGTCCAAGAGGGCGATGAATTTTTGGTTGATCAATTAGGCAAAGAAGCTGGCGAGAAATTCGACGTCAGTGATGTTCTCCTAGTCGTCAACGAAGATGATCTCAAAATTGGCCAACCTCTAGTCGAGGGTGCCAAGGTTTCTTGCGAACTAGTTTCCAATCAAAGAGGCGAGAAAATTCGCGTTGCCAAATATAAGTCTAAGTCTAGATATCGTAAGGTGCATGGTCACCGTCAATATCAAAGCACAGTCAAAGTTCTTGAGATCGCTTAAGAATTTAAAACTGCGCTCGCAGGTTCGCTATGTCCAAATTTCTAATTCTCTTTGGTAATACAACTCTTTTATCTAGATTAGAATTTGAGGCAACTTATCCAAATTTCTTCTTAGAAAAGCTAGATGAACATCTCTTTATTTTTGAGTGCGAGTCAGCTGAAGCTCAAGACATGATGGCGATCTTAGGTGGTACCGTCAAGCTTTTTGAGGTAGTCAAAGAATTTAATAATACCATTGAAGACAAAGAATTCATCGAAGAAATTGTTGCTTTATTACTTAGCCAAAGTAATGAGCCATATTTCAACCTCACCCAAATTGGCAAAGGTCAGCGCAACGTCAGTAATTCTGACATTAAAGACCTCATCAAAGAAAACGGTAAGAAATCTCGTTATTTCTCAAGCAATCCAAGCGAAAGTGCTCTACTCTCACATAAGAGTAAGGCTACTGAATTGCTCAGTTACAATTTAATTGAAGACAGTAAGATTTTATTGGCTCAGATCAAAGGAGTCCAAGATATTGATGATTGGACCAACCGTGATCGCAACAAGCCATATGCTGATCGCAAAAAAGGCATGTTGCCACCAAAAGTGGCTCGCATGATGGTTAATGCAGCTCTTGGTCTATGGCAGCAAAAAAACACTGGCAAACCTCTGGTTTATGATCCTTTTTGTGGTACTGGTACAGTTTTACTCGAAGCAGGCATGAGAAACCTGAATCTTTATGGTTCTGATATCGATCAACAAGCTGTTTTTGGTGCTAGAGATAATTTGGCTTGGTTTAAAGAAGAATATAAAGTCGATGTAGAAAGCAAAGTTTTCTACATGGATGCTAGTCACATTAATCCAGAAGAGTTCGCCAGTAAAGTAGATTTGATTGTTACCGAGCCTTTCCTTGGCAAACAAACCCCTCGCGATAACGAATTAGCCAATGTATTCAAAGGTTTGGAAAAGATGTATTTGGGCTCTTTTAAGTCTTTTGCAAGCATTTTAAACGAAGGAGCTATTGTTGCCATCGTTTTTCCTAGAGTGCAATTGGAGAAAAGAACTTATTCACTTGATAGTTTAATTGACAAATTAAAGGCAAAAGGATACAATCTTTTGGTCGATCCGGTCATCTATGCTCGAGAAGGAGCTAGAGTCGCTCGACAAATTTGTTTATTTGGATTCAGTCGCAAAGAAAATAATACTTAAGAAAAAAGGCAAAATATATGGCACACGTCAAAGGTTCAGGTAGCGTTAATCAGCATGCACAAGGCAAAAGACACGGTAAGCGTTTTGGTGTCAAGAAATATGCCGGTCAAAAAATTGCTGTCGGTCAAGTTATCGTTCGTCAAAAAGGTGCTAAATACAAAGCTGGCAAGGGTGTCGCTTTTGGTCATGACTGGACAGTTTTTGCTATGATTGATGGCGTCATCAAATTTAGCAAAAAATTTGGCAAAACCGTCGTTAACGTTGTCAAAGGCTAAATTCTTAGCAAGTTTCCAACTTCTCTGTTCTTGTCTACTCCTCTGTGTTAGACTGACAAAATGAGAAAAAAATTGATGTTTTGCAGTGAAAAGCATCACATGCTGATTCATTTATTGTTCGGTATTTTTTCATTAGCCATAATTTACTTCCTTGATCCAAACGTCGATCTATACAAAGCAGGCTTTTTGGCCGTTCTTTTTAGTTTTTTACCAGATATAGACCATTTGTTCTTCATTTTCATTTATGGACATCGCACTGATTATGCTTCAAAAATAAGAGCTTTCTTGGGTAAAAAAGAATTTAAAAAAGTAATTAATTTTTGTAAAACTAACCACAAAGATAACACTCAAATTTACTCTCATAATTTTGTGAGCTTGTTTTTGACACTTTTGTTTTTTTATTATTTTTTTGCCAACAGGCAAGTTTATTGGAGTGTGGTTTTCTTGTCTTGGTCAATGCATTATATTTTTGATCTTCTGGAAGACTTACTATTCTTTTCTAAAGTAAATCCTAATTGGTGGCTAAAATTTGGGGAAAAAAGATCATGAATTTCAAATTGAGTAAAAAAATAAAAGCAACAACAAATGCCTTTGACGGTGAGACTAATAAAGTTGATTCAATCTTGTCGCCAATTAATCATGAGTTAGTTGCCATGACAGTGCCAACTATTCCAAAGTGGATTCAAACTCATCATTTAACTTCCAGTACTATTGCTTGGTCATTTTTGGTTTTGGCTGGTTCTTTATTGAGTCAATATTCACTTTATTTTTTACTTTTAAATATTATTGCCATTGCACTTCATATAGCTACTGATGCTTGTGACGGTGCTTTAGGACGTTATAGAAAAACCGGATTAGTTCGTTGGGGTTATTATGCCGATCACTTTGGCGATTTTATTTTTGGTTCTTTGATTGTTGTTAGTTTTAGAATCATTAATCATGACGTCAATGAATATTGGATTTTCTTTTTGATGATGGTTTTCTCTGGATTTTTCGTTCACTCTCTTCTTTCAACTTCGGTGCTCAATAAATTAGCCTATACATTTTTTAAAATTCTTAGCCCGTTAGAAGGACAACTTTTTTACATTGCTATTTATTTTGTGATCATATTTTTTGGCAAAATTTCCTTGTTATTTTTAGTGCCAGCCATGGGATTTATAGGAGTAATCGCTCTGAGCTATATAGTTGGCGATACCCTCAATCGTTTGTGGAAAATGGATAAGCCAAAATTTCCAAAAGATTGATTTTTAAGATTTGTGAAAAGCTCCCGTGAAAAATTTGACCTATTATGTTATATATAAGTCATGACACAAAACGTTCAAAAACTTGCCATTAATTATCTTCAGCCAAACCCATTTCAACCAAGAGATAAAGTCAAAAAAGAAGACATCGAAGAACTAGTCGAATCAATTCGTATTCATGGTATTTTGGAGCCAATCGTGGTCGCAGAGACACCAGCTGGCTATCAGATTATTGCCGGTGAAAGACGTTGGCGTGCAGCCAAAATAGTTGGCATCGAAGAAGTCCCGGTTTTCATCAAAAAAACCACTCCACAAGGCATGTTGGAAATGGCTATCGTCGAAAATGTACAGCGCTATGACCTCAATGCTATCGAAAGAGCCCAATCTTTTCAACGCTTGCAAAGAGAATTTAATATGCCCACTAGCGAAGTAGCCAAGAGAATTGGCAAATCCCCTGCTTATATCAGCAATAGTCTAAAATTATTGACTTTGCCAGATGCCATTAGCGATGGTTTGCTTAGTGAGCAAATCAGTGAAGGTCACGCACGTGCTTTAGCCAGTATTTCATCTCAAGAAGAAATGATTGCATGTTACAGAATCGTACTTAAAGAAAATGCTTCAGTGCGTCGTACTGAAGAACTGGTAAGACGTTGTAAAAATAATGAACTTACCACCAGTAAAAAAGATGAAGGCCGCGGTCGTCCACTCACTCAAGATGATCAGGAAGTGGCTGTTTGGGAGGGTAAATTACAAAAATACTTCAAAAATCGCTCTACTCTTAAGATCATTCGCTCACGCAAACAGACCAAAGTCACCATTATTTTAGACGGTCCTCCAGACAAGACTAGAGATGATGTTGAAAAATTGATGAAAATCGCCAACGCTTAGTTTTTTTGTAAATTTTTGGTCGACAACCTATTTATCCGGAGTAATATTCAGGAGAATCATTAGTTTATCTGCCACTTTATACCAGAGTGGGGCGGCCGTTTCGGCCGCCCAAGGACTAGATTTTGTATTTTCCAATTTAACTAACATGGTAAATCTTGGATTGCTGGCTGGAGCGAAACCAATGAAACTAGCGATGGTTTCATCTTCTTTATAACCGCCATGTGGATCTGGAACCTGAGAAGTGCCTGTTTTGGCAGCCACAGTGTATTTTTTAGAGGCAATCCACTGCGCTTCACCATGTAGAGCGGCTTCAATCATCATTTCAGTGACAGTTTTGGCAGCTTCTTTGGAAATGACTTGCTCCCCTTCTTTGATTTGTGAAGGAATTTCTGTTTGGCTTTGTTGATCAAAAACTTTTTCCACAATCAACGGCTCAAGGATTTTGCCTTGGTTGGCGATGGCGTTGACAGCTCTAAGGAGTTCTAAGCTATTAGTGCTAATACCCTGTCCAAAGGAAATAGTGGCGGTTTCAACCGGACCGATTTTGCTTGGAAAAGGAGTGCGAGTGTCATCTTGTAAATCAATATTAATGTTATCGCCAATCCCAAATTTTTTGAGATAAGAAACTAAGTGATCGGTGCCGAGCAGATCGCTAATAAACATCATAGCTGTATTATCAGATTTAGCATATCCAGCGATCATGGAAATATTTGGGTTATAAACATCATTCCAAGTTTTAATTGAGTAACCAGCAATTTGGCGTGGTCCAGAGCATTTTGGACAAGGAGTGTCTTTGGTAATGACTTGACTATCAATGCCGGCAGCAATGGTGAGAGTCTTGAATGTAGAACCTGGCTCGTAGAGCCTAGTTAAGCTTGGATTTTTAAGAACATCGCCTGGATATTTATAATATTGCCATTGTTTATAGCTAGGCCAGGCAGCTAAAGCCAAAATCTTACCAGTTTTACTATCAAGAATAATTACTTCTCCTCGATCTGCCTGATATTTTTCAATGCCGTAGGCTAGGTTTTGCTCTACTAGATTTTGCACATCGCGACGTATAGTCAGAGTGATGTCGCGGCCGTTCAAATTTTTACTATCATATTTTTGACCAGATAAGAGAAAACCCAGGGCGTCCATTTTGAAAAGGCTGCTTTCTGCTTTAGCCTTCAGTTCATCTTCTAAGGCGCCTTCTATACCATAGCGACCAATTTCATTGGCGTTCTCATCACGGCCAACAAAGCCAGTCAAGTGGGCGGCCATTGAGGCTTCTGGATAAAATCTTTCGTAGTTTTCGTCAAAAGCGAGATAATCATTTTTTAAATCTTCAATTTTGTTTTTACTTTCTTGACTCAAATTGTCCAATAGCTTTGGCCAATTACCTTTGCTTTGGAATTTTTGTGAGACCTCTTGCTCAATGGTTTTTTTTAATTCTTCCCTTTGTGCGCTAGAGCTCGCGTCCTCAAAGCGCCAATCTTGACTAGCGATCTCACTCAATTTGTAAGCCAGATATTTGGAATCGCCTTGAAAGTTTTTCTTATCTAGCTTGAGATCATAAACGCGTTTATTGCCGACAAGTAAATAGCCATCGCTTGTATAAATCTGGCCGCGCAAACCTTTATTTTCCAGTTTACGCAAAGTTTGAGATTCACCTTCGGCTCTCAGCTGGCTGCTCATGAGCACTTGCCAATAGAAAAGTCTGCTGACTACTATGGCCAAACTCAAAAAAAAGACAGCAAAGAAAATGTTTTTTCTGGAGTAATTGATTTCTGGTTCGATTTCTCTCATTTATTCAGTTTTGAATTTGTCAGCTATCTAAGAGCCAAGTTGGAAGAGCTTCTATTAATGGTGGTAACGTCAGAAATAGTGATGAAGCCGTTATTTTCTTTTTGTTCTAATTCGTTGATGGCTATTTTCTTGGATAATTCTTGAGCAATTTCGCTTTTTTGAATTTGCAGAGCAGTTTTCTTATTTTCCAAGAAGCTAATTTTTTGACCGTAACCAATATTTTGACTAAGAGTCACGACGGTGACTAAGACTTGAGCTAAAACTGCTGCTCCTAATAATCCGTAATAAATGCTCAAGTTCTTTTTCATATTTTTATAGAGCCAAGGCTCTTAATTTAGCGCTTCTAGATCTGGGGTTAATCGCCAGCTCTTCTTCTGAAGCTTGAATAGGTTTCTTGTTAATAAGCTTGCCAATATTGGTGGCTTCAATTTGTTTAAAAAAAGTTTTAACCAAGCGATCTTCACCTTCGTGAAAAGCGATACAAACCAATCTTTTATCGATGGCTTTGCTGTTTTGTAGAATTCTCAGAGCCTTAGGAAGGACGGCTTCAATATTGCTTAATTCATCGTTCACAATAATGCGCAGAGCTTGAAAGGTTTTAGTGGCAGCGTTGATTTTGCCTCTGGCTCTTTGACCCTTAACTTCCTCAATGAGATCGACCAAGGTGCCGACTTTATCTAAGCTGTTTGGATCTTTGCGACGGATGGCCACAATTTTGCGAGCAATGGCTCTAGCATCATTTTCACCACCGTATTCAAAAAGCATCTTAGCCAACTGTTTTTCATCAATAAGCTTGAGCAAATCGCAGGCTTTGACACCCAAGCGGTCATCCATGCGCATATCCAGGGTTTCTTCTCTAGCCTCAAAACTGAAACCTCTGTCTTTAGACATGAGTTGATCAGTCGAAGTGCCAAAATCAAAGAAAATGCCACTAATTTCTAGGTTTAAACTTTTTTTAAGGTTCAACAGGCTTTCATCCATTTTGCTGAAGTTTTCTCGAAGCAAAATGAGTTGTTTGCTGTTAATCTCTTTATTAAAAAGCTCTTTCGCAGCATCAATACTTGCCTGATCAAAGTCGAAAGCAATGACTTTCGCTCCTGTATTCAAAATTTCACGACTATGTCCACCAGCGCCAAAAGTGGCGTCGATGTAATAACAATCTTTTTGCGGATTTAATGCTTCTAAGACTTCCTTGACTAGGACTGCTTGATGTTTTGATTGATCTTTATTCATTTTATTTTTCTAAATCACTTTTCTAAGTTAATGCTTTCGGCTAGGCTTTCAGCCTCGCCTTCAATTTGCTCGATGTAGCTGTGATATTTATCCTGATCCCAAACTTCCAGGTGATCTAGGCTTCCTACCACAACGACGTTTTTTTGCAAATTAGCAAATTTAATCAAGTAATCGGGCAGATTTACTCGACCGTTTTCATCAGTCTCAAGTTCCTTGGCTTCATTAGTCATTAGTCTGACTAAATCGCGATTGGCTTTTTTTGTAAAAGAGCTTTGAGCAATCTTTTCTAATTCCTTCTGAAAATTGCTCTCTTGTAATAAAAATAGGCAGCCATCCAAACCTCTAGTTACTATCCACTGCTTGCTGACTTCTCGAAACTTGGCTGGCAAGGACAATCTGCCCTTTTCTTCCAAGTGGTGATAATATTTGCCGATCAGCATTTTGTTAATCTTATGAGCCTATTTACCATTTATTACCAAGATCAAGTGTACCCAAGAAAAAATGCCTTGTAAATACGAAGTTTGCTTCGGGTAATCCTGATAAGCTGTTGGGAAAAGAGGCCTATAACTCTTGACAATTATATATATATCCTATAATCACGGAGTTTGAGACGTTCCTTGGTGCTAAAGCAGCACCACAAGAATCTTTCAAACATTCTTTTAGCACGTTAACATGGGAAATAGTTTTTAATTGACACTTCTTATTTTTTGAGGTTTTCTCTGAATGGTCCAAGTCTGCAGAATATTATCTTTAGACTTGGGCCATTCTTGCTTCGTGAACGAAGTGAGATAAACCGCCCAAAAACTCAAAGGAGTGTACAAAATGGCTACAAATAAAGTTACAGATTTACAAAAGTACGGTGAATGGTTGATGAGACAGGTTTCAAGTTTTGATGAATTTGTCAAAAAAGTGGCAGCGGTTACCGCCGCTGTTCACCCTACCGACCACAAATTCACAGAAAGCCAGGAATTTCCTGGAACCTGCGTCGCTTGTGGCTGGATCGACCCTGCCACCAAGAGCGATTGTTCCTGCCCGAAAACTCTGGCAGAGCATGTTGCTTTGCTTCCTGAATATATTCAGGAGCAGCAACAAATTTCAATGATCATGAACGCCCTGGCCGAGGGCCTGGGCGGAATGATTGTCGAGATTGATGTCTCGCCTCGCCGCCGCGGTCGCTCAAGTCGTCGCACAGACGACTAGAGCCTAGAGTTGGCGCGTGGATTTGTCCACGCGCCAACTACCAATGAAAGCCATTTTTCCCATGTTAACGGCTTTCTTATCAAGATTTATTGAATTTTTTCTATTGTTGCTTGTTGTGACTTCTCCTCATTGATAGGTTTTTCACTCTTCACTGGTGAATGTTTTTAACTGTATGATTTCCTTATACTGTTCATTTCCCTTGTTTCTTACGAACTCTATGAGTTAAATGCTGTTATCTTGAGCCAGTAGTTTTAACCGTCGACAGCTTGTCTACAGTTCAAGAATTTACTATCTGTGGACAATTTATCACTAGGTTCTGAATATCTTTTTGCGTATTTTTTAGATGAATGAATAAATTTATATAAAAATATCAAAATACATCAAATTATATCTTGATACATCAATTTAAATATTTTGGAGCTCAAATTAGCAGAGTCATTAATTGACTGCTAAAAACCAATTTAATCGACTTGAATTTGTTCGGCCTAAATTCTTTGTGAGACTACTTTTTCACCACCGCGTAAACATCCATAGCAGGGCCCTTAGCTTTAACTAACCCTTCACTATAAGTAGAGTCCATTTTTTGCCATTTGGAGCCGTCATAGCCCATCATTTGTCCTTCTTCACTAGCGCGAATACTGACCTCGAAGTCACTGCTGATGGTCTTGAGTGATTTTTCTACGCCAACAACGTAAAGGTCAGAAATAAGATCGCCCTTGAGTCCCTCAGGATAACCCGGTGAATTGTAAATGACGATGTAAGAATATTTGCTTAGGTCTTGATTGTTGATAATGAACTTGGTGTCTTGAGAGCTAAATTCGCTAGCCTTAATGTTGTTTTCAAAGTATCTCCAAGCAGATTTAACGGCGTAGCTTTCTCCACCGGTAAATTGAGCCAAGAAATTACCGCCCTTGATGTCTTCATGATAAGTAATGGCGCCGCCAGCTGATTGCGAGCCAAAAAGCTTTTTGTCAGAAACTGGGAGTTTGTCTAATTTGATCAAGCCACCGAAACCTTGCAGCATTGAGCCGGTTTGATATTCCATTTCGTAGTCAAGCTGGCTGGCAGTTTTTTTAACTTCTGCCACCGTGATGACGATATTGCGACCATCGCTAGTTGGTTCAAGACGCAAATATGGACGTTCTGAAACAGGAATAACATTGACTGGACTTTGAATTTTTTTCTTAGTGCTGGTGACGACTGGAGCTGCAACTTTTTTGTTTTTATTGACGAAAAAGACGACTGTTCCAATCAGAACCAGAACAATTGGAAGAATAATTAATAACTGTTTTTTACTTATTTTTAGTTTTGGCATATTAATTTGGTATTTTAGGCTAACACATTTTGCAGGTAAGCTTCAAGGTCTGCTAGTTTAATTCTCTCTTGTGAAGCGTCATTGCGTTGGCGAACTGTGATGGCTTCGTCTTCTAAAGTTTCAAAATCAATAGTCAGACAGTATGGAGTACCAAGCTCATCTTGGGAAAGATAGCGTTTACCGATGTTGCCACGTTCGTCCCAGGAGACACGATATTCTTTACTAAGTGCAGTGTAAACTTCTCGAGCTTTGGCAACTAACTCTTCTTTATTTTTAAGGAGTGGAAAAACAGCCAGTTGGTAAGGAGCTAATTTTTGATCTAACTTCAAAACTAGGCGACTTTTTTCTTCATCTTTGTAATAAGCATCACAAAGCACCATCAAGAACAAACGATTAACACCGACTGCTGGTTCGATGACATGAGGCACGAACTTTTTCATGGTGAAAGGATCGGTGTATTCGAGACTTTTGCCAGAAAATTCCATGTGTTGTTTGAGGTCATAATCAGTACGGTAGGCAATGCCCCAGAGCTCTTTCCAGCCAAAAGGATAAAGGTACTCTAGATCATAAGTGTCTTTGCTATAGAAACTACGCTCAGCATCGTCATGACGGCGCCAACGAAGACGCGACTCATCAACGCCAAGAATTTGGGTGACGAAATACCACATTTTGTCTTGCCAGTCTTTAAAAAGTTTTTCCCAATTGCTGGTTTCAGGGTCAAAGAAATATTCAATTTCAGCTTGCTCGAATTCCAAGGTACGGAAAACAAATTGGCCAGTGGTGATCTCGTTGCGGAAACTTTTACCGATCTGACCCACCCCAAAAGGCAGTTTGACGCGGTTGCTATCTAGAATTTGTTTGAAATTAGAAAAGATACCCTGAGCAGTCTCACCTCTGAGATAAGCTTTTTGACTAGCAGTGTCGACTACACCGATGGAGGTTTCAAAAAGTAAATTGAAATTTTTAACTTCGTTGATTTCATTGCTGTCTGGAGATTTGACCTTGTTTTCTACCAGGAACTTATTCATGTCTTCGATTTTCATGGCCTCTATTACAGGAGGATTGGCGATCGGATGTTTTTCAAGCCAGGCTTCGATTAGATGATCAGCACGATATCTTTTGTGAGTGACTTTATCTTCAACCATTGGATCTGCGAAGGAACTGACGTGACCAGAAGCTTCCCAGGTTTTTGGGTGCAAGAGAATCTGACTGTCTAGACCGAGCATATCCTCTCTTTTGCTAATGAAAAAATCCCACCACAAGTTTTTGATTTTGCGTAAAATCTCGACACCAGCTGGACCATATTCATAAGAATTAGCAAGACCACCATAGATTTCTGAGGTTTGATAAACAAAACCGCGACGTTTGGACAGGGAAACAATTTCTTCAAGAGTGGTGGTTGGCTTGATATCTGGCATAAGATGTTTTAATTATATTTCGGACCCTGCCTTTTTGCACAAGCAAAAAGCAGCGCGTCCTCCGTCTCCATTTCGGACATTCCCTCGCAAAGCTCGGTCAAGATGCTGTGCATACACTGGAGGAGTTATTCTAGCCAACCTTCAAGAACTCAAAACTCTTCATCTTTTTCTCAGTAATCTCAGCCACGTAATCTAAAATATTGAGGTGTGCGGTTTGCTTGAGATCTTGATAACCAAGAGCTCTAATTAATTCTTGTAAGAGCGCTTTGATTTTGTCGTTTCTTTTGGTTTCACCCAAGAGCTCTTCATGAATCGCAAAAGCTAAGAGACTAGTTTCTTCATCAATAAAATCTTCGACAAAAAGACGGTCAAAAATTTCTAAGATTTGGGAGAGTTGAGAAATTCCAGCTAGAGATTGGCGCGCAGTGCTGGCTTCGGCAAGCAATTTGCTTTGAGTCAGAATTGGCATCGATTTGGTTCTAATTAAGAAAACTTGAGCCAAATTACCTGGTTCCAGGATGGCGCGATTGCTGGATTTGAGTTTGCGTACACCCTTGGCAACACAGACGATTTTGCCATGATCTTTGGAGAGTAAAGTAACAATGCGATCAGTTTCGCCAGTATTAGCTCTTTTGAGAATCAGAGCCTCTGTCTTGAAGGAATGGTTCATATTAGACTTGTAGCGAAATAAAAAATGAGTTAATTAATAATAGATTTTACTATATTTTAGTCTTTTCTGATGACGATAGTAGCTGAGTCTACTTGAGGAAGAAGAAAAGTACTAAAATATGTAAAAGATAAATTAAGGAACCTTTTTGTTATTTCGCTACAAGTCTAATGATTGCTGCTGCTTCAATTAAAAAGCAGTGCTGTATTCGAAATCTTTGACTAGAGTAAATTGCTCTTCTCCGCCAGTGACATCGATCAACATCGGAATGGTGTCGACTCCACCCTGTTTCCACATCTTTAAGTTATAGCTGGTCGTGTCTGTGTAAGGCACAGTGTAAGTCAATTTAATCTTGGCCAAACCCATTGGCTCTAGGCTGAAATAACCATCAATGACGGTCAAATTACCCTCCTCATAGGTGCTAGCTTCGTTGCTAATACCTTGGATTTCAATGAGCTCTGAACCTTTTGGCAAATAAATTCTCAGCCAGTCATTAAGAGTCGAGTTCAGACAAAGAAGACCTGCTTCCAGGTTGCAGTTGTCGGCTTTACGGCTGTTTTTATAAGTGATTTCAACGGTTTTCTCTAAACGACCATCTGCAGGAGCATTGATGGTTTGTTTGACATCATAGCTAGTAAAGAGATTAGATTTGGCTCCACCAAGGTTGGCGTCAACGATGGCCAAAAAGTCCATATTTGTGCCCATCTGCCAATCTTTTGTGTTGTTTTTAAGCTCGTAAATTCTGCCAGCGGCATTGATTTGCTCGGCAGCTTTTTGAGTGTTTTCGTCCATGAAATACATTTGAACATGTCTGCCTTCAACACTAGCCATAGCCACCTTAAATAGTTCTGGGAACTTAGCTTTATCTAGGTCATAAGTTTTGGCCAGAATTGATTTCATCAGTGGTCCGAGAACACCTTTACGATCTTCACGCAGGTAAGGGGTTGGTTTGGTGATAATTTCAGACAAGGCGTAAACTACTTGAGGACAATCACATTTGATATTGTTTTCAGCTGAAAAAATGCCATATCCTGGAGCCTCAACTGGACCGATGAGACGCAGCAATTCACTCAGTACATAGGTGTCGACAGCGATAATACCATCAATATCTTGAGGTTCACCTTTGACAGTCTTATAGTTGGCATAAAACTCATCCATGGAAGTTTTGAAGTCTGGAGAAATATTCATGTCACGCAGGTGATAATATTTCTCAGTGGTCAGGTATTTGCCAAGAACGGCTGGAATAGCAATTTTCTTGGTGAATTTCTGATCTAGCTCGTAAATATCTCCAGAGTTTTCTGAAGTGACGACGCCTTTTTCGATGTTAATGATGGCATAAGCGGTCAAGAAGCCACCGGTTGGGCGCAGTTCATTGTCGTTTTGAAATAGGACGAGGTATTTTTGTTTCTTCTCTGCACCGGCCATTTTGCCAAGAGAGGCGATGACTGGCTTGTAATCAGAAAAAGTTTGGCTGGCCATAGCGGCGCTTTTTTGAACTTCAATCAGTTTGCTTTTGACTTCTTTGCCAGCAATTTTATTTGGGTAACGATCTGGATTTATTTCATTTAAGATCAAGACGATAGTTTTGGTTTCATTATCAATCTCATCGATGGTGGGTTGAATTTGTTTGAGGGTCTCTAGAATCAAGACAATGCGATCTTGAGTGGTTCCGCCGGCAAAAGTGCCTTCTCCACCGAAGCCCAGAAGATCAATGTAAGGAACTATGGAGTTGACGCCTTTTTCAGCAATACTGAAGCCATGATCAGCAACCTCAAAAAGTTTTTGACCGTCTTTATAGTAGTTGCTAATAAATGGCATCTTGCCATAGAAAGCCAATTTATCGTATTTTTGAGCAATTCTGACTTTGATTTCTTTAAGTTGTGAGATTTTCTCTGGAAGAGCTTTTAGGTTTTGACTGGCGACTAAGCCTTTAGCTTCAAAGGCAATCGGCATGGCTTTATCTGCTTCTTGCTTGATTTCTTTAACAATTAATAGGGTGTAACTGGCTAAGCTAACCAGAGCGATGACGACTAGAAGAAAAATGGCAAACAAGATTTTCTGCCAGGTTTTTGGTAAAAATTTCACTTTTTTAGTTTCCAACATTGGGGTGTTTTCTTCTTCCAAATCTGGTTTGCTTTCATTAGCAATAGAATTAGCAGAAAATTGGCTGAGGATGTTTTCTTGTTCCATGTCCATAGAAATTAAGTATAACAGATTAGAAATGCGGAGGCTACCACTTAGACAACATGGCGGCTGGAGTGTGTAGAAGAATAAGGATGTCTTTCCTAATACTTCTGTTTTTGGCGTATTCACTATCCATCTCTGCTCTTTTGGAAAAAGGAATTTCATTACGACCGCTCGTCTGCCATGGACCAGTGATGCCTGGTTTGACTGAAAGAATGTAAGGAATATATTTTTTGGTTTCTGGGTATTTTTTACTTTGCTCCTCAAGTTCTTTGCGAACGTAGGCTCTTGGACCGACCATACTCATTTGACCATTGAGAACGTTAAAAAGCTGTGGAAATTCATCGATGGTGAAGGAACGTAGGAATCTACCAAGAGGAGTAATGCGTGGATCGTCTTTGGCAGCAATTTTCCAGTCGCCTTTTTTGAATTGTTGGAGTAATTTGTGGTTTTTTTGGTGCAAAATTTCATCAGCATTAAGAACCATGGAACGGAACTTAAAGAGCTCAAAGTCCTTGCCTCCCTTGCCAACTCTCTTGTGAGTAAAAATAACTGGCCAGCCGGAATCAAAGAAGATTAGAAGAGGAACGATAACCCAGAAAGGGGCAAAAGCGATAATCAGGGAAGTTGCCACTAATAAATCTAAAACCCTTTTTTTTTGATCGTAAGTCATATTTTAAATCAATCGCAGCTATAGATATTCTTTTTTATTTTCTTCTTTAAGTCGTTCAACAAGCTTTTTGACATCCTGACTTTTATTTTTTGGACAGATCATCAGTATTTCATCTGTATCGACAATAATCAAATCATCAATTCCACAAATCGCCACCAGGCGTCCATCAGTGTGAATGAGGTTCTTGTGAGCGTTGACTGCCAGAGTATGAGTTTCTTTTTCATCGCCAATGGTAACATTGCCAGAAAGGTCTTTTTTGCCTAAATCATAGACAACTTTCCAGTCTCCGACGTCATTCCAGCCAAAATCACCAGGGATAAGGACGAGGTTGTCGGCTTTTTCACTAATGGCGTAATCAATGGAAATGCTTTCAACTTCTTTGTAAACTTGAGTTAAAGCTTGATGAAAGTCTTTGCTTTTGAGCTGATCTAAATCTTTACAAATCTCCAGCATATCTGGCATAAATTTGGCAAAAGCAGCCTTGAGTTCTTTGGCTGACCAAACGTACATGTTGGCATTCCAGAAATATGCGCCTGTAGAAATAAAAGCGATGGCAGTGGCAAGATTTGGTTTTTCAGTGAAGCTGTCAACTTCAAAAAGCATTAGATCTCGCTTGATTTTCTTGATATCTTGGCCGACTTTGATATAACCAAAAGCGCTGGTTGGATATGAAGGTGTAATGCCGACAGTAACTAAGTAAGGATTCGAAGCAGCTGTTTCGACAGCGGCGCTCATAACCTTGATGAATTCTGGAATATCGTCGACTACATGATCTGAGGCAGCATTAATGACAATAGCATCCTCATCCTTACTCTTGGCGTAAAGAGCTCCGATGAGCATAGCTACAGCAGTATCTCTTTTGGCTGGTTCAGCAATGATATTTTCGACTTTAATTTCAGGAAGTTGTTTTTTGACTTCCTCTAAATAAATTTTATTGGTAACGACGATGATATTTTCCCAATCAACCAACTTATTGATGCGAGCTGCCGCAATCTGCATCATACTTTGAGTACCAGTGAGTTTGAGAAATTGTTTGGGGGTTTCGATTCTAGATTTAGGCCAGAGTCTAGTGCCACCGCCACCAGCTAGGAGGACAGCATAAATATGTTTTCTATCAATCATAATCTTCCTTCTATTTTTGCTTTATAAGCCTTCTGTAGAGTATTGTCGAAATTCAGGACGAATCTATTTGTATCATATTTTAATGCATTTTTGCTTAGTTGTTTTGGGTCAAAATTGATTTTTTGCAATTTCTTAATGCTCTCAATTAAATTATTTGTTATTTTTTGGTGTAAGTCCCCCTCTTCATATGGGAGGTGAATGCCATGTTTATTATTTTCAATTATTTCTGCAGCTCCAGAAAGTTGATTGATAATAATTGGCTTACCAAAAAGATTTGCTTCTAAAGCGGCAATGCCAAAGTCATCCAGCCCAGGACTAAGAACTGCTTGGCAATTTTGATAAAGATTGGCTAATTTTTCTTGACTCAGTTTCTTTTGGAAAGTAATTAAGTCATTAGACATGTTGCGGAGTTTTTCCTCTTCTGGACCTTCACCAACGATTACTAATTTAAGATTGAGTTTCTGACAAGCTAAGATGGCAGAAGCAATATTTTTGTAAGGGACCAGGCGGCTAACCAGTAAAAAGTATTTTTCTTTATTTTTTTCATCTGTTCGTTGATCTTTATTTTCATATTGCAACAGCGATGAATCAATCGGTGGGTAAATAACTTCTTCAAGCTCTAGTCCTTGGTAGTATTTCTTGGCTCTTTTTTTGACGATTTCGGCAATAGGAATGATCAAATCTGGTCTAAAAATAGCGATTTGGTCCCATTTTTTTAGATAATTTAAGGCAAATTTGGCAACCTCATGAATGATTGGCAATCCTAGAAGATGATTTTGCTGCAGATATTCATTTTGGTAATGATAAAGATATCTAGGTGGGCTAAGCAAATAACATAAATGCAATTGATCTCTTCTGGTCACGACGCCTTTGGCTTCTGCACTGGTGACGGAGATGACGATGTCGTAATCAGATAGATCTAAACACTCAAAGGCAAAAGGCATCAAGGCTGCCAAATAGCGATGTAGGTTTTTGGCAAAGGGAAGTTTTTGTAAAAAGGTAGTTTTGACGGTGAAATTTTCTGCCCATTTAGCCGTTTTGCGGTCATAAACAGAGCTAAATAAGACGCTGTCTGGGTAAAGTTGCTTAATAGTCAGAAGAACTTGCTCCGCTCCACCATAAGCAACGTTGGCTCGATCGTAAACCAGGGCAATTTTTGGTTTCATAAAAGTTTTAAAAATTGTAGCCAAATATCTTTGGCCATCTTGTCAAAACTATATTGACCAGCTACTTTTAGACCTTCATCAACAACTTTTTTACGATTGCCAGACTCTAGGTTTTCCAAAGCAGTAATAAAACTAGAAGAAGAATTTGGATCAAAAAAGAAAGCAGCATCCTGGTAAATTTCTTTAAAAACTTTAATGTTTGAAGCTAAAACTGGAGTGTGGCTAGCCATAGCTTCAATACCTGTCAAACCAAAGCCTTCGGACAATGATGGCTGCACCAGAGCAGTTGATTCTTGATAAATTGAAATGAGTTTTTCATCTGGTACAAAGCCAAGGAAGACTACTTGGTTTTTGACTTTGTAATTGGAAATTAGAGTTTGGATTTGGCTTTGAAAAATACTTCTAGAAGAAGCAATTAATAATTTATATTTTGGTAGTTTTTTAAGACTCTTGATAATGATCTTTAGGTTTTTATGCGGATAGAGAGAACCGGTGTAAATCAGTTGCTTTTTAATTCTTTGGTTTTGATTTGGAGAAGATTTTTCTTCTAAGCTTTTTTGATAGATGGAAGCGATGCCCTCTTTGCTGACAATAATTTTATTTTTAGCAAATGGGTAATAACGAATAACTGTATCTTTAACTGTTTCTGCGGGCACAAAAATGCTTAGAGCTTTTTTAGCAGCCTTTCTGCTGACATATTTATGAGCAAAATATTTGATCAGATAAATCCATGGTTTAAGAGTGGTGGCGTTGGTGCCCTTTTGTTCGTACCAAAGCAAATCATGGATGGTGATGACCAGTTTGCCTTTATAAGCGATTGGCACATTCCAGTGCGGAACATATAGAAGGTCTAAGGCTGCTTTTTTATAGAAGCCAGGGAGAATAAATTGCTCTCTAAGGCCATAGTGCTTAATGCCAGTAGTGATAATTTCAATATTTTTACTAGAAAAAAGATCGCCAAGAACTTCTTTGGCTTGATTGAGATCGAAGAAAAATAAGATGAATTTAATCTTGGTCTTATCTTCCTTTTGCAAAGAAAACTCTATCAACCTTTTAATAAGGTTTTCACTATAGCGACCAATCCCAGCGTGTTTTGGACCGGCTAGTCTAGCATCAATACCAATTCTAAAAGTTTTTTTAACGGCCATCTGTTTTGACTAAGACAAAATATTTAACAATTTCTCTTAGGAATTTAGGATATTTATCTTTGTAATGTTTGTCGTAGTACTGAAGCATGGTTTTATAGAAATATTGTTGAGTAATAGAAGCAGTTTTTTTATTGCTACTTTTAATACCAGATTTATTTTTATAGTGAATGATTTTAATTTTTGGATAAAAAACAATTTTGTAGCCAGCATCGCGGAAGCGTTTACACCAATCTAAATCTTCAGCATACATAAAGAAATCATCATCTAGCATGCCGACCTTTTTAATGGCGCTATTGCGAACAACCATAGCAGCCCCGGTGCAAGCATCGATTTCATGAACAATTTTAAGATCTTTGTAGCTTTGGTGATATTGAGAGAAAAGCTTCACTTTGGAAAAAACATCTTCCAAACCAATGAAATAAGTAAAGCTAGCCCATGGAGTTGGTTCGCCACGATGACAAGCTGGATCGAGTGTGCCGTCGCCTAATTCGACCTTTGGAGTTACCATGGCAACTTCTTTATTCTGATCCATGTATTCGATAATTTGATCAAGATCTGATTTGCCGTCTGTTAAGAACTCAGTGTCACTATTAAGCAACATGACGTAGCGAGCTTCATTATCTTTAATGGCGACGTTATTGCCAAAAGCAAAGCCGCCATTGCGACCTGATTCAATGGTGGTGGCCCAAGTGAAATCTTTGCGCATTAGTTTGACCGAATCATCAGTGCTGTCGTTATCAACCACAATTAGCTCAACCTTGTATTTAGTTTTATCTAGATAATTCTCTTT
>CALQZX010000011.1 GCA_943350175.1 Parcubacteria group bacterium | reverse complement strand
TCAATCTTTGGAAGAATTTGAAAAGTCGGCTCGAGCAGAGATAGAAAAAATCAGTCAATCTATTGTTGATGTCACCGATGCTGCTGGTACCGCCCCAGACAGGCAAAATCTTGATGATCAAATAGAATCAGAAGATGAAGAGTCCATAGATTTTTTCCAACTGGAATCTATTGGTAGAAGTGCAACTAATACCACAAGTGTTCCATCTAATAAGCAGATGTCTTTAAAGCATGCTATCTTTCTAAAAGATACTAAGGGTCAGTATCATATTCGAGATTTAGGCTCTACAAATGGCACATATGTAAATGGCTTAAAAATTGAAGCATATGTGGTCAAATCTGTCCAAGTTGATGACGTGATTTTCTTTGGTGATTTTAAAAATCAAATAGGAGATGAATTGGTTGGAGCTCAAGCAAAAGTAACCAAAGATGCTAATGGTAATTTAAGCTTGAGCTTTATTAATGACAAAGTGGTTGTCCGCAGTGGCCAAATTCCAAGTGAAAAATTGGAGGTTGATCCGCTTAGAGATTTGCGCTTTCAAGCACAACAGCTAAACCAGAAAGAAAGCAGACGAATTACTGAGTTTACTAGTCGCCAGGAAATCCAATCATTTATTGATGCTCACCTTCAAATGTTTAATCAAATTGATGAATTACTAAGTAAATTGGGCATATATGATTCTATTTCACAAACTGACAACATGTATGTTTATGAAGACAAATTGAAACAAATAAGTAGAGTAGTAGATGAGATCAAATCCATAGATAACAAACTAAGTGAAGGTAATAAATACATCAAAAAAGTTAATTTGAGTGGCCAGCCCTTGCAATTGGAATTAAATTCAAAATATGCAAGTTTCTTAGCTTATAAAAAAGCGAATTCATCTGTTCAGGTTGCTCAAAATGATAGATCTGCTCAAACGCAATCAGAAATTCAACAAATATTAAATAGGTTAAGAGTGGAGAGTAGCGCTGATATGCCTCAGGATAAGGAAATGTATCTAGACTCTCTGAAGAAAGTCACTGAAGTTTTAAAGGACGAGCCAGGTGTGGTTGTTTTAGAAGAAGATAAGCCAGTAATTGCAGTTTCCGATCTGCATGCAAAAGCTGATTTGCTTGCAGATTTATTTGCGATGAAGGTGCAAACTGCACTTGGAGAAATGACTTTATTGGAGGCACTTTCCAGGAATTTAGTTAAGCTTGTATTGCTTGGTGACGGCATGCATTCAGAAGTTAAAGATAATTGGATCCACATTAATTTTGCAGATATTCCAAATGATCCAGACGCTAATAAAGAGATGGCTCGTTCTTTGAGCTTAATGAAGGCAGTCATGGACCTAAAAGTATTGATGCCAAGTTCATTCTATTACTTGAAAGGTAACCATGACAGTTTGTTCGTACCATTTAGAAAGTTTATTAAGCAAGCGAGTGGTAATCCAGGTGAAGCAGAAGTTGTTTTAGCTTGGATGAAATCCAACTTTGGACGAGATTTTATTGATGCCTGGGATCGTTTTGAACAAGAAATGCCTCTTATGGCATTGCAAAAAAACTCTGACGGATCAATTAGAGTATTTACTCACAGTGCTCCAAATTTACAATTGAACGCCAATCTTTATGGCCAGGATTATTATTTTGACAATTTGAGTCTCACAGATATTAATAATAAAACAGAGAAGGCTTATTGGCTGTTGACCTGGACTGATAATCAAGATTCAACCAATCAATTTTATGCTAGCGAGTCTGAAATTCGTCAAACTGCTGAAACATTATTTGGAAAGCAAAAAAAGACTTTGGGTTTCGATTGGAAGAAAGTAAAGTGGTTTATAGGGCATCGCCATACCAAAGGTGACTCTTTGCAGCAGCTTGATGGATCTTTGGTGCAAATTAATTTACGCGGCCGCTTGCCAGTAGCGGTAATAGCTCCTCAGATGGACTCTCAAGTGATTGTGACAGATATTGCTAATATGAGTTTTTCATCGTCAACAAGTGTTGGTTCTGTTGGATTGAATAATGCGGGCAATACTAATGCAGCTCTTGGACGATTATCATATTTGGCAAAAGATTATATCTCCCGCGCAATTATTTTTGGAAGTTCTAATGAACCAACGCTTTATAGTTCTAAATTTAATCCAACTCATGCTTATCTATCTTATAAAGAACCCATTCTTAATCCTCTATTTAGTTTATTTAATATTCAATTAAGGGGAAGTTGGATAATTAGAAACTATAATAATTCCACCCTACGCATTAATGGTCAGTGGCAATCCAATGGTGTTTTAAAGATTAATGACCAAATTGATTTTGGTACTGGATTACTTCTGCGCGTTGTTAAAGCTGATGATGAGGAAATTCAGCTAGAGAAAGTTATTCCAAGTCAAACTTGTTCCGACTGCCAGGAAGTTAAAGCTGCTGTCCAAGACGGAGTGGCGGAGGCCGATCGTCTTTTTGCAGAATCAGAAAAATTAAGTCAAGAGGCTGCACTGGCTCAAGCCAATAATGAACAAAACAGAGCTAAGGATTTTAGCAATCAAGCCGCCGCCAAGAAGCAGGCTGCCCTTGCCAAACTTAGCGAAACTCGCAACAAAGTCATCAATGATCACGGTCGTCAAAACGTCTGCGTGCAGCGTTACATCAAAGTTTTAGTTGACACCAAAGAAGCTCTGATTAGACAAACTTTAGTCGATACTAATGCAGCTCTAAATTCTGTCGCAGCGGCGAATAAAGAGATCACTAAAACTTTAAATGCAGGTGAAATGAAAATCGAGACTACTAATTTTTTGGGCCTTGTAATCAACGAAGGAGTTGTCGCTTTAAGTCCAGTTGACATTGCTGACTTGCAAGCTATGCAAGCAGAAATTGCCAAAAATGGGGCCCAGCTTGAAGCCCTCAAAGAACAATTGCTGACTGCAGGTAGCAAAACCGATCTGTTTGGCGCGATCAGAGTTGGAGCCAGAGAAGCTTATCATGCTCTCAAAACCCTAGAGAAAAGTGCTGATCATACCAAACCTGCTGTTATTAGAGTCAGCAAGAATAATTTCTTCTCATCAATGAGAAATCTACTTAATGGTTTAAAAGCTGACGGCGCTTTAGGCTCAATGGCCTTGGCAGAGCTCAACTTAAATTTGGACATGCTGAATAGTGCCATCGAACACATGCGTGACAACAAATTGGATCAAAATAATTTGTTAAGTGATCTAACTAATTTGGCTCGAACTCTTCAAGATCGCAATGCTTATTTGCTTCGATTGCGTGCCGAATTGGAAGATGCTGCTGCCATCTATTTGATTAACATTGGCGAAAGTTACGTGTTGCCAGATACGCAGAACATGCGCGCTGCTCAATTATTGGTGCAGATTGACAAGTTGCGTAAGCTGACTGACTCTCGCCAGAGTGAAAAATTTGCCAAAGTCAGACAGCAACTCAAGGCAGCAGGCCAGGAAGTGCCAGAAATTGCTGATTTTGTCACTTACAATCAGCGTGTGGCAGAGCTGCAGGCTAAAGTGGGAGAGATTGAGCAAGTGCAAAAACTCACCACCTCCAAATACATCACTGCCGCTGATTTTAGCAATTTAAACAACCCTTACATTGTCTTTAACAATGGTACTCCATTCTTTAGAAATGTTACTTCTTTTAGCAATTGGCAATCTTTTGTGAATAGAACTAATGAGGAGGTGAAAGAGAACAGAGGGCTATTGGCTCGCAATCGCAAAACCGCCATTTTCCTTGGCGCAACGTCTACTGAACAAGCTACCTGGGCTGAAGACTCAATTGACTCGCTAGATAAATTAGAAAAATGGTTGGAAGAGCATCAGACTGCTAAGTCGAGCGCGGCTGCAACTACAGCTCCCACTACAGCTCCCACTGCAGCAGTTGTCACCACTGTGCCAGCAACCACAGCTCCAGTTGTTCCTGTCACCACCACTCCTACAACAACCCCAGCCAAAGCAGAGTCTTGGTTCTCCAGGGCTTGGCAAGCAACTAAGAAAAATGCCGCTCCAGCTGCCGCCGGTGCTGCCGCGGCAGGCACTGGTTTAGCTTTTGCCACTCGTAAGTTGTTGGCAAAATTAGCTGAGAGACGTGCTGTTCGCGCTGCCGCTCAAGCCGCCAAAAAAGCCGCTGCTGGCACTCCAGAAGCACCAGCCGTCAAAGTGAAATTAAGTTTGCGCTTAAAAGAGCGAGCCAAACAGATCAGAGATTTTTTAAAAACCAATAAGACAGCCAATAGGATATTCAAAGTGATTGGTGCGGCAGCAATTGTGATTACTATCTTGGTGCTTTTTTACAATCTAATCAAACCAGCCTCCCCAGTTCCACCAGTTAAAGAAACGCCAGCAGCAGGAGAGGTTGTTGAAACGCCTATTGAGTCTGCTGTGCCTGCAGAAACTGCGGCGGCTCCAGTTGCTCCAGCGGTGCAGCCGGCAGTAGAAGTTCCGGCAGTTGTGGAAACTGCTGTAGCAGAGGCACCAGTGGTAATGAGTAGTCAATACTTTGATCCAACTTTCGTGCCAGCTACAGCTAATGAGCAAGCTCTAGTTCTAATTGCTGATATTCTCAATGATTGGCAAGACAGTGGTGCTGCCGGCAAAGGTGTTTTGCCAAGCGTGGTTTTGCAAGAAGGTTTAGCAGCTTCTCCTTTTGCTGCTTTATTGAATGATGACGTGTTCAAACAAGGAATGGTCTATGCAGATGAACAATATGTTGCTTATTTGCAGAATTATCCAAGTCAAGAAGTACAGTGTGTTACCTTTGTTGATTTGTTTGTCAAAATGGGTTTTGGCAATCCAAATTATGTGCCAATTAATATCACTGGCGCCAAAAATGGAGTAGCAGAAGCCAAGAATTTTATTAGTTCAGAATTAGCAAGTAGTCTAGATGGGCACTATTACAACGGAGAATATGATGAATATGTCGTTCACAGCCTATCAGTTTTTGAAACTGGAGACATTGGCATTGTTTACAACAAGGGCTCTGAAAATCCAGGCCATATTTTTGGTGTTTTAAATGTAGTTAAAAATGCAGAGGGCACTGTTACTTCAATTACGACTATGGATGCCAATTATGGATTTGAGGATGGCAAAGTTATTCCAGATGGGATGATTCGTATTCGTACTTTTTCTGGTCCAACTGCTTCTGCTGATTTCCAAAAAGTATATGGCAAATTTAGCAAAGATGGCAAACAGGCTCAGGTGGCAATGATTCGAGGAACAGCTCGCACCAATGACAACCAAAAATCAACTAATCAACGTCAAATTCAAACTCAGTTAGAATTCTCTAGTTCAGTCTTTGATCAAAGCTCTGACAGTCAAGAAGCACCAGTTGTTCCAGTTGAGCCGGTAGCTACAGAAATTTCATTAGATGATGCTGCCACAGGTGCCTACATTGACGGCAGCAAATATGAAGCTGAGGGTGAGGCGACAATTACAGTCATGGATAAACAATATTTGCATACTTCTGCTGGCGGGGGCACAATTTGTGGGCCGCTATCTTATGCATTGATGAGGGATGGTGGTTATATTGGTGATGTAGATAGTAATGGCAAAGAAATTGTGCCAAACGACTTTAACCAAATGAATGACTTTAATAATGGGAATGATAACGATAACCTTCCAGATTTGCAGCGCATTTTTCCAGAAGATAAATACCAATGGACGACGGTAACTGATTCAATTGCCAATTTTGATTCTAAGGCTCACCCTGTGAAAGTCGGCGACTTACTTTATCTGAAAGGGGGCGACCCACACTGGATTACAATTACCAAAATTGATGCTCAGGGCAGAATATACGCCACTACCAACATTCAAAAAGGTTATCTAGAGGGCGAAGATCCAAAAGACGAAACTTGGACAATTACAAAAGATGTCCTGATGCATGATCCAGCTACTGGAGAAGGTCAATTTGCCAAATGGGCACGAGGATCTGGCAATTTACATCAAGTTGGAGGTAAGGGTTATAGACAATTTAGCAAAATTGATGATGCTGTAAGTATTGCCGCTCCTCCCGCTCTTCCAGTTGCAGAAGCTATTCAAGAGGTTGATCAAAGTATTGCTTTTACTGTTGAAGTTAGTGCGGCTCAGGATCAGGCTCTTAGCTCTGGCCAAGTACCAAAAGTCCTAACATATAATTTGTCTTCAGGAGAAAATGTTTCTTTCAACTTCGTAGACTACGAGGGTAGTTTTTCAAGCGCCAACGTAAGTGATGTGGACAAAATTATTAAGGGTTATTCGTGGCTAACTGATCGGTTGCCAAAGAATATTAGATTTGTTAAAGTTTCTTCTTCATCTAAACCATATACGATTGCAGACCATGGTGATTATCTGCAGATTAATATTGCGGCAGCGACTGAGCAGGAAGAATCCATGATAATTGCTCAGGCTTTGGTGGATGCCACTTTCTATAATGCTCCGAACAGCACTGGCCAAAATGACGTTCAAACTGCTTTTTACAATCTTTTTTATCTTGGCAAAGCTGGTACTCCAGGCAGCTATTTCCAAAGTGATCCAAACCAAGATTTTGCTGAAAACTCTGCTAGAAAAAATAATGACGAGAACCAAATCAAAGGCTCAAATGCAGAGTTTGCTCTTAGTTTTGCTCAATTTTTGAATCAACCTGAAACTTTTGCAAAAGATTTCCCGTATCGCGCCAATTTTTTCAAACTTTTGAGTCAAGGTGTTGAGCCAACCTCAATTGTTTACGTCACGAGTGACGGTGTTTTGCCTGCAGAAAGCCCAATGATAGTTAAGATAAAAGACTCTTTAGGATTAGAAAATATGACTTTCGATCAGTTGCCAGCAGATATCCAGGCAATTAATCTTGAGTACCGTGGTGCTGCAGAAGCCGCTGCTATAGAAACTGGAGTGCCTGTTGTTGTTCTTGTTGGAGTCATGCAATGGGAAACTGGTGATTATGGTGATAGTAGAGCGACCTGGGTTAGTGACGCTGGAACTATCGGTTTAATGCAAATTACACCTGGAGATGGGCCGCACGCACTTCCAGGCAGACCAAATTCAGCCGAGTTAAAGGATCCATACTTTAATGTTTTGACTGGCGCACGTATTCTCAAGTCAATTTATGATGATCCAGTTCTTGGCAATCATAATTGGAAAGATACTTTGGCACTATACAATGTAGGATCATTTAAAAATTTATTCAGTGACAATGTTAGCTCTCAAGGTGGTTTTGTGTATGCGGATAATATTTTAGGTTCGATTGGAGCTTATCAGGGTGCTTTAGAAAATTCGACGCTCAAACCCATTACTTTAAACGTCAAAAATCCTTTTGGTGGATTTACTAGCGCTCAAGACAATGGAGACGGTACTTATAATTTTAATGGAAATGATGATAGGTGGAAGGGAGTTGATCAGTCGATTATTCCAAGCTACGCAAAGATTTTCAGTAGAGAGAATTATCTCAAGATAACTAGTTTCTTTAATGTCACTAACGGATTACGCTATCTCGGCCTCGATACTTACTGCAATATTTTCGTATCTGACGTGACTAAGGCTATGGGAGCTGAAATTCCACACTGGCTTAATAACAAGGAACAATCGGCGACAGACATGTTGGCTTGGCTAAAGTCACAATTTGCTTTTGACTTGGGCTGGCATCCTGTTTCTGCTGAGCAAGCTAAAATATTGGCCGATCAAGGAAAACCAACTATCGCAGTTACGGAAGGCCATATTTCCATGGTCGTCCCAGGAGATGGTTTTACTGATGAGAATGGTGTTTTTTGGCCAAGTTCAGCCCAGGCTGGAAGAATAAACTTTGGACCAAATGAGGGTAAGACTGTATTCCAAGGTTTTGAAGGAGCAATTGCTGCTGACCAAGAAATTCTCTATTTCGCTTTTGAAGGAGAGCAGTATGAGCTTGTCTCTCCAGATTCTGCTCAAAATAATAGTCCTTTATTCATGGGTCTTGGCGCAGTCTTGCCTAACTGGCTCGCTCCATTCATGCCAAATATCTTTATTAATTACTCTATTATTTCTGACAATGTTGGAATTTGGTTAAACAATATTCATCTACTCCCAGACTTCCTCTTTCAACCAGTTTGGAATTTCGTTGAAAGTATTAGTAATTCTCTGAACAGAAGCTCCAGGGCCCTCCAAGAAAAAACTTTAATCAATGATATTCATTCTGCTTGCCAACAGCAAAAAAAATGCCAAGAAGTTTTTGCAGCATCTTTTACCAAGCAAGCTGATGAAGGCGGCCAACAACCAATTGCCAAGTCAAGCAAACAACAAACAGCTGCAATGTATCTACATTTAAAGAATCAGGCCGCTGATAATTCCAAGGATTTAACTGACGAAGAGTTGCAAAAAATTTTGCAACTAACTACTAAAACCACTGAGTTAAAAATAGACTGGGAACTCACGGCCTCTCCTTTCAGAGTTCGCTGGCAGACAGCTGTCATCCGCGGACCTATCCAGTTTTTGGAGTGGACTCAAAAAATTGCTAAAGGTGGGCAAGAGAAAGTAACGAGCTTTATTTTAGGCAAACAAATTAATGATATTATTCGTTCTTCAATGAAGGAATTGCGAGGTGAGAATGCAAAGGATTATTTAAATAAAATCCTCTCAACTCCAGGCATGTCCACCAAGGAAAAAATGGAGTACTTGGCCCAAATCTTAAACCAGCCTTTCTTATATAGAGAATTAGCCTTAAATAAGATCATCGAATCTGAGCGAGGTACACTAACTGCTGAGAGTCATCCATTGCAAATTTTAAAAGTTGCTGGAGAGGGTGAACTCAGTATAGAACTACCAAGTGGTCAGACAGCCAGTTATCGTGATATGGTTTGGAATCACCAAATTCTTGCTTCTGCCCTTAATCATGTTACTTCTCCATGGCGTAGATATTCCAAATTGAATTTAGATGCCATCCAAAATCAGGGAAAAGAAAGTGACATCAATGCAGTGACTTTTGACGAGACTAGAGTTGCGAAATCATTATTAAATTTAGGTGTTGGTGAAGAAGGTTCGATTGATAATAATCGCTCAACCTTGAAAGAGATTGTTAAAAGTGCATATCTCGAAACTTTATCTTATAGCTATCAAGAATGGCAGTTGTCCACTCAAGATACTGTCGATTCAGCCAGTCTTGTAAATAAACTTTTGTTTGAGAATAAAGTCACCAGGCTCTTTTCTTCTTACAACCGTTCTGCAGATGAAAAATCATTTTTGCTGCCTAGAAATGGCTATCGAGTTGTTAAGCCAGATTACCAGATGGAAATGGCCTTCATGGATGGCAAAATCATCTTATCTCAAAAAGATATTGATCAATTGAGTGCTGCAGATAAGGCCAAATTTGACCTATTACCAGTCTTGATCATTGATTTGCAAAAAGATGTTGTCAGTGATGACTTGGGCACCAGCACTGTTGAGGCAGCCAATCTTGCTCGTCGTCAATTTCCTAATGCCAACTTTGTTACTTTAGTCCAGACTGATGGCAAAGAAATTGCTTATAGCACTAGTACTAATCATGAAGTTTGGGATGGAGGTCAGACAGAGGCTTTTATGGCTAAATTCGTAGGTAGAGTTTACGAGGACGTTGTTTCTCGTAAAGAATTAAAAGTTCAATTGGATACGACTGCTCAGGCTCCGCCAAAATTTGGCATTAGCCCAAATGCTGAAGCTTTAAAAGCAAAAGCAGATTTCCATGAAATTGAACTGAATGTCAGTGCACCAAAGTTATTTAAAGCTGTCAATGAAGTAGCCAACTTTGCTCGTAGTTTGTCAGAAGAGCAATTGCCAAAAAGCTCACGTCTGCGTAGTCCAGCCTTGATTTTGCAGCTGACTTTGCTTGGACCCAATCGTAAAACTCTAGATTTGTCTGATGATGAGATTTCTGGTATTTTGCTTGGTAATAATGCAATCGATGATGATCTTGATTTGGCTAGATTTAGCAACGGTTTAGATTTACTTAGTTGGCAGCAAGCTAGCACTGAGCGTAAAGTTTTATTGCTGCAGATTATGGAACAGCAAATTACTCTGGCCGCAGCCCAAAGCAATATCAAATCTTTGGTAGCGGGGATTGTGGCGACTTTGCCGAGTAGTTGGCACGCGCCACTCAATCGCTTCTCGCAATTTTTTGCATCCGGGCTAACTAACTTACAGGCACCAGCAATGATGTCAGGCTTTGGCTTGAAAAAATTCAATGTCGCTGGTCAACCGCTTGACGCCAAAAACCAGCCAACCACCGCTGCAGTGGAATCTTTGCTTACTGAACAATTGGCCACCGGTCATCGTTTTGCCGGTCCAGCCCTGACTCCAACCCAAAAATCCGCCATGACCATTGCTTCTGCCCACTACGTTTTAGACGATGCTGGTTATCTAAAAGATGTCGTTCTCTCCATCCGCTTTAAAAACGCTGACAACATGGTTGCTCTGCACACGGCGCAGTCTATGCAAAAATGGATTGAGAGTTTTGGAGGTGGAGAGAGAGATGAGGAAAGAAAAGTAGAAAATCAAAATAATGAATCTCAGGAGATGAATCATGTCAAAAAAGCTGTGTCTTTGATTAATGAAGCGACTACTTTAGATGAACTTAAAAAATTGAAAGAGGAATTAATATTTAATTACGAATGGGAGCACGATGCCACTATCGGAATTGTAGAAGCAATCTTCAACCATCGTGCTTATCAGCTAACCGATAATTATGAGTACCTTAGTAATGTTGACGGTCACATTATCTCACTAGGTTATTTTCTAGAATCAGATCTTGAAAATGGTTTCTCTCCAAATGTGGGACAATTTGACCAATTCTCTAATTTACCAGCAGAGTTGATAGAAATGCTGAGTTTGATTAGTACGGCCAATTCAGAAAATATTTCTCTATTTTCAGAGCAATTAAAATCTCTAGTTAAAGATTTTAGAAACAATTATATATTGCCAGCAAGTAGGAATTATGTAGCAACCAAAAAAAACGAGAGCAATCAACTGCATCTCTTAGCTGAAAGAATTTACAATGAAAAAATATTGCCCATCATTAAATCAGAACAGCGTATTTCTAGTTTAAAACCAGAAGATCAAATCTTTGCTAAAGCAGAAATCCTTGATGAAATTGCTGCTGAATCGCGTCAAGAAATAATTCGTTTTATGGCCGAAGTAATTAGAGAGCAGCCTGACTTTTTTGAACAAACTGAAAACATAAATTGGATTAAGAATTATTTTAGAAATGCACAAATAGTACATAATTACCGATCAGTCGATCAATCACTGGAGAACTCTGGGTTTGGTAGAGTGAAAGAATTGTTTGGAGCCTCAACAGACTTATCTCATCTTAGCGTTACCATTGGCGATCCAACTTCAACAAAATTTAAATTAGTTGGTTCCGGATTTATTCCAGGAGGGGAGCAAAAAGAATTAGCTTATGTGTTTGATTTAGAAGAATTTGGCGGACAAGCGGCTGCTGTTAATGGAGATATTGGCGACCTAGCTTCTTATGGTATTAGCGAAGATGCGATTATTGGTCACAGATTAACCATCCAAGATGCTGTTTTTGCACAGGCCATCTATGATTCTTTTTGGACTAAAAGATATTCTTCTACTGGAGAGATAAAAGAACATGGAGTTTTTGCTGAATATCCATACGCAGAACTAGTTTTATTGCTGAGTCAGGAAAGAATTGATTTTAGTCAAATGCAGCCACACGGCTTGAGTTATTTATCAAATGATTCTTCAATATCTCTCAAAAAATCCATGGCAGAAACTCAGGCTTTTATTGCTGATTTTATTATAAGAAACCCTGACTTTGAGATTGATGATTTAAAAACACAATTTTTAGAGCTTGCAAGAAAAAATAATCTAGAGCAAAGCTCCATTGATAAACTCACCCTTCTCATTGATAAATATGGGCAGAAAATAGTCAAAGCTAAGGAAATTGTTGTTCCTAACGCAGATCCATACAAGCTTTTTGAAGAAACTTTTGACATTAAACCTATTGGTTCAGTAAAAGTACAAAGAGTAGGATCTAAAATAGTTTTTGAAACCAATGCGTTAAATATTGCTAGGGTATCAGCAGATTATGAAATCAAGACGCCTAAAAAAGGAATTGTATCGATAATAACTTATTGGTTGACTGTCGTGAGCTACCTTCCAAGGCAAGCTTTTGCTGCTAATTATACTGAGAATTTTCCATTCGTAACAAATCAAGTTATTGTGGTTGGTACTATGAATGGTGAGCAATTTAAGCATGAGCGACAACATTCATGGAATGGTCTTTTGAAAGAAGTGAAGCTTTTTGGTGGTTTTTATGATGGCAAGATGAATAAAAAATTTAATGATTTTATTTCTACTCAAACATCTAATGATGATGAGGCCAATCAGTTATTTAATGATTTTCTTTCTAATAGCAGAATCGACGCAGACAATTCATTGGCTGATGAGCTCATAGCAGTAGTTGCAGGTCGTCTTGGTTCCAATAATAAAATAGGTTTTTGGAGAAAAGCTGAAATTTTTATGGATCTGCAGTTAATAAGCCCTTTCGCAGAAGCGAGGCAAGACATGAGATCTTACAGATTTAATTTTCAAAATAAAAAATACCTCAGAAGTTATCTAATCGCTGTGGAGAAATATTTTGGTCGCTTTGTTCAATCTGGACTAATTATTCATGCCCTAGATGCCTACAATTTGCTGGTCGGTAAAGGCTATTCTAGAGAAGAAATATTTGCCATCATTCAACCAGAAAGAATGAGCGATTGGACGATGGTTGCAGAAATGATGCCTGATAACATTGCTAATGCTAAGGAAGCCCCCCCTCAATAAAGTCTTATAATAATGGTGATTTTGGAATAGCAGAAGAAATTTCCTTCAAAATCGGAGACACTATTTCTGTTAATGATCAAACTATAAAAATTGATGAGATAATGCCGTCAGAATCTCAAGGAGATCAGGGGTCTATATATTTTGGTGTCGATCAATCAGGACAGCGTGCTTTTATTAAAATTTACCATATTGGTCATCCAATGACGGAAGCCCAGATTGCTTTTTATCAAAAGTTTCCTAATCTTCACGAATATCTCAATACGCCCAAATTTCTTGGTTTTGTGAAAAATGGAGATAAAATAATTGGTTTGGCGACGTCAGTTATAGAAGGAAAAGATATTGTACAAATTGATACAAAATTAAGTACGGTTCAGGTTAAAAATTTTATAGCAAGCCTTTTAAACTTTTATTTAGCAACTGGAACAGTGCATGGGGATTTGAGTGAGACTCAAATTATAAAAGAAGAAAAAACTGGTAAGCTGTTTATAATTGACCCATTAGGTGATCCATACATAAAATATGGTGGAGAACCAATAACGATGAACAGCGAATTTAATGAAATTTTATACAGAATTTCTGGTTATTTACCAAAGAATTCTAAAGTGGAGTTGTCAGCTAAGGTAGCGGCTGTGATGGAGGATTTAGACATAAGTCTCAACGATCTTGTTTCAAGATTTGTGTCCATTCCAGACTAAGAGGGTAATTCTCTCTAGTGGCAAGATTCTTGACACCCCTCTCACTCATGTACTATAATGTCTTACATGGAGATAGAGATCGCCGACCTCCAGTGGGATGATTTTAATATTAAGCACATTGCTCGTCACGGTGTGTCGACAAGTGAAGTGCAGGAAGCTTGTCATAATTGCATTTATGTTGATCAAACTTATGCAGACAGGTATTTATTAGTTGGTCAAACCAAGCAGCAGCGATTTTTATCAATAGTTTTAAGCAAACTAACTAAAATAAAGTATTATGTAGTGACGGCCCGCGACAGTAGTCGCGGAGAAAGAAAAAAAGCTAATGACCAAGAAAACCACTAGAATTCCAGTTTTTCAAACAATTAAAGAAGAAGCTGAGTTTTGGGACACTCATGACTTCACCGATTTTTTGGACGAGCTCACGCCAGTGACCGCCAAAGTCACTCTGAGTCAGCCCAAAGAAGAGACCATCACCTTGCGCATTCAAGCCACGCTCAAAAAGCAACTCGCCAGTATCGCTGCTGAGATGGGAGTTAACACTTCCACTTTGGCCAGGATGTGGATAATCGAGAAGATTAGGCAGGTGGGTGGGGTTTAGGAAGAAGTCTAATTTATCTTTTCAAGATCTGTTCAATTTCAGTAAGAGTTAATCTTTTCTGGTTTTGCAATTGCCTAATTTGTTCGATGGTTTTGACTTGTTTCTGCTCATAAAGTTGATAACCACCCTCAGAATAGGCCTTAACTTCAATCAAGCCGGCTTTAGTCCAATGGCGAATGGTGGCGACGCTTTCATTGGTGAGTTTTGCTAATTCGCCGATTTTGAGTAATTCTTTCTGACTGAGAGTTTTTTCTTGCTCTCTATTTTCGAGTGCGCTTAGATAAATATCACAGGAGCGCTCAACAGCTGTGTATATCAAATTCAAATAATCAGCCCGAGAACCTCCGAGTTGAGTTTTTTCGATAGCATCAATGTATCGCTCGCGCTCTTCTTTGAGAATGATAACGGGCGGATGACCAGCTTGCATCAAGATTAAATTCATCAGTAGTCGAGCAGTTCGGCCATTGCTGTCCACAAAAGGATGAATGCTGACTAGCTTTAAGTGGGCTTCTGCAGCTAAAGTTACCAAATTCATCTCATCTATACGTTGCTTGTTTAACCAAATTATGAACTCAGCCATTAACTGCGGCACTTTGAGTGGGTTGGGCATAATTACGCTAGAGCCAGCAATTCGCACTAGCACGCTGCGGTAACGTCCAGCGTTGTTGTCGTCAATTTTTTGTAAAATTAAACGATGTAAATCAAGAATGGTGTTTTCGGTGAGATCGGTTTTAGCTTTTGTCACTAAGTCCATCACTAGTTCAAACGCGGCAGCGTGGTTGATTGCTTCCAAATGCTCATTTAGAGTTTTGCCGCCGATAGTGAGATCTTTTTCCACAACTAGTGCGGTTTCAGCTCTGGAGAGAGTGTTGCCTTCAATCGCGTTGGAGGTGTAGGTAAGCTCAATCTTAAACCACTCTTGCAAGTTCTTGGTCAAGTTCAGCTCAAATGGTTGATGAGCATCGAGTTGTTTTTTCTTTTCTTCAATCTTTGCTAAAAGATTTTGCATATATAACATGAAGTGTAACCTTACACTTCATGCTTGTCAATGAGGACTGGCTTAACAACGGGCGGTTTAACAGCTTGAGCATCTTCAGTTTTTTTATACACATAAAACTGCCCAATCTCGAACAGTAAGTAGAAGCTCAATAAAATAGTGCCAACACCTAACCAAATGTTGGTTTCGCCATTAAAGCTACGAATTGCAAAATTAACAATTTCCAAGACTTCTGCCCAAAATAAATAGATCCAACCAACGGCATTGCCTTGGCGTAGTGGTTTGAAGGCTTTAAGCAAAAACAAAGTGTCGAGCAAAACCAAGACGAAGCCGCTTAAAATTTCACCAATGACAGTAAAATCCATGGCGATTAAAGCTAAAATCAAGAAAAAACCACTCATAATGCTGGCGAGTAAACCAATGATACCGAAAATCAAAGCCAGAAACGGAATGACCTTACTAATGAATAAACGTACTGGCTTGGGCAAATGTGGCAACTTGATGAAAAAAGCATCAAGTCTGCCGATTAAGACAGCAACTCTTTCGCTAGCAAATATTTTTTGAAATGACCCTTTGATTTTTGGCATAGTTCTACTTTTGCTCCAACTAAAAAAATAAGTTACACTATAGCTATTATGCCACAAATCCCAAAGATTAATCCAGTCGGTATCAGCCAGGTAGAGAAAGTTGCCAACTTTTTTTCTCTTTATAAAAAACCTTTATTAACACTTTTGGCGGTCGCCACAGCTACATTTTTACTCAAGCAAATGTTCTTCCAATCGGCGGTTATCACCGTAGTTGGCAGCGGCAAGCTACAGGTGGCTCCAGCCAAAGTCGAAATGACCGTGACTAGAGTTGATTCAAGCATTGATCCTGTCATTGCTGTCAATCAGGGTGAGAACAATACCAAGGTTTTGATTGATGAAAGCAAGGTGCTTTTGGGTAATCCAGATGTCCAGCGCGCTTTTTACCAAATTACTCCTACTATTGTTGGTGGCGACAAACTTTATCAGGTAGTTAATGTTTTCAAGTTGACCAGCACTGAACCAGGAAAAACCTCTGAATTAATCAAAACACTCTATACTAAAGGTGCAGTGACTATTGCCAACATTAGTTTCTTACCAGCAGAGCAGGAGGATGTCACTCAAGAGGCTCGTCGTGCAGCTCTCAAAGACGCTCGCAATCAGGCTAAAAAAATTGCCGCCGCCGCTGGCAAGCGTCTGGGTAGAATAGTTACTATCACTGATGATCTTAATCAAGTTGCTGGAACACTCTCTTCCAAAGAGCAAGGTGGCGATGTTGTTGCAGCTGATTTCTTAGCTGCTGCACCAGAGAAAATTGAAGTCGCCAAGGTGGTCTCAGTGACTTACGAGATTTGGTAAAATTGGTCTGCTGACCAGTCTAGTCAAACTTTTAAATTCCATTGGCGATTGCCTGCCAAAGTTCACGATTGTTGTCTTCATACCCAAGTGCCCAAATGGCAATGCCAGCTAAATCTAGCTGTCTGGCATATTCTAGTTTGTAGGCAATCGACTGCGCATCTTCATAGTAAATAGTATAAAGCTCTCCATCTTGTTTATAGGTAATGTAAGGCGACAGAGCATCGCTATCAAATGATTTTTTAATTTGAGTTGCTCCCAGCCAAGCGCTATCGCTGGAGACTTCGCCCTCATTTAAGTTCAATAGTTCCTTGGCTTTTTTGTAGCTAACTGTAAAGCCGGTGTCCGCGTAGGTATTAGACCTTGGATTGCTGGAATCTGTTTGCCAGCCATAACCATAAAAAGGAATGCCAAGCAGAATTTTTTCTCTAGGCACTTGGTCTAGAAACATTTTTAAATTTTGGTTGATGTCTTTGTTCCATTTGCCATCTTCACTAAAAAGTGGGGCCACTGGTCCGGCTTGTTCACTGCCTCGTTGGTGAAAATCATAGGCCATGACGACGATGTAATCGACGTATTGACTGATAGCCTTGATGTCCCAAACGCTTTGATCAGTGCTGGCGGCACTAGCGTAAACATCAATGCTGATTTTAATATCTTTGTATTTTGTATCCAGATACCAGTCCAACTTGCGCATAAATTTGACAAAATTTTCTCGCAGAGCTTGACTATTTTCACCAGCGTACTCGATGTCAATGTTGATGCCAGAAATGGGATAGGCAAGCAGAATTGAATCAAGACTCTTAAAAAAATTGAGGTGGGCTTTTTCATTATTAATGAAAGCACTGATGTCATCGGCATTAAATTGTTTGAGAACCAGCTCTGTTTGGCCATTTTGGCTTTTCATCTGCTCCGTCAGGTCCAGGAAACTTTCTTCGTTGATGATCTTGTAGCCAGGATCGATATTGCCGTCTTCATCTCTAGTAGAAATACTGCCATCAGCAGCAATGTTGAGTCCAAAAAAAGATAGATGAGTCAATTCTTTTTCTATTTTGATGTCGTCGATATTCCAATAGGGCAAAAAGCCGTAGACGACCTTGTGGTCTTTTTTGGGAATAATTAGTTCCTTGAGATAGCGCAGACGACTATTGTTGTTTATAGAGGAGAAAAGAGGAGCATCGTAAAAGACATTGATCGAAATTAAAGTCACCAAAATCAGTAACAAAAACAAAAAAATACTAAAGAATATTTTTGACATCGTTCAAATTAATTATATTTTGTTCGTAGATAACTTTGCCTTTATCGTCCACTGGTCTGACGCAATCGCCGCAGTAAAGCTTAGTCAGTGGATCATAGTAGAAACTATGTTCTTCTAGCTTCAGATCGCCGGCTTCTTCGCCTTCTTTGGGTGGCAAGCCAGTCTCGCTACGAATCCAATATTCTTTACGGAAGGTGCCAGAATAACTTGGCTTAGAGCTTTCCCAGTAAATTTCTTGGCCTTTGGATTCACAGCTGGCAATTGGGTCAGTGTCGCTGTTGACGACGCCAACGCTATTTTCATCTTCTCCAGTTGAAACCATCATTTCACCAAGGCCATTTTTAGCAGGCATGCCGGTTAGACAAACATTGCTCACTTTGACATCGGCTGGTTTTTCTGGCCAAATAGTTTCTTTGTCTTGCAGAATATACTGCATGATATCGTGCCAAATTGGCGCAGCGCCAGTAATGCCAGAAGCCAAGTAACTCATCGATTTACTGCTGTTATTTCCCACCCAAGCAATGGTTAAATATTCTGGAGTATAGCCAACTGTCCAGTTATCTCTCAGGTCATTGGTCGTGCCGGTTTTGGCAGAAACAATTTTGTTTTTGATCACTAATTCAGAATTCGTGCCAAAAGCTGCTTGGCGAGCGTTATTGTCTTGTAGGATGTGGCTAGTCATGTAGGCAGGGGCCCTTTCCATAACTCTTTTAAGTTTTCCTTGCTCGGTCGCCAATTCATTTTCACTTAGATAACTCAGATCAGATTTAGTGGTTTCACTATCGTATTTTTCTAAAACCTCTCCTTTGTAATTGCTAATTTCTAGGATGCCATTTAGAGGCACTCTGATTCCTTGATTTGCCAAGACACCAAAGGCTTCAGCCAGCTCGATCATTCTAACTTCGCCTCCTCCAAGAGTAATAGATAAACCATAATTAGCTGGATCAGTCCATGTATTTATGCCCATGGCTTTGGCTTGTTCCATGAATTTGCTGACACCGATAGTGGCTAAAGCTTTAACGGCTGGAATATTAAGGGAATTACCAAGTGACTGACGAATGGAGACCGGTCCGGAGAAGCCGCCTGTGTAATTTTTGGGACAATATTCTCTTTGTCCTGCAACTTTGAAACAAGTCGGTACATCTAGGAGCATTGAACCAGGGTTGAGAGTTTTCTCTGCAAAAGCTGTGGCGTACATCAACGGTTTGATGGAAGAACCAGGTTGACGTAAAGCTAAAGTTACGTTGACTTGACCATCAGCGGCACTGTCGAAATAATCTTTGGAGCCGATCATCGCCAGAATCTCGCCTGTATTTGGTTTGGTGACGATGGCAGCGCCGTTGCCGACCTTTAAGCTCGCTAACTTGGTTAGCTCGCTAGATAAAGAAGCTTGAGCAGTTTCTTGCAGATCTAAATCTAGGGTGGTGGTGACGCGCAGGCCGCCAGTTTCGACCATTTTTTCGCCATATTTTTCGTAGAGCAAATCCTTGATGTAGAAAACAAAGTGGGGAGCTTTAATATCATCTCTTTTGATCGCTAAATTAAGAGCTTCGCTTTCAGCTCCTGCTGCGTCTGCACTGGTAATATATTCATCCTCGACCATTCTGCGCAAAACTTCTTTTTGACGATTTTTACTTCTCTCAGGATTTGAGCCAAAAGGAGAGTAAGTAGTTGGAGATTGAGGCAATCCAGCAAGCAAAGATGCTTCTGCTAGGCTCAAATCTTTGGCAGATTTATCAAAGTATTTATTAGCTGCAGCTTCAATGCCGACGGCAGTTCCTCCATAGGAAATGTAGTTGAGGTACATTTCCAGGATTTCATCTTTGCTGTAAAGAATTTCTGTCATCATCGCCAAGACAGCTTCTTTGATTTTACGTTGGAAAGTTTTTTCATTGCTGAGTAGGGCATTTTTGACTAATTGTTGAGTGATGGTTGAGCCTCCTTGAGTGCTGCCGCCACTGAAATTATTGAGCCCAGCGCGCAGTAAACCTCTAAAATCCAAGCCATGGTGAGAGTAGAAGTTTTTATCTTCAATGGCGATTGTCGCCTCTGCTACGTGTTTCGGCAAATCACTTATTTTGATTGGAATGCGATTTTCATTGCCATAGATTTCATAAAGTAGTTTGCCATTTCGATCAAAGATTTGACTACTGACCGGAAAATTTTCACTGGAGGTTAAATTACTAGGTGAAGGCAGTTGTCTATATAGATAGATAAGAATAAACAAGAAGGACAAGAAAATTAAAGCCAAAGCTCCCTGGAGCAGTCGATCTGTTTTGACTCTTTCCCAAAAAGTCGCCAAAGAAAATTTTACTCTAGAGGAGTTGGTAGATTTTTTAAGCTTAGCGTGTTTGCGCTTGGTAAGTAGAAAAGGATTCATAGCTATTTTTGCGTACTTCCTATTCTACTACAATTGCGACCCTTTATTTTATTTAGGAAGATTGTTTTGTTCTGTTCGCTGTGCCTCTTTCGTCCATTCAGTCCGAAACATGCACAGCATCTTTCGTACCAGCTGCTTTTTACAAGCGAGTTGTAAAAAGACAGGGTCCGAAATATAATCATTCCATGGAACTACAAAACAAAGCCCCTTGGTATGAATACTTAGACAAGTGTCAGCAAGAATTAGTTTTCATCAGCTTTTCCCTCGTTAATAAAAGTGAGAACCTCCCAGACTTCAAAGATTTTTCATTCATGGTTTTCCCCATGGCCAAGGCCTATGAGGGTTTCCTCAAAAAAGTTTTTTATGACTTGCAATTAATCGATAGAGAAACCTATGAAGGTCGTCACTTTCGTATTGGCAGAGCTCTCAATCCAGATGTCGGCCCTCACCAGCGCGATGATAACTGGCTCTATGATAATGTTGAATCCAGATTTGGTAAGCAGCTAGCTCGTCAACTGTGGGAGACTTGGTTGTCTTGCCGCAATCGAGTTTTTCATTATTTTTCTGATTGTGAGCAGTTTTTAAGTTTTAATGAAGCCTGTGTCAGAATTGAAATGATGCAACAAGCAATGGAATCAATAGTTTATGAGTTAACTGAGGGAAGAAAATATGCAGTTTAATTATAAAAACATCACTATTTCAGGCTTGCCAGGCTGTGGTTCAACGACCCTCCTCAAGGAATTAAGAGAGAAGCTGAGCGAGGATAACTGGATTGGTTTCTCTGGCGGTGAATTTATGCGTGCTTACGCCATCGAAAAAGGGTTGTTCAATCCAAGTCAATCTGCTCATCATAACTCAGCTATTTTTGTTGATGACTTTGATCGTCAAGTTGACTATGGTATTCGTGAAAAAGTCAGTTCTCAAGAAAAATGGATTATCGAATCTTGGTTATCTGGATTTATGGCACAAAATATTCCGGGCACTCTCAAAGTTTTGATGACTTGTAGCGATGATGCTGTCAGAATTGATCGCATCGTTAATCGTGACAACGTCGATGTCATGGAGGCAAAGGAAAGTATTCATAGTCGTTATGATGTTAATTTAGCAAAATGGCAGCGTATGTATTCCAAAGAATGGCAAGAGTGGGTAGTGGCGACAGGCAAATTTTCTGAGACTGAGCCAATTGATTTTTGGCGAGAAGAGCTTTACGATTTAGTCATCGATACTTTTTCTAATAATAAAGAGAAAACCTTACAAATGGTTCTAGATGCCATCGAAAAAAAATAAAAAGAGTGTCCAACCACTTATAAAAACACCCAAGCATGAGGCTTTTTTGCCTCTCTTGTTTTTGACTTTTTTAATTTGGATGTTTTACAGAACTGTCTTTCATTTTCCGGTTTGGTTTGATGAAAGTATTGGTAAATTAGTTTTTTTTGCTTTGCCAGTCCTTTTGTATGTTTCGATTTCAGGCAATAGCGAAGTTTTTGCAACCTTCTCTTTAAAAAAACTAAAACCTGGTCTGTTGCTGGGCCTAGCAATAGGTGGTGTCTTTGGTTTTGTGGGAGCGTTGGTCGGAGCCCTAAGTAGAGGTGGAAGCATCAGCTTGATTCCATATTATTTTGCCGATTGGTTTTGGTGGGAATTATTTCTGGCCGTGCTGACTGGTTTTTGGGAAACTTTGTTTTTTTATAGCTTTGTGATGGTAATTATAGATGAAAAATTTAGTCATTTATCTCTTCTCAAGAGAATCGCTTCAGTTGCTTTGGTTTTTTTACTTTTTCATCTGCCAAATATTTTCGCCCGTTTCAATCCAGCAGAGGCTCTTTTGCAAATTTTGTTAATTTTCGCTTTTGCTTATGGCCAGGCTTTGATTTTTTACCAAAGACGCAATGCTTATATTCTAGTGTTGGTTCAGGCTATCTGGGGCATGGTGCTTTTAATCCATTTTTAATCTTTTATGAAAAAAGTTAATTATCTATTTATATTATTTGCTGTTCTTTTTGGCCTGTCCATTCTGTCTATTTCTTTGCAATCAGCCAACAAGAATAAAATGGCTGGTAATAGTAAATTAATGTCCGGAAAATTTTACGTAGCCAAAGAAATTCTGCCAGATCACTCAGTCTATCCTTTATTGATGATTGTCGATCGAGTGCGTTTGGAACTTGCTGATTCAGAAAAGAAAACCTATCTGTTGGTGGCTTATGGCAACCGTCGTCTTTTTTATAGTAAGAAGCTCCTGGAAAAGGGCAATCAGACTCTTGCTTTGACTACCGTAAATAAAGCTACTAAGTACATCAATCAAGCTTTGGCAGAAAGTATTATTTTGCTAGAGCAATCTCCAAGTAGAAAAGAAGAGCATAAAGAATTGGCTTTTTTTGTTCTAAAAAATCTTGACGAACACACTAAATTTTTTATTGATCATAAAGATCAATTCAGCGGCGAAGAAAAAGTGATTATCGAATCGCTTTCGCTGCAAAGTTCTTCTCTGGCAGAAAAACTCTACAGTTTAATTGAGACAAACTGACCTATTTTGTTATAGTTGACAGCTACCCCCTTCGCATGAGATTCTTTTAATCCTCATTATTTTAAACCACAAGATTTTGTGTTTAAATGAATGACCAAACACTATGGGTAGAGATTAACCCGTAGAGAAATAAAAATATGCAGTGTCCATTTTGCAAAGGCAGCGAAACGGCAGTGATTGATTCGCGAGAGACAGAAAATGGTGACAGTGTCAGACGCAGACGCGTCTGTGAAGCTTGCAAGAAACGCTTCACCAGCTATGAGAGAGTCGAAGGTGTCGATCTGAAGGTAATTAAAAAAGACGGCAGTCAAGAAAACTTCGATCGAGAAAAAGTTAAAAGAGGACTGATCAAAGCAACCTGGAAACGTCCGGTTAGTATGCTGCAAATAGAGCTTCTAATTGAAGACGTTGAAGCCAAATTGAGACAGAGAGAAGTCATCGAAGTTAAAAGCTGGGAAATTGGCAATTTAGTCCTTAACAGACTAAAGAAACTTGACCCGCTTTCTTATTTGCTCTTTGCCAGTGTTTACAGAGATTTTGGAGAGCTGGCAGACTTTGAAGAAGAAATTAGAAAATTAAAAGAAGACTGATTAACTTTGCTCTTTAATACAAGACACGCTCGACTAAAATTGTTACTTTTTGGAGTTAACAATCTTTGTCTCGCTCGGTGAAGTCGCTGTTTACAAACATATCGCTTTTTTATGTTTTTGATCAGCTCCTTCAATGGTCTTGTATTAAAGAGCAGAGCTAATCATAAGATACAAAGGTTGGCTTCAGTTTTTTAACATGAGACAGCTAAAGCTTGAAAAAGATTGTCGACTTGGACAAGTAAGCAATTTTCTTCAAACTTGTCTCATGTTTAAGAACTGAAACTGCAAATAAAAATTATGAAGGAGATTAAAATGTCCGCTAAAAACCAACTTCCCAAGAAAAAAATGAAGCTCATTGATCGTAAGTTGTCCAAAGGTTTGGGAGAAGCTGTGGCTAAGCGCACTATTTTACGTACTAAGGCTGATGGCAAATTGGAAACTTGGGCTGATGTGGCCAACCGTGTCGCTCTTGGCAATTCGATGCTGCTCCCAAAGAAATTTGCCGCTGATCAAAAAGAAGAATATGAAATTTTGCGTAAACATATCTCCAACGCTTCGCTTTTAATGAGTGGCCGCCATTTGCAACATGGTGATGAGACTCAGCCAGGTCGTAATATGGAGGTTTTTACTAACTGTAGTACTGCTTCTTCGTCTTTTTTACTTTTTTACTTGTTACTTAACGGATCCGGTGTTGGCCGTTCTTATGATGATGATCTGATGGTCGTCGATTGGGACTACATGCCAATCGTTCGTTGTGTTCTAAGTGATGCTCACGGCGATTTTGTCTGGGGTGATGATGAAAGCACCAAAGAAGCCCGTCATAAATACAACAACGCCCATTGGTTCGAAATTCCAGACACCAGAGAAGGTTGGGCTCAAGCAGTTGAGAAAATTGAAGAGATGGCTTACGAGCGTAAATACAAAGATGATACTTTGATTTTGGATTTCACCAAAGTTAGAGCTAAGGGTTCTCCAATCCATGGTATGCAAGGCCGTCCAGCTTCTGGTCCTCGTCCTTTGATCAAAGCTATCCAGAAGTTGGCCACGATCAAAGGTTCTGGCATGAAGCCTTGGAAGCAAGCTCTTTACGCTGATCATTATTTATCTGAATGTGTTTTGGTTGGCGGTGCACGTCGTGCAGCTCGTATTGCAGTTAAAACTTGGACTGATCCAGATATTTTTGAATTCATCAGTATCAAAAAAGGTGGTTTCCTATGGTCTGCCAATAACAGTGTGTCAGTTGATGAGAAATTTTGGAAACAGCGCAGCTTGCATTCCACCAAGGTTCTTGATGCTGTAATGCGTGCTTCTTATTTTGATAAAACTGGTGAGCCGGGTTTCGTTAATCAGCACAAGTTGGTCCAGAACGATGAGGGTTTTGATGGCTATCTAGATGGTGGCTATGCTCGTAGTAAGAAATTCATGCCAATGAAAAAGACGATCAAAATGTTGGCAGAAGTGGCTAGACACGCTGGATCTAAATATTATACTCAAATTCCAAATCCATGCGGCGAGATTACCCTAAACATGCTTGGTGGTTATTGTGTGATTGCTGACGTGGTGCCTTATCATGCTCCTGATGTTGATAGCGCTGAAGAAGCTTTCCGTGCTGCCACTCGTGCTTTGATGAGAGTTAATACTTACATGGATAGTTTATATTCTCGTGAAGTGAAGAGAACCAATCGTATTGGCGTTGGTATGACAGGCATTCATGAATATGCTTGGAATGCTTTCGGTTTGGCTTTCCGTGATTTGATCGATGAAGAAAAAGCCCATGATTTCTGGATGACCATTGCTCGTTTCAAACGTGCAGTGGAGGGTGAATCTATTAGCTATGCCAAAAAACTTGGCGTTAATGTTCCTCACACTAATACAACCATTAAACCAGCTGGTACAACTTCCAAATTATTTAGTCTTTCTGAAGGTGCTCATTTGCCAGCCATGCGCGAGTATATTCGTTGGGTGCAGTTCAGCTCTGACGATCCATTAGTTAAAAAATACCAAAAGATGGGCTATCCAAACAAAGAACTCAGAAGTTATCAAGGCACCACCGTCATTGGTTTTCCAACTCAACCAGAAATTTGTAGCTTAGGTATGGATGATAAATTGGTGACGGCTAGTGAAGCCACTCCAGAAGAACAATACAAGTGGTTAATGCTGATTGAGAAATATTGGATTGTTGGTGTGGACGAAGAGGGTAAGCCATTAGCTGAAGATAAAGGGAATCAAGTTTCTTACACTCTTAAATATGATCCAGACCAGGTTTCTTATCGTAAATTTTCTAGCATGATTCGTAAGTATCAACCTCTGATTAAAACTTGTAGCGTCATGCCAAAGATTGATGTGACAGCTTATGAATATCAGCCAGAAGAAGCAGTGACCATTGGTCAATTCATGCAAGTCATTCAGGAAATTAGTGATGATGAAGCTGAGCTAACTGAGGACATTAGCATGGATCATTTGAAATGTGATAGTGGGGCTTGTCCGATATAATCTAAAAAATCATACGCTCTAGAGCAAGTCACGTTATCTAATGCAAAGTTTATTTATCATGTTAAAATATCGCCATTGTGGCCACCAAAAATAAATTAAAAATTCTTGAAAAAAATAAACTAAAACAAGAAAAAAATGTTTTGGCAGTAGCTGCTCCAATCAAAGAAATTAAGCGTGGTCGACCAAAGTTGCCGTTCCACTTGAAGCTGCGAAGAGCCATCAAAAATTATTTCTCTCAGGCCAAGAAAAAAATAGATAAATCAATAAAAAAATTGACTTATCAATACATTTCATTTTTGAAGTTTCTCAAAATAAAAAAAGGTCGTGGTCGTAAGAAATTGCCGTTTTATATTAAATGGTCTCGTTTTTTTTCTTTTGTTTACATTTATATTGCTAAAAAAAGAGAAAAGAATTCTAAAAATTGGCAATTATTTAAACACCGATTTTTAAAATTTTTTCATTTGACCAAAAAAGTTGGCCGTCCAAAAAAGAGAGCTATTCGCTTTGCTTATTTTTCATCTATTTTCATAACTACTTTAGTTTTAGTTTTTTCTTATTTTACTTACGATGTTGCCATCAAAGATTTGCCTTCACCAACTGATTTATCCAATAAAGCTCAAAACGTGACCACTAGAATTTTGGATAGAAATGGCAACTTGCTTTACCGTATCTATGAAGATGAGAATCGCACTTTAGTTTCACTGCCGATGGTTTCCAAATATTTGAAAGATGCCACGATTGCCATAGAAGATCAGGATTTTTATAACCATTTTGGCTTTTCAGTTAAAGGTATTTCTAGAGCTGTTTTGAAGAATGTCATGGGAGAAGATGTCCAAGGCGGTTCGACAATTACTCAGCAATTAATCAAAAATCGTTTATTAGGTCATGAGAAAACTTATCGCAGAAAAATTCGTGAGCTACTTTTATCTTTGATCGCAGAACGCATTTACAGCAAAGATCAAATTTTGGAAATGTATCTCAACACTGTGGCTTATGGTGGTTCAACTTACGGCATCGAAGAGGCTGCATGGAGATATTTTGACACATCAGCCAAAGATTTAAGTTTGTCTCAAGCAGCTTTATTGGCTGGTTTGCCACAAGCACCATCAACCTATACGCCTTTTGGTTCTAACCCTGAATTAGCTTATTCCAGACAAGCTGAAGTGCTACGTCGTATGGTTGATGACGGTTACATCAGTCAACTTCAAGCCGATGAAGCCAAGCAAGAAAAGCTAATTTTCAATCAAGATAGAATTGATATGCAAGCTCCGCATTTCGTGATGTATGTGCGCAAGCTTCTAGCAGAAAAATACGGAGAAGACGTGCTTTCTAAAGGCGGTTTGGAAGTTAGAACTACCTTAGATTTATCACTACAAAATCAAGCTCAAGAAATTGTGACCAATGAAGTAAATAAATTGACTGTTTTTAATATCAGCAATGGCGCTGCTCTGGTTACCAATCCCAAGACTGGAGAACTCCTGGCCATGATTGGTGGAGCTAATTACTATGACTTTGCTCATGATGGCCAAGTAAACGTGACCACTAGACCGCGTCAGCCTGGTTCTTCGATCAAACCTCTGACTTATGCTACTGCTTTTGAGCAGGGTAAAACCGCTGCTTCAATAATTGATGACTCACCTGTTGTTTATCAAATTCCTGGTAGCAAGCCATACGCTCCAAAAAACTATGATGGCCGCTTTCACGGCAGAGTAACTCTAAGAGATGCCTTAGCTTCATCTTTTAATATTCCAGCGGTTAAACTTTTAGCTGAGCTGGGAGTTAATACCTTGATTAATAAAGGTGAGTCGCTAGGCATCAGTACTTGGCAAGATCGCAGTCGTTTTGGTTTATCTCTAACGCTTGGTGCAGGAGAAGTGTTGATGACCGACATGACTGAGCTTTATAGTAGCTTTGCCAATCTTGGCTATCCAGTCGCTATTAATCCATTTTTGGAAATCACTAATTATAAAGGGGAAACTCTTTACCGAAATAACTGTGCTTTGGACGCCTCAAACTGTTATGGTGACTTAGAACTTAGTCCCAGAGCAGCTTATCTCATCACTGACATCTTATCTGATAATAAAGCCCGTTCTACGGCTTTTGGCTTGTTTTCAGTGCTCAATATTCCCAACCAGCAGGTAGCGGTCAAAACTGGTACGACCAATAGCATGAAAGATAACTGGACCATTGGTTACACGACGGATCGTTTGGTTTCCACTTGGGTGGGTAATAATGACAATACGCCAATGAGTTACGTTGCCTCTGGTATTACTGGTGCTTCGCCAATCTGGAATAAAATCATGTTGCTTCTACTCGATGACAAAAATCCACACAAATTTACTGTGCCGGAAAATATGATTAAAGTTAAAATTTGTGCGGCGACAGGCACTTTGCCATGCAAAGCTTGTCCAAAAATTACTGAAGAGCTGTTTGTAAAAGGCAGCGAGCCAAAGCAAGCTTGTGTTAATGAATCGTTTGCCAAACCAGATGCAAAATTAGAGTCTAAGCCTAAGGTCGGTGGACAGGTTTTGTAAATTTAAACTTGAATTTCTGTCTTATTTTTTGAAAATAATAGAAACCAAAAATCCTAGGAAAAGAGTGATTAGAAGTAGCAGAGGAGCGATCCATTTTTGACTTAAATCTTCTTTTTCTGCTTTGTTTTGACGTTTCCTAGCCTGTTTGGCTTGGTACTCTTTTTCGATCTGCTGCGTTTTTTTTGAAACGTCTTTGACCAAATTGGGATCGGTTTGGTAATTTCTGTTCATTTTTGATTTTTAATTTCTTGGACTCTATTGGCAATTAGATCAACGACTTCTTCAATATTTAGATTGCTAGTGTCGATGCTCCAAGCATCATCAACCACGTGAAGAGGGTCGGCTTCTCTTTGCATGTCTCTCTGATCTCTTTCTGCAATTTCTTTTATGACTTCTTCGATTGAGATGTCGACGCCTTTGATTAAATATTGAGTATGTCTTCTGGCTGCTCTTGCTTGAATGCTTGCAGTTAGAAATATTTTTATATCAGCATCGGGTAAAACTCTAAAAGTAATATCTCTGCCTTCCATAACCACATCTTGGCTGGAGGCGATCTCTTGTTGTTTTTTGACGAGCACTTTTCGGAGTTTAGCCAAAACGGCAACTTTGGAGGCACCTTCTCCACATTTTTGAGTACGAATGGCCCAAGAGACGTCTTCGCCATCGAGTATAACGGTAGTCAAGCGACCATCTATTTCTTTAGGTGGCAGTGGATTTCTCATTTCTAGCTTACTTTGATCAAGCAAGGCAACGACCTTGTCTTCATCGCTAAGATCGATTTCTTGACGCAGTGCCAATAGAGCAGTAGCTCTATACATGGCTCCAGTATCAACGTAGAGAAAGCCAAGTTTCTGGGCAAGTAAACGAGAAATCGTTCCTTTGCCGGCCGCAACTGGACCGTCAATAGCAATTTGAAAAGATTGGCTCATAAAAGATTATTTCTTGGCAGACTTTTTCTTTTTGGCAGGGGCTTTTTTATCTTCGTACATCCATTCATCTCTATCAGCGGTAACCAAACCACCGAGTCCGACTACAATTAGAATCAGTGGCCAGAGATTCCAGAAGGCTTTTGGCAAATAGCCTAAGTTGGAAGCCATGAAGATGATTCCCATGATTACTAGAGTGATCGGCCAGAAATATTTTTTGGGCATATAGGTTAATTAAAGCGCAGATTTGGAGGTGGGGCAAGCGGAAGATTGTTTTTTTAGTTTTTGTAAAAATATTTTTTTTGCTTTAGAGCGACCATGTATAAAAATGAGTTTTTAACCAATTTTATTCACCTCTTCTTTTTTCTCTTTCTAGATCTCTTTTTTTAATCACTTCTCTTTTTTCGTATTCTTTTTTACCCTTAGCTAAGGCTAATTCGAGTTTGATTAAATTGTGAGAAATAAAGAAAGCGATGGGGACTATGGCAAAGCCTTTTTGTTTGCTGGCTTCAATGAGAGAAGCCATTTCGCTTTTTTTAAGCATCAGTTTGCGTGATCTTTTTGGATCGTAATCTTCTTGTTTGGCAAAAGAGTAGCCATTGATTTGAGCATTGATGAGAAAAAGCTCTCCGCCAACTTCTTTGATGTAGCTGCCATTTAGACTAGCTTGTTGTAAGCGAAGGCTTTTGACTTCTGAGCCAGTTAAAACCACACCAGCAATAAATTTCTTGCTAATGGAGTATTCGTACTGGGCTTTTTTATTAAAAACGAGTGACATTTATGAAGCTTATTTTAACACTAGACTTGCAACCAAATAAAATAATTGATTAATTAAGTATGGATTTTAGCATGTTTTAGTTTTTTCTGATGACGATAGTAGCTTGGTCTACTTGAGGAAGAAGAAAAGACATAAAACAGCTAAAAGATGACTTAAGGAAAATTTATTTTATTTGGTTGTAAGTCTAAGTCTACTTCATAAATCACTGAGCCGCTGAGGGCGTAAATTTTATTGGCTTCTTTATTGAATGCAATGCTACTAACGCCAGCCAATTCGTTGCTTTTGATTTCGTTAATTAATTGGCCATCTTTAGTTAGGATGAGTAGTCTTTTATTTTGTTTTTCCAAGATTGCAATTGAGTTGTTTTCCTCTTCACTGGAGCTAATGATGATTTGGCTGGAAGGCATTTGTCCGAGTCCTTTAATTGTGAAATCTGTCGTGGAACCTTTGGCAAATTTAAGTAAACTGCCATTTTTCATGGCTACCCAAAGATCTCCATCGATTGTCAAATCATTAACATTTTCAAAATTAATGCCTTGTTTGTCTACGAGCCAGCCGATTGGTTCGCTCAGTTTGTCATCATTGTAGTAATAACGGTAAATATTTCTTTTTTCTTTGTTTAATAAGTAAAGATATTGGCCAAAGCTGCTCAGAAATTCTCCTGTTTTATCAGATTCACCTTCTTCTTTGATTGCTGTAAAAGCCGTCTCGTTCTTAGTTAGATCAAGCATTTTGATGCCGCCACTTAAGACAAATAATTTACCATCGCTGATGGAGAAATCTCTGATTTTTTCGTTATTAGAAAGCGCTATTTTTTCTTTGCTCTGATCAGTCTTAATTCTAAGAATTTCCTGCCCGCTATTTTCTAGAATGAAAATTTCGCCATTTTTAATTTCCAATTTACTACCAATGAATTGATCCAGATTGTAAGCAACTGACAATTTATCTAGAGAATTACTGCCAGATATTTCTGTAATTAAAGTTTTTAATTTATTAATTTCGTCTTCTATTAATTTGAGGCTATTTTTATTATTTCTCTCTTTTTTTAAATTTTCTAGTAAAGTTAAGCTTTTTTGAGCACTTTCTCTTGCCAGAAGTGGCTGCTCCAAGACTAACTGATTGATGTTGTTAGTATTTTTATTTATTTCTGCAACCTGTTTTTCTATATAGGAAACAGTTTTTGCGTTGCTGGCTTTTGCAATTGCTACGTAGCCAAATAGAATTAAAGCTAGTGAAAAAAAGATCGCTGCCATAATGAGCATCTTTTTACGATCTTGGTTTTTTAGCTTTATAACAATTTTTTTTGAAAGTTGAATAATTTTTTTGGCAATTTCTTGAATTTTTTTGAGAATAAGTTTGCTTATTGCGATGGTTTTCTTGAAACTAATTTTTGCGATCTCTTTTTTCTCCAACTTTTCTTCATCAACTTTTATTTTATAAGTCAAAAAAGCCAAGCTTTCAGAAAGATCTTTATGTTCTTGCTGAAGTAAACTCATTTCGCTGACTAGTCTTTCTAAACTGACATTGGCTTCCAGCATTTCCAGCAAAGGTTCTTCCATTTTTATTGCAGATTTGTTGATTAGGATAATTTGATCATTATCTTTAAAATTGCCAACAATAATTTTTATTTCCTTGGTGCTTTCCAAGATTTTTCTGACCTGACCGTTTCTTTTGAGGATGACTTCCCCAGAGTAGGTAGCAAAAATTATTTTTTCAGGAACGAGTAAACTAAGGGAAAATTCTAATTCTAGTTTTTTTTGACGGGTAAAACTGAGCAAATCCAAGATTTTTTGGTGCAATTGTTCTGGATTATCTACTTGCCAGGTGGAAAATTCATTAGTCAAGTCTTTGGAGAAACCAGTGGCGTTCTGGCCCTTGATGGAGAAAGCAATTACTAGCTGTTTATCTTGACTTGAAACAGCGTCTGAACAGGATTCTAGACGAGGATGAGCTAAGATTGATACAAAATGAGCCTCTTTCACTAATTTTAGTTTAGCACAAGATTCCTAGATTTGGTTTTCTGTCCAAATCTTCTGTTCTAGCGAATTCTTTTCTGGCAAATTTGAAGCCAGCAACAAGTCCGATCATTGCGGCATTATCGCCACAAAGTCTTTTGCTATACGGCACACGTAGTGGAATTTTCTTGCCAGTGAGTTTGTAGTATTTTTGAAGTAGTTTTCTGATTACTTTTCTAAGACTCATGTTGGCGCTGACTCCACCACCCAGCCAAATTTCATTAATTTCGGTTACTTTTATCTGATCTTTTTCCAGATGACGTAAGAAATCTCTGCTTGGATAAATTCTTTTTTCTAGATTTTCGCTAAACAGAACTCTCTCTAATTTATAACTAATTTGTTCGAAGACGGCTTCTTGTAGAGAAAATGCCAGGTCATAAATTGTCTGTTTATCTAGCTTTTCATTTTTTTCTAAATCTAAAATCAAGTTGCGCGCTGAAGTTTTAAGACCAGAAAAACTCAAGTCAAAATCAGAGTGAGAAGTCATGGCTTTGGGGAAATTAAATTTTCCAGGACGACCTTTTTTGGCAAATTTTTCCATGAGAGGGCCAGCAGGATAACCAAGGTTCAGCAAACGACCAACTTTGTCTAAACATTCGCCAGCAGCATCATCGATGGTCTGGCCAATTTTTTGGTAGTGTCCAATTTTATCTATTAAAATAAATTCACTGTGACCACCAGAAATTACTACAGCTAAGCTTGGTAAATTTTCTGCCTGTTTTTCTACTATTTTTTCTTTCTTGCCACGACTAAGAGCGAGTGGTGATAAAGCGTGAGCCTCAACGTGATTGATAGCAATAATTTTTTTCTTGTAAGTTGTGGCCAATTCTTTGGCTTTGTTAATGCCGACTTCTAATGCTGGAGCCAGTCCAGGTCCAACAGTAACAGCAATAGCTTCGATGTCTAACCACTCAACCTGAGCTTGCTTCATGGCTAGATTGATTGCTGGAGCAATATTTTCTTTGTGGGCTTGTTTGGCCAAAGTTGGGAAAACCCCACCAAATTGTTTATGGATTTGGTGTTGTGAAGCCACGATGTTACTTAGAACAACTAGTCCATCTACAATGGCAGCGCTGCTGTCATCACAACTCGTATCGATGGCTAATATTTTTGGCATTTTATTTGTGATTCTCGCTAATTAAGATTTTTCTTTTTTGATTTTCTTCTTCGAAATCCAAGGTAACGATTGTAATTTTTTCATTTAAAGCTAGCCACTCTTGAATTTGACTAAACCATTCAATCACCACAACGTTATTTTTTTTGACTAACTCATTAATGTTTAAAAACTCCAACTCTTTTTGATCATCGATCTTCCAAGCATCAATGTGATAAAAAGTTCCACTAGTTTCCAAGCGTTTATAATCATATTCATTGATGTAGGAATAAGTAGGTGAGCTAATAGTTTCTTTAATGCCGATGAATTTTGCCACGCCTTTGGCGAAAATGGTTTTGCCCATGCCGAGCGAGCCATTGAGAGCAAAAACCAAACCATTATTTTGAAGCTGATTGAGATGGTTTAGCATCAAGCGACCAGCTAATTCAATTGTTTCATTTTCATCATTGCTCCACAGCACCTCAGCTTTGCCGTTTTTTTGCAGTGAGCCTCGCAAGGCGATTGGAGTAGTTAGAGTGGTATCGACGACCACGGATGGCTCGTTTTTTGGTAATTCTCCAGCGTCAATAACCAGATCTACGAGAGATTTTTGTTTCTCTGATAAGTTGGCAAAAACATCCTCGATTTTATATGGTCTTTTTTTGCCAGAAGCGTTGGCAGATGTAGAAGTAATCGGACTGCCAAATTTTTTGACAATATCAGTGATCAGTGGATAGTCAGGAATGCGAATTCCCAAAGTCCCGAACTCAGAATTGACTCTATGATCAACGACATTTTTGCTTTTAGAAATAACTGTAAAAGGTCCAGGCAAAAAGTTTTTATAAAATTTCAGAGCTTGTTCGTTAATTTCCACATACTTATCAGCCATTGTTTGATCGGTGACAGCGATGGAAAGTGGTTTACCTTCACGACGACCTTTGTATTGGAGTAATTTATCAATGGCTTTGCTACTTATTGCAGAAGCTCCAATTCCATAAACTGTTTCAGTTGGATAGATGACAAGACCATTATTCTCGAGGCATTTCACCGCTTCTTCGATGATTTCTGTGCTGTCGGAATTGAGCTTTAATATTTTCATATTCTTTTGTAAGATACAAGGCACTATTATAATGCCAAAAAACAGTAATCGTTACCAACTTTTGGACACTTTCAACTTGCAGAATCCTGTTCTAATTGAGGATCAAGCCGATCTCAAATTTAATCTTTTCCTTCGTTCAAGAGAAATGAAACAGATCGCCTTGCATCTCGAAAAAGTGATGCTGAAGAAAAAAAGCGAACGCGATCTTTTTGTGAGTGAAAATAAAGCTTTTATTGATTCTTTGATGAAGACTTTTGTGGACAATTCCAATCTTAGTATAGAAGGCATGCAGATGGACAAAGAAGCTGCAGATCTTTCCATGCAAATGGCCATCGATGTCCGCAAGTCCATTTCCTTAATCAACGCTCTTTTTTATGGAGTTGATGGTCTAGTCAGTTGAATATAGACTAGTGTAGTGAAGATACCAAAATTTAAAATAAAACTTTCCTTGCTTGATTTTGTTTTTGTTTTATTTTTGCTTTTAGCGATTTTTTTGCGTTTTTACCATTTTGATCGAACTTATGATTGGAGTGCTGATAATGTGCGGGACTTTCTAGTAGCCAAGCACATTGTGGTTAATCATGATTTTAAGTGGATAGCGCCGTGGGCTTTTGGCAGCAACAATCAAATGGTTAATAGCGTTTTTTATTTTTATTTTTTAGCTGTTTTTTACTTTTTTTCTTTTGGAAACGTATTTATTTATCAGCTTTTAGTTGCTTTATTCTTTTTTATAACCATTATTATTTTCTCTTACCTTTTGGCGAAACTCTTTTTTAAAGAAAAAATTGCTGTTTATATTACTGTTTTATTATTTTGTTTTTTACCAGTGGCCAACGTTTATGGAAGGAGTGTTTTTCAACCTCATTTCGTTTTGCCATTTTTTTTCATGAGTTTATATTATTATTTTTCTGCTTTTAAACGTAAGTCTGTCAGAGATTTATCTCTAGCAACTTTTTTTTATAGCATCACTCTCAACCTGCATTATTCGATGTTAGTGATTTTGCCATGGATTATTGGAATGATGCTTTATTTACAATATAAAATTGAGGCAAGAAGTGAAAAAACATTTAAATGGCGAGTTTTTTTCCTTAGTCAATTTAGTTGGCCAAGTCTTATTTTATTTTTGAATTTCTATTTTTTAATTTTGAATCAATTGATAATACGTGGTTTTGGCAGAGGCTTTTTTTCTTTGGGTTCATTTTTTAATAAAGTATTTTTGTCATCAACCAGTCATGTCTATTTAATTAACTTTACTAGCAACTTTCATGTTTTTGTGGAAGGCTTGCTTGGTTACAATAATCAGCTGTTTTTTCTAGTTTTGCTT
>CALQZX010000010.1 GCA_943350175.1 Parcubacteria group bacterium | reverse complement strand
CATACGATCAACGATGGCTTGCTTGGCAGCGACTTTGGCTGGATCTTCGGCGTCAACTAAAGTGACTTTTTCCTTACCAACTTCAGCAGCAATGGCCTCGATTTGCTCACAAACTTTAGTAGCTTCTTCTTGAGCTCTTAGCAAAGCTTCGATCATGATTTCTTCGGCAACTTCATTGGCACCGGCTTCGACCATGACGATAGAATTCTTAGAAGCAGAAACGATCAAATCTAGATCATTACCTTTGACTTGACTACGAAGTGGATTGATGATGAATTGTTTGTTTTCATCTAAACCAAGACGCATTCCAGCAACTGGACCGTCAAAAGGAATGTCGGAAATTTGCAAAGCCAAACCAGCACTCACGAGAGCCATCATATCTGGTTCATTTTCACCATCGTAAGACAAAACAGTGCTGATGACCTGAACTTCATTGGTCAATCCATCTGGGAAAAGTGGACGCATGGTACGATCAATGACTCTGGAACGCAAAACTGAATCGTCAGTTGGACGACCATCACGTTTGACCCAGCGAGAACCTTTGATAATGCCACCAGCGAAAAGTTTTTCAACGAATTCAACTGATAATGGGAAATAGCCTAAATTGACTTTTCTACCAAGAGCGACAGTGGTGTGAACGATAGTTTCACCACAAGTGGCAAGCACTGCGGCCGACACCTGCTCACTAAATTTACCGATTTCTAAATGAATGACTTTGTCACCCACCAGAAGATCTTTCTTATAAGTATTTCCATACTTTGGATAAGACATATTTTTACTTTCTTGCCCTTTAAAATTAGGGCGCTTTGAAAACTTTAGTGGAGAGCCGAGTATTCTGAAAAGAGGAGAAAAAATTCTCGTCTTTTTGGAATCCTCTGTGACTCTGCACGGAAGTTTCTTAATTAATATATAGGTATTGTAACATGAAAAACCTCACTTGAAACTTCCACATCATGACTTCTGGGATTAAATAATTCTTAGACCTGAGTAAAACTGGCTATAAGCCCAGAATATTCTTCTCTAATCTTTTTTAAGTCAACAAGAATATCATTAAGTAAAGCAATAACTTTATCGTGTTTAATAGATATATGTCGTTCTAATTCTTTGTGGGTAAAAGTCAAACCCATGTTCTGCATCAGTAAATCAACATCAGCTTGATTGAGAGTGGGTTTGAGAGTAGAAGTCTTTGGCACTAGTTCCGATCTTAACAAAAAACCACAAATTTAGAAGGCGAAAGTTTGGCGAAAAAATAGCGTCAACTTCTATCAACACCAATACACCAACGATTTTTCTCCAAAAAAGCCTCAATTGTTTGACGGTTGGCTTTATTAAGAGCGTTGGAATAAGATTGATGGCTAAGCTGTGCATATTCCTGCAAGGAAATGATTTTTTTATCCTCCAAGTAAGCTAGTCTCTTATGGTAGCTTTGTGACAACGCCAAACCTACGATACGCTCCATGATGGCGGTCTCACCATTGCTGTCAAACTGCCTAAATGCATCGTAATAATGAGCTCTGTCAACAAACTTAATATTAATTGGCACGTATCCTTCGCGCAAAAGCAGATAGTTGGTCAGCACTCTACCGATTCGGCCATTGCCATCAATGAAAGGGTGAATGTGTTCAAAAGCAAGATGAAATTTAGCAATCCTCTTAATAATATTTGTGCTAGAAAAAGCATGATACTCCATCAAAATATCCTCTAGTAAAGGTGCGATATCCTTGGGATGCGCCCCAATGTGCCTGCCCACACGCACAAATTCATTGTTCGCTCTCCACCTGCCAGCCACTTCATCACGAATATTAGCCAACAACATTCTATGCAAAAGCAGCATCGTCTCCATAGTAAGACTCTGAGTTGTTGCAGTTTTTTCAAGATAAGTAACTACTCTGGCCAAGTTACGAGCTTCAAAGATTTCTCGTTCAGAAATGTAGCGATCTAATTCAATTTGCAACAGAATTTTTTCTGTTTCCTCTAGAGTTAGAGTGCTATTTTCAATCGCGTTAGAGTTATAAACCTGCTCTGGAACTTCAGCCTCACCAATCAACTTAATAAGACTCTCTTTACCAGACAACGCTTGATAGTAGCGTTGGCGAAGTTTAGGAATAACATTGAGAAAAAGAGAGGTTTTAGGCATATGTACAGTTAATTATAGCAGCTATTAACGGTTTAGGCAAGTATAATCGTGAAATATAAGTAAAAAACTGGTTTGTTCACGGTTATGAGGTGAACACAGAGAACAAAGTAAACATTACATAGAAAAAGCCTCGCTTTTTAGACGAGGCTTTTAGTTTTTTATTATGCGAATAAATCTTATTTACTAAGACCAAGTTTGCCGATCAATTTACGGTATCTATCCTCACTTCTAGAGAGTAAGAAATTGAGTAAACGACGTCTCTTAGAAACTTGTTTGAGCAAGCCTTTGCGAGAGTGGTTGTCTTTCTTGTGCAATTTCAAATGTTCAGTTAACTGTTCGATAGAAGCAGTTAAAAGAGCTACCTGTACCTCTGGAGATCCAGTGTCGCCTTCAAAAAGAGCGAACTCTACGATGATTGAAGCTTTGCCTTGTTTTGCTAATGCCATAATTTCCTTTCGCCTTTAAATTCTTAGTAGCTTAAACCAAGAATCAAAGTAAGCATTGATTAATAAGAAGGGTATTATAGATCTTACAAAAGAAAAATACTAGAGGTCTATAAAAAAGCTGAGAGCTTATTCCTGAGATTGCTCTTCTTTAACTAGCTCTTCCATCTCTTTGACAGTTTCTCCAGCTCGTTCGGCGGCATCTGCCTCAGCTTGAGTAAGAGCAGCCATCACTCTCATCTCATCAGCGGAAACATTTAAAGAATCCACATCATTATAAAAGTCGTCTTGAGCCTGTGTCTGAGAATTATTGTTTTGTTGGTTTTGATCTTGCATATTTATAGAAGTCCTTTCAAAGAGTGTTAACTGTTTCCACCTTTCAATCTATCCATAATCCTTTTAATGTCAGCAGCAGTTTCTTTATCACCCAGTTCATCGTATCTATTGTAGCTTGCTTGAAGTTCGCTTAGCGCCTTCACTTTATCATTATCTGCTTGCTCAATGCCCTTGTAAGCATCTTTTTCTGCCTGCTTACCAAGTTTTTCCATAGCCCAATTCCAAAGTAGAACTGGAGCAGCTAAAGCACCACCAACAGCAGTAGCTTTCCCGACTGTTTTAACAGCATCAATTATCATTGGAGAATTATCCATAATAACTTTAGCTATAAATTTGGCAGTAGCGATCGTAGCATCAATGATTTCTGGTCCAGCCTCTTTACCAATCACAACTGAGAATCCGGCCACACCAAGAAGCATAGCTATCTTTTTAACAGTTGGTCCTTCTTTCTGGACTCTGTCATTAAATCTAGACAAGATTAAAGCATAGCCTTCTTTTCTGGAGATTCTATCCGCATCTTCTTTAGCAAGATTGCCTTGTCTCTCGGCAGTGAATTCACTCTTATTTTTAAGCTTATGAGATTGTACCAAAACCTCTGCATCTATCTTGTTCTGAGCCAATTCCATTCTAGATTTAGCTTGCATAACATTTTCAGCTAAAATCATTAGAATATCAGCAGCTTCTGGGTGACTGGTTACATATTCTCTAGATTGCTCATAACAAACAACTAAACGAGTATATTCTTCACCTGCTGAGATAGCCCTATCATATAGGCTACCAGGAACACGATCATATTGAGCTGGCTCACTTTCACCCTTAACTTTAGCACCAATTTGATCCATCACAGCTCTTTGCTGTTTAGCAGTGATACTGTTAAACATATCATTCTTATCAATAATACCTGCAAGCATATCGCCCTCTACTTTAGAGCTGGTAGCCTTATCAACTTTAACTTCTGTCATCAATTGTCTAGCAACACCTTTCGCCTCAGTCCACTTGGCTAAAACTCTAGATAAAGAAGCCTTGATTTCATCAGCTTTCTCTGGAAAACGCCTTTCCATATTTTTAGCTACACTCTTTAAAGGACTAACCACATCTCTAGTTTTACTGGCAAGATCTATGGCTTTGACTCTAGCAGCAACAATATTATCAATATTTAGCTCAGTAGCCTTTTCTGGAAGAGCTGCTATGACTTCATATCCCAAGTCAATTGCATCACTCTGGAAACTTTCGCTTGCTTTAATTAAATCACCCTCATATTCCCATGAAATATTCTCTTTACCTCTGGATGCCATTACCAACTCTCTTTTAGAAGAGATATCTTCCAAAGCAGCATTAAAATCTTCAACTAATTGAGAAATATCGATTTGTTTACTCTTTAGCTCTGCCATTTGCTCTTTATCTGACAAGAGCGCCTGCAAACCCTTTTTTGCATCTGCAGTTCTACCACTAAAATTAGAGCCTTCCAGCATCATGGCCACCAAACCTTTTAGAAGAGCTGGTCCAGCTTTCCTAGCTAATTCTGTTCCACCAAGTGCCTTTTCAATCAATGCTGAAACAGCCTGGTCCTTCATCTGATCAAAATCGACAGCAGCTTTCAAATTACCCATCACATCGTCTATCATCTGTTGTCCTTCAATCTTTTCGGCAGCTTTCACCTCAGCTTTGTCTGCTGGATCAACAGCTTCAGATCTTTTATCAAAGGCATCATATGCATTATATGCTTTGGCTGTGAGATCAATTCCATTTCTTCTTAGCACTGGAGCAGCGTGATCATTATAAATAGTAGCAAGCTTGCCAGCGTTACGCATGACAACTTCTTGGACACCATTTTGAATCTTTCCAACTACGTCATATCCAAACTTTTTTAAGCCTGCGCCAACAACTTCTCCACTTAAATCTTTTTTAGCTGAAGAAGCAAGATTATCTGCTGTTTTTCCAACATACTCACCAGCTTGACCAAGTCTGTCACCAACAACATCCACTGCACCAACAAACCTAGTAACTTCCTCACCAACTCCATGCCCAACTTGCGTGGCAACATCACCAACAAAGCCAGTAGCTTGATTTAGTCTAGTTACGGTAGCAGCCTCTGAAGCTCTATCTTTTAAATCATTTCCAACTTTGCCACCCAAGCCTTTTATTTTATCCATCCAGCTAGCTCCATTGTTGCCATTTTCTTGCATATTTTCCTTTTACCTAAATACCTATAATTTTCTAATAAAGTATTATACATCTTTCATTTAAAAACAATTCTTTGGTCAAGTCAAATAGCACAATTACAGGAGAATCTGTTTGCTCTAGTTTGTTATATTCTTTGGAAAGAAAATTTAGGAAACCTGCCGGTAACCAAGAAATTTAGCTTTCTTTTTTGTAAGCAACAATAATGTCACCAACTTGAAAGTCTAGCTTTTTGTTTTTGAAAGTAAGGCCACCTTCATTTTTAGGACCAATGCGGTCAATTTCTTCTTTACCATGCTTCATGATTCTAAGCACTGGATTAGCAATAATATCTTCACCACGTTTTAAGTGTAGTAAATCAGCTTTTTTGAGCTCACCAGTCTTGACGCGAACTCCAGCAATTACTTCACCATTCATTTTGAAAATTTGCAAAATCTCAGCTTCACCAGTCACTACTTCGTCAAAAGTAGAGTCCATCAGCTTAAGCATGCTTTGTTGCAAATCCTCAATGAGGTGATAAATAATATTGTATTCTTTGATTTTGACACCCATGTTTTTGGCGATTTTCTTCTGAGTGTTGTTCACTTTGACGTTGAAAGCAATCAAAATTACTTTGCCATCGCGAGCCAATTCCATGTCTTGTTCAGTGACCTGGCCAACACCACAAGCAATTACCTCAACAGTTTCCTTGTCTAAACTTTGCAGAATGGCTTCGAGAGTTCCCTTAACATCAGCTTTGATGATTAGTTTAATTTTTTCTTTTTCACCCAACATAAAATCTAGGTCAAAATTTTCCCAATTCACTTCATCACTCAAATGGAATGATTTTTCTAGCTCACCAGTTTTGCTAAATTCAGCAGTCATATCTGCGTCATAAACAGCACTTGCATCACGAATAACACTGCCAACTTCTGGCACCTCATCCAATCCAATGATTTCGGCTGGTTCACCTGGCAAAACTTTGTCGATAGCCTGACCTTTTTCATTTTCTAGCAAACGCACGCGACCAGTCACTTCCTCAGTGAGTAAGTCTTGGCGGACCTGCAATGTTCCAGAACGAACGATGACATGAGCTACTGGACCTTTATTTTTGTCTTTGGTGGATTCAATCACAACAGCTTCAAGTGGAGCTTCTGGATCAGCTTTGAGTTCAAGTAAATCAGCCATGACAGCAATGGTTTCGAGCAATTTATCGACGCCTAGACCTGTTTTAGCAGAAATTTCAACGGCTTCGATTTCGCCACCGTATTCTTGGAGAAGTACTCCGGCCTCAGCTAGCTGACTTTTAACTACTTCTAAATGCAAATCTGGCAAATCAATTTTATTGATAGCTACCAAGAAAGGCACTTTGCTTTCCTTGATAAAACGAATTGATTCTAGGGTTTGAGGTTTAACACCATCATTGGCAGCAACGACTAAAATAACCAGATCAGTTACCTGAGCCCCACGCTCACGCATTTTGTTAAAAGCAGCATGACCTGGAGTGTCAATAAAAGTAATCTTTTGATCTTGAAATTCAATCTGATAAGCACCAATGCGCTGAGTAATACCACCGGCTTCACGAGATGTTAGGCTAGAGTGACGAATAAAATCCAAGAGAGAGGTCTTGCCGTGATCGACATGGCCCATGATGGTAATAATTGGTCCTCTTTTTTGTAACATTATTTAAAATTATCTTTCAATTAAAATTCGCGTTTACTCTCAATAGCTAAAAATTCATCAGCCTTAGCTAATAAAATTTTCTGATCTTCATCAACGATCTCATTCATATTAACCCATTTATCTCTGAAACGCACCAAGTCAGCTAAAGTGGTTAATTTGTGTTGAATCAGGATTTCTCTAGTAGCAGTTTCCAAACCAAAGGTATCAATTTCATAATCTTCTTTACCAGTCACAGCTGATTGAACTAGACCAGAAGCTGATTTGACGGTGATTTGATAACCAGTCAATTTGGCGGCTAAACGAACGTTTTGACCACCTCGGCCAATGACTAAAGAAAGCTGATCATCTGGAGCAGTGACGGAAACCATTCTAATTCTGTCGTCGATTTCGATCTTCAAACCTTCAGCTGGAGCCAAAGATGCTTGAATTAACAAACGATCGTCGGCAGAGAAAGGAATAATATCGACTTTTTCATTGTTTAGTTCTTCGATGACTTTTTGAACACGAACGCCACGCTGTCCAACACATGAACCGACTGGATCAACACCTTCTTGAGTGGATTTGACAGTTAGTTTGGTACGAACACCGGCTTCGCGAGCAATGCCAACAATCTCGACCGCACCGGAAGAAACCTCTGGCACTTCACGCTCAAAAAGCTTACTAACTAATTCAGCGCTAGCACGAGTGACGATGATTTGCTCACCACGGACAGTTTCACTAATTTCTTTGATAAGAACTGCTAAACGTTGATTTAAACGATAAAATTCACCACGCATCTGCTCTTCTGGTGGCATAAAAGCCTGACCACGACCGATATCTAAGATCACGGAGCGACCTTGCATACGAAGCACCTGACCAGTCACAACTTCACCAATACGATCTCTGTAGGCAGAGATGATGGTGTCGCGTTCTGAGCGGCGAATACGTTGCAAAATAACTTGTTTGGCGGTTTGAGCAGCAATACGACCAAAACCAGCTGGAGTAACATCCTCGGCTTTTTTCTCATTCCATTCCAAAGGTTCGAGAGTTTCCTCGTCCATTTTGGTCACTGGAGCTTTGAGAATTTGGGCAGAACCATTACTCTCGTCTAGTTTGACGTAATAATGAAAAGATTCGTCAAGATCACCGATTTGTTTGCGGTAAGCAGAAACTAAAGCCTGACGGATAGCTTCATAAATATCTTCTGGTTCGATTTTACGTTCAGTGGCAATTTGAGTGATTGCAGCAGCGAACTCAGTTCTGACTAAATTGGCATTTTGGACTGTGGACATATTTTTCCTTTTTTTTATTTCTAAAGTGTGTTGCTATAAAAAAAGGACTTGTCTTTCAACAGTCCTTCCCCTTAACTCAACAACTAATCTGCATTATAGCAAAAAAGTACAAAAATGTAAAAGGACTTCACCTTAGATATCTAAACCAAATCACGGCGAAAGCGATCAAAGAGTTAAGTAAAACGAGTGGCAAAGACAGTAATAAATACTTAGCAAAATTAATATGGACTTTATCTTTTTCAGCCTGGCCAAACATAATCACGTTACAAGCTGCTGCAATTGGTGAACCGGCACCACCGATGGAAGTGCCCAAATTTAGCGCCCACCAGAGCGGATAAACCCAGATGCCAGTTTTCTCAATTGCCATGATCGCACTGACCATTGAAATGTTATAGGGCACATTGTCAATAAAAGTTGAAATAATTGCGGATCCAGTAGACAGAAGCAGGGTTAAACTGATTAGATTTCCACCTGTTACTTTAACCATGAGATGCCCTAAATTCTCAATTACTCCTGTGTGTTCCAAAGAACCAACCACAATAAAAAGACCAACAAAAAAGAAAATAATCTCCCAATCCACAATATCTCGGAAGAGCTGTTTAGGTGTTTGATGAAAAAGAAGCATCATCAAAAAAGCTGAAGCGAAGGTCAAACTAGCATTATCCAATTTTATGCCAGTTAAAAGAAGGATTTTCTCTTTTAAAACCATCAATAAAATAGTGCCAAAAAGTATTGGCAAAGATATATAAACCATACGCCAGTTTTTTACGGCAGCTAAAGGCTTAAAGCTCGCCACTGAACTAGTAGCGACTTTCACTGCAGATAACTGCTTGCGAAAAATTAACAAAAAATAAGCGACACTCACTACAGACAAAATCAAAACAATTATTCCAGAATTATCCAAGACCTCCATAAAAGAAAGGCCGACTGTCGTTGCCTGATAATAAGTAGTTGGATCAGAAATTGGCGTCATGGAACCACCAATGTTGGCCATGGTGATGACTGCCATTAAATATGGCAAAGCTGGCAACTTCAAGGTTTTAAATAAAGCCAAAAGCACTGGTGCCAGAATCAAAATTGTCGGAATATTGGACAAAGTTGCTGTCATAAAGAGAGTTAAATAAGACAAGGCAACCAAAAGCCAAAACGGATTGCCCTTGACCAATTTGACAATCCAAATCGCCAAAGCTTCAAAAATACCAGTCTCCCACACCATTCCCACCATCAACATCATGCCGATTACAAAACCCAAAATATCAAGATTGTTGGCTAAATAATGGAAGGCAACCTGTTGAGAAGAGGCATTCTCCATTTTGAAAATCTGAGTTAGTATTAAAAAAGCTGCACCAAGAATAGCAACGATTACCTTATTAACTTTTTCAGTAATAAGAAAAAAATAAACAATCGAAAGTGTTGCAATTGAAATAATGGGAGCCAAAAAAGAAATGTTCATCAGCTTATTCCTTCATGCTCTCTAACAAAGCTTTTTTAATTTGACTGCGCGTCACAACACCGATCAAATTCCCCTTCTCAACTACAGGAACAATATAAAGGTCATTTTGCAAAAAGTCTGCCGCCACAACCATCACATTCGCATTCAAAGATACGGAGGTGAATTTTCTACGCATAATGCTAGAAACTGGTTTATCTTGAATTGCCTTACAAGCCTCTTTAAACATTCCTTCGCGGTACATGGCAGCCGCCATATTAATGTTTTGCTGAAATTGTTTAGGAACAGTTGCACCAGCAATATCTTGCAAAGATAAAATGCCTTTCAACTTGCCATTTTCGTCAACGACTAGATAGCCATTCAAACGGTCAGTGACCATTTGTGCTAAAGCATCCTTGATTAAGGTGCTAGAAATAATAGTGCGAGGATTGGCGTTGTAGATATCTTTAAGTAACATTAAAAATATTTTAAACTACTTTACGGCAAAACGCATCAACTATAAGCCCAAATCATTTAGCTCTTGTAAAGTTGTTTTCTGCTCTCTAGTCAATTTTTCTGGCACTTCCACAATCAAGCGAACATAAAAATCACCTTTGGCTCGACTTTGCAGATGTTGCACACCTTCACCGCGCAAACGAACTAAGGAATGAGAAACTGTTCCAGGACGAACTTTTAATTTAACCTTGTTTTCTAAAGTTTCAACTTCAATCTGTCCACCCAAAGCCAAAATGCTAAAAGGCACTTTTTCATCTACAAAAATATCATAACCATCACGCTTAAAACGATGGTGGTTGCTAACACTCATAGAAACATCGAAATCTTCGAAGCGAATACGTGTACCATCATTAGCACCAGCTGGGACTTTGATTTTTTGTCGTTTGCCTTCGATTTCGACTTCTTTGGTAACGCCATTAATGGCCTCCATAAAATCAATTTCTAGGGAGTAGTGAGGGCGGCGGCGTCTGGCTCCGCCAGATCTACCGCCGCCGAAGAACTGTTCAAAAATTTCAAATGGATCACCAAAATCAAATTCAGCACCACCTTGACCGGCAGAACTAGAGTAAGAGGACCAATCAAAACCACCAGCTTGACCTCCTCCAAAACCCCCAAAGCCACCAAATGGCCCTTGGCCACCACCCATGCCAGCTGATGGATCAAAAGCAGCGTGGCCATATTGATCATAGGTCTGCTTTTTCTTTGGATCAGAAAGGATCTGATAGGCTTCGTTGATTTCTTTGAATTTGGTTTCTGCCCCTGCCTCTTTATTGCGATCTGGATGAAATTTGAGAGCTAGCTTGCGATAAGCTGACTTAATATCAGCCGCCGTTGCAGTTTTACTTACTCCCAAAACTTCATAAAAATCGCGCTTGGTTGACATAAAAATATTTTATTCTTCAACCACTTCGCCTTCTTCGGCATCTTTTTTGTCGGCTTTGGCGTCACCATCTTTAGCGTCGTCCTTAGACTCACCTTTGGCTCCATCTTTAGCACCGGCTTCAGAAGCTTTGGCAGCCTGAGCTTTTTGCATAGCTTCACCAATTTTTTGGGTAGAGGCCATCGTAGCTTCAATAGCTTTGTCTAGGTCTTCTTTGGAGACATCCTCTTTGGCAGCTAATTCTTGAAGTTTTTTGAGATCTTCCTCAATTTTTTCCTTGTCAGCAGCCTCCAAATTAGAACCATATTCTTTGAGTTGTTTTTCCATTTCAAAGGCAACGCTGTTGGCTTTGTTTTTGGTCTCAATCAGTTCTTTTTTAGCCTTGTCAGCCTCAGCATATTGCTCTGCTTCAGCTTTCATTTTCTCAACCTCTTCATCAGACAAGTTGGTGCTACTTTGGATGGTAATTTTTTGCTCTTTGCCGGAAGTTTTATCCTTGGCGGTAACGTGCAAAATACCATTACTGTCTATGTCAAAAGTAACTTCAACTTGTGGAGTTCCGCGCATCGCAGCTGGAATTCCATCAAGAATGAATCGACCAAGACTCTTATTATCGACAGCCATTTGACGTTCACCTTGCAAAACATTGATTTCCACCTGAGTCTGATTATCAGCTGCGGTAGAGAAAACTTGAGATTTGCTGGTTGGGATAGTGGTGTTTCTGTCAATTAAAGGAGTACGAATGCCACCTAAGGTTTCAATGCCCAAAGTCAAAGGTGTGACATCGAGTAAAACTACGTCATTAACATCTCCAGAAATAACACCAGCTTGAACAGCAGCACCGATGGCCACTACTTCGTCTGGATTAACACCTTTGTGAGGTTCTTTGCCGAAGAATTTTTCGACAATTTCTTGAACCTTTGGCATTCTGGTCATACCGCCGACCAAAACTACTTCATCAATGTCTTTGGCTTCCAACTTGGCATCGCTAAGAGCTTTTTTAACTGGCTCAATGGATTTTTTGATCAAATCATCGACCAATTCTTCCAATTTTGATCTGGTTAAAGTCAAAGTTAGATGCAAAGGCTGGCCATCATCACCTTGGGTAATGAATGGCTGATTAATTTCGGTACTAGCACTGGCAGAAAGCTCAATTTTGGCTTTTTCAGCAGCATCTTTAATACGTTGCATGGCTTGTGGATCTTTGTTTAGATCTTTGCCTTGGTCTTTTTTAAATTCAGCCACAATCCATTCAATAATGGCGCTATCAAAATCATCACCACCAAGGAAAGTATCACCGTTGGTAGATTTGACTTCAAAAACTCCGTCACCAATTTCCAAAATGGAAATATCAAAAGTACCACCACCAAGATCGTAGACAGCAATGGTTTGAGAACCTTTTTTATCTAAACCATAAGCCAGAGCAGCAGCAGTTGGTTCGTTGACAATTCTTTCAACTTTCAAACCAGCAATTTCACCGGCTTGCTTGGTTGCTTGACGTTGAGCATCATTAAAATAAGCTGGCACAGTAATGACAGCACGGTCAACTTTTTCACCCAAGAAACTCTCAGCGTCAGCTTTGGCTTTGGCTAGAATTTTGGAGGAAATTTCTTGTGGAGTGTATTTTTTGCCATCAATATTGACGACAGCCATACCATCTTTACCCTCTACCACTTCATAGGAAACATGCTTGATAGCTTGCTTAACAGCAGCATCATTTAGCTTGCGACCCATGAATCTTTTGACTGAATTAACAGTTTTTTTGGCGTTCAAAATCATTTGACGTTTGGCTGGATCACCAACGATGACGTCATTATTTTTAAAACCAACGATCGAAGGAAAAGTGTTGCGGCCTTCGCTAGTTGGGATAATTACTGAGCTACCACCTTGCATAACTGCAATGGCGGAGTTAGTAGTTCCAAGATCAATTCCGATTATTTTTGACATAACAGTCATATTTTCATTTTTCTCCTCAGAGATCTCTTGAGCAAAGACGTTTGCTCAGGTGATCTAATGCATCGAAAAATTAAAATATTCCTTTCTATAATTAATTACTTTTTAATTTATTTATGGCGATAGTGCACGTTCGCCATTCTTTGATTCTTAAGTATTTTAGCAGACGAAGGCTTCGACTGCTAGTATTAATTTAAATTCATTCATGGAGCTTTTTTGAATTAGGCCAAAATAACTTGAGCGTGTTGAATGACTTCGCCATTGAGCATAAAGCCCTTGCGAACTATCTCAACAACTTTTTCTCCATCGCCTTTTTTGTCCACTACTTCCATAATTTTTAAATCAAATTCTTTGCCCATCACTTCAATTTCTGCCAAACCAAAATTCTGTAATTCTTTCCAAAATTGTTCGATCACCATATTTAAACCGCGATCGTTGATACTTGCAGCTGCCAAGGATAAATGTCCAAGTGGCTGCAATATCGCTTCAAAAAGATCTTTATTGGCCATTTTGATAAAGGTCATTCTTTCTTCTTGACTGCGACGTTGTAAATTTTGATAATCAGCCAAAATTCGCTTTTCTCTCTCCATTGAACTAGCTAATAGAAGCTGCAGCTCTTGAATTTTTCTCTGTTCTTCGCTAATTGTTTCTTCAGCTATTTCTTGCGTTGTTTCGTCAGAAATAGTTTGATCGTCTTGTTTGTTTGTCATATTAATCTTCAATTTATTATTAATAATGTTTTTCTAGATCTTGAATTTTAAAAGTCCATAGAAGGAGCTGGCTTGTAAATATAAACAAAATAGACATGTTTATAAACAGCGACTTCTTTGAGTAAGACAAAGATTGATAACTTCAATGAAGTAACAATTTTAGTCGAACGCGACTTTTTAAAGTTCAAGATCTAGAAAAACTAGTCGGCCATACTTTCAATTAAACCCTTGAAGTATTTCATGATTGGCAGAACATATGAGTAATCGAATCTAGTTGAACCTAAAACACCAAAACGACAATTGTTGCCTGGCATTTCCACAAACATAATACTAATCTGGTCTAAATCATGATTGCCTAGATCCTGGCCAAAAATAACTTTGACGGCATTTTCACTATGATTACTTTCAAAAATTTGATCCATAACTTGGTCTTCTTCAATCATGTGTAAAACTTGTCTGGTTAAATTAATGTCATAAAACTCTGGCATTTGCAGTAAATTGGAGTAACCAGAATGAAACATTTTGCCTTCACTATTCATGGCTATGCCAAGCGCATGAGATTTGTCAGCCAAAACCCTAGAGGTTTCATAAAGCAAATCTTCCATTTGATTACGATAACGCCAGATTTTTTCTTTAACACCCACTTCATCAGCCACAGATAATTCTTTTTCTTTGACTAATTCGTTGATGTAAAGACGCATGGCTAAAGCGGTTGGCACACGACCGGCGCTGATGTGAGATTTGATCAAGTAACCCTGTTTGGTGAGATAAACCATTTCATTACGAATGGTGGCCGGAGAAACGCCGATGTTGAATTTTTTATCAATTTTTTCAGAGCCAACAGGTACACCTGTTTCAATGAATTCCTCGATAATGGCGCGTAAAATTTGGATTTGGCGAGCAACTAAATCGATCATAAACATGACTCCTATTAGCAATCATACTGAGAGTTTGCTAAAGTGTCAAGATTAAGTCTTAGCTTACTAGCAATCAAGTTCGTTTAATCAGAACTTGAACTTAATTGCTTTTGATTACTTTGTGGAATAGCTTTTCTAACAACTTGGTTCATACCGATTAAAGCTTTATGAAGTAAAGTTAAACCTCTTCTCATCTTAGTAAATTTAGCAGTGCTGTCAAACAACTTTGCCAGCAGATCAACTTGGGCATTCAATTGTTGATTATAAAGATTGTTTTCTTCTTTTTTGCCTTGAAATGATTTTGAAGGCTCATTAATTTGTATTAGTTGCAAAATAAAATCTTCAATTCCTGTCAATCCAACAGTGCTAAAATCAACGCCAATTTGATTAAAAAAATCATTCATAAACTTAAAAACACGCTCAGTATCCACTAATGTTACTTCCACATAACTATACTTATGATTATCTTCACCTATTTTGTGGACCTCAATCTCACCAAACAGTTTTTTAAAATAATTTACTGTCAACCTTGCTTTGTCTTGAAACTCTTGGAATGGCAACTTATCGCTAGAAAGATGTTTTCTGATTAAAAATTTTCCGGAGATATTTTGTTCTGCAGTAGAAACTTGTTTTTCTTGTGCAAGAACAAGCTGGAGTTCACTTGGATTTTCAACTTCAGCCATCGACAATTTTGGGCTGATTTCAAATTTTACATTTCCAAATTCTGGAGTGAAAAGCTGAATATAAAAAGTGTTTCCATCTGATCCTCTTTGAATTCTAAAAACAAGCTCATCGGTATAGCTGTTGTAGCCATCGAAAACAAAGCTGCAAAAATCAGTTTGTTTTTCAACATTGTCTTCGACTATTCTTCGAAAATTGAAGTTAATAATAACTTCACCATCATGAATCCATGTTTTATCAGTATTACTAGCACTCCAACAATTAACAGATACTGACTCAACATTACTGTCATATGAACTAACGTAGCCATAACTACCTGAATCACTTTTTGCAGTGACAGCTCTCTTAAAAAAATCAGCGACAAATTCTAAAAAATTCCTTCTATTGTCAAATGAACGACGCTCGGCTACGTAAGCTGCGTCAAAATGAACATCCTCATCATCTTTAGCCAATGTTTCTGTTTGTCCAATCATAGCTATTCTATTCTTGCAAAAAAATGGGGCTTTAGCAATCAACCTGAGAAATCTAAGACTTCTTTTTCTTATTAGCCAACTGTAGTTCCCAGAAAAGTTGTTTAAGAGAAGTCTCAATCATTAGGAGCTCACGTTTATCTTTGCCAAGCTTGTAAGCTTCTTTGGCTTTGGCCACAGCTGCTTTGATCTTTTCGTCGTTAAGCTCACGAGAGCTAAAAGCCGAGTCAACGACCACTAAAACTTGATTGTCTGGTTTTTTATTGACAAATCCTTGAGTGAGTAGCATTTCGTGCTTTTCGCCATCGACTTGATAGGTCAATTCTCCAAAAGCCAATTTACTAATCAAAGATTGATGATCTTTGAGGATAGTAATCAAACCATTGGCAGTTGGTAGCGTTATTGAATCGACTTCTTGATCCAAAATCTTTTCTTCCTGCGAAACAATAGTGAGTTTTAGTTTATTGCTCATTTTTTTAATTTTAGCTATTTTCTTTTAATGTCTCTGCTTTGGCGATCACATCATCAATGGTACCAACCATGTAGAAAGCTTGTTCTGGAAGATGATCGTAGCGACCTTCTAGAATTTCTTTGAAACCACGGATACTTTCAGAAACTGGCACGTAAGCACCTTTAATGTTGGTAAATTGCTCGGCCACAAAGAATGGTTGAGAGAGGAATTTTTGAATTCTTCTAGCTCTGGCAACTACACTCTTGTCTTCATCACCTAATTCATCAATACCTAAGATGGCGATAATATCTTGCAATTCTTTATAGCGTTGTAAGATTTTTTGGACATCACGAGCCACTCTATAGTGCTCTTCACCGACAATGCCTTTTTCCAAAATCTTGGAATCAGAACTAAGTGGATCGACAGCTGGATAAATAGCTTGCTCTGAAAGACGACGATCCAAAGAAATGGTCGAGTCTAAATGAGCGAAAGTTGTGGCTGGGGCTGGATCAGTGTAGTCATCAGCAGGCACATAAACGGCTTGCATCGAAGTAATGGAACCATTCTTGGTAGAAGTAATTCTTTCTTGGAGGGCGGCCATATCAGTAGCTAAGGTTGGTTGATAACCCACAGCTGAAGGAATACGACCAAGCAAAGCGGAAACTTCACTGCCTGCCTGAGAAAATCTAAAAATATTATCAATAAAAAGCAAAACGTCTTCGTGCTTCTCATCGCGGAAATACTCAGCCATAGTCAAAGCAGTCAAAGCAACGCGAGCACGATTACCTGGAGGCTCATTCATTTGACCGAAACACATGACGGTGCTGTCCAAAACTCCAGAATCTTTCATTTCGTAGTAGAGGTCATTGCCTTCACGAGATCTTTCTCCAACACCAGCAAAAACCGAGTGACCCTTATGTTCTTGGGCAATGTTACGGATTAATTCTTGAATGACAACTGTCTTGCCGACACCAGCTCCACCGAAAATACCGATCTTACCACCTCTTTTGAAAGGACAGATTAGATCAATAACTTTGATACCGGTTTCCAAAACTGAAGGAGTGGTTTCCAAATCAACCAGTGGTGGGGCACTACGATGAATTGGAGCAGTTTTCTTGGTTTTGACTGGACCTTTGTTATCGATTGGCTCACCGACCACATTAAACATACGACCCAAAGTTTCTTCACCAATTGGCACAGAAATTGGCGCACCAGAATCAATTACTTCAAAACCTCTGGATAAACCATCGGTTGGGCCAAGAGCCAAACAACGAACAGTTTTAGTGTCCAATTGTTGCTCAACTTCCAAGGTTAAGTTACTTGCCTCGTATTTTAAAGAGTTGTAAATGGCTGGCAAATGATCATTGAATTCAATATCGACGATTGGACCGATGACGCTGACAATTTTGCCAACTGATTTTTTAGTTTCTTGCATAAAATTTAATTCCTTAGCGCATTTTAGCACTGCTAATATCTAACAATTCATTTGTAATCATGGTTTGACGAGATTTATTAAAATCTAGTTTCAGAATTTCTACCAAATCCTTGGCATTATCGCTAGCACTCTTCATAGCGATCATACGTGCGCTATGTTCACTAGCCAAAGATTCCAGAACTAAATGATAAAAACTCAATTCTAAATAGTAATTAAGTAAGAAATCTAAAAGTTCACTTGAGCTCGGTTCAAGTAAATAACTTGCTCTAGCCTTAGCATCTGTTTTTTTGACGACAACTTTGGCATTTTTATCTTGATACTCTGATTCTAATTGCTGAATTTGCAAATCTTCCAAGGGAAGCAAGCCAAAAATTAAACTGCGCTGCTTCAACACGTTTACAAAATCTGTAAACAAGACGTCTACCTTATTAACTTCGCCAGCTAAATATTTACTTTTTAGTAAATCTGTTAAAGGCAAAATATCACTTAATTTAGTTTTTTCTGGCCAATCGGTGAAACCGGCGAGCAAATCAAAATCGCGATTACGCAAAAAAGTCACTGCCTTCTGACCAACGGCGATGTACTTAGCATTTGGACGATCTTTGGCCCAAACCATTAATTTTTTGAAAAGGTTGGTGTTCAAAGAACCGCATAAACCTTTGTTGGTTGAAATGACGATCATTAAATCAACTCCAGCGCGATTTTTATTTAGAAAAGGATGAAGCTTGGGATCGGCAAAATTGGCAACTGTTTCAATAGAGTCTAGTAAAGCTTGGGTATAAGGCAAAGAACTGGTGGCAACTTTTTGAGAATATTTGGTTTTACTGGCAGAGACCAACTGCATCGCGTTAGTAATTTTGGCGATATTCTGCACAGAATTGACGCGGCGTTTGATGATTCTTGCGTTGGCCATAAAACTTAAGCCTCTTTCTTATAAAAACGAGGATGAGTTTTCTCAAATTCTTTGATCAATTTCTTCAAAAGCTCATCTTGTGGGCCTTCTATTTTTGCACCGGTTAACAAAATTTTGACTAAGTCAACATAGTTGCTTCTGGCAAAAGATAAAAATTCAGTTTCAAATGACACTAGGTCAGTCACAGCAATACCATCCAAATGACCATTTGTAGCGGCGTAAATCATCAGCACTTGCTCAGCGACTGACATCTGTTGATCCCATGGTTGCTTGAGGATTTCACTGACTCTTTTACCTCTGTCCAATTGCTTCTTGGTAGTAGCATCAAGGTCAGAGCTAAATTGAGCAAAAGCCTCTAATTCTCTGAATTGAGCCAAGTCCAGCTTCAAGCTACCGGCCACTTGTTTCATGGCTTTTAGCTGAGCAGCAGAGCCAACACGAGAGACTGATAAACCAATATTAATGGCTGGTCTCATACCTGAGTTAAACAAATCAGTTTCGAGATAAATCTGACCATCAGTGATAGAAATCACGTTGGTAGGAATATAGGCAGAAACGTCGTTAGCTTGAGTTTCGATGATAGGCAAAGCGGTAATAGAACCACCACCATTTTCTTTATTTAATCTACAAGCTCTCTCTAGCAAACGAGAGTGCAAGTAAAAGACGTCACCAGGATAAGCCTCACGACCAGAAGGTCTCTTGAGTAACAAAGAAATTTCACGATAAGCCTGAGCATGTTTACTCAAATCATCAAAAACGATTAAAACATCTTTGCCTTTTTCCAAGAAATACTCAGCCACAGCTTGGCCTGAATAAGGAGCTAAAAATTGCAAAGAAGCAGACTCGGAAGCGGTGGCCGAAACCACGACGGTGTAAGCCAAAGCTCCGTTATCATCTAGGGTTTGAATAAATTGAGCTAAAGTAGATTTCTTCTGACCAATGGCCACGTAAACACAAATCACATCTTGGCCTCTTTGGTTAAGAATACTGGCCAGAGCAATCGAAGATTTACCAGTGTTTCTATCACCAATAATCAATTCTCTTTGTCCTCGACCAATTGGAATTAAAGCGTCAACGGCTTTGACTCCAGTTTGTAGAGGTTGATTGACTGCCTGACGAGCAATAACTCCAGGAGCAATCTTTTCAAGGAACATTTCTTTGTCTTTTTTGATAGCTGATTTGCCATCCACACTTTGACCAAGTGGATCAATGACTCTACCAACAATCTCATCTGAAACATTGATGGAAAGAATTTTGCCAGTACGATAAACGAAATCACCAGCTTTAATTCGCTCTGCACCGGAAAGAACGATGATTCCAACTTTTTCTCTCTCCAAGTTTAGAACCAAACCATGACCTTCTTCACCGAAAGTGACTAATTCACCAGCTTGAACATCATTTAGCTCATCAGCAAAAACAATGCCATCAGCATAGGAAATGACTTTTCCAACTGAAACCTTTTCGACATTTAAATCGCTATCTTTAATTGAGCTTAGGTTGGCGAAAATATCTGACTTTGACATAATTAAATCTTGTTGGCTAATTGATTAAGACGGGCGCGTAAGCTAGCGTCATGTAGCTCACCAGCTACACTAACGCTTAAACCACCAATCAACTCTTCTTTAACTTGATAATCAAAAACTAATTCTTTATTTGAATATTTTTTTTGCAGTGAAGATTCAAGCTTCTTTTTTTGAAGATCAGAAAGGGCAATTGCGCTAGCGATATCAATTTGCAACATATTTAAAGACTTTCAATAATTTCATTGATTTGATCATCAATTAGTTTTTGATGTTTTTTGGCATCAATTGAAGATCCAAGAACTTTCTCGGCGATGGTCAATGCAGCTTTTTTGACTTCACTTTCCATAGATTTGAGTTCTTCTTTTTTAAGCTTGGCTAATTCACTAGAAAACTTGGCTTCTTTGGCAGTGATTTCAGATTTACTTTCTTCAAGTAAAAGCTTGGCGTCTGCCTTGGCTTCTTTTCTGATTTCGTCTTCCATCTTTTTAGCTTTTGCGCTTGCTTCAGACAAAGTCTTTTCTTTGACCTTCTCCAAGTTTTCTTTCTCTTTCATGACAGCGGCAGCAGCTTCTGCAGCATCAGCGACTCTTTTTCTGCGATCTTCAAGTAATTTCAAAACTGGTTTGTAAATTAGATAAGTTAGGGCAGCCAAAACCATTCCAAAGTTGATCATTTGAAAGATAATTTGTGCCAGATTTATTTCCATATACTATCCTTTTTTTCTTGAGCTTTAAACAAATTTAATAATCAAAGCAACGACCAAGGCATAAATAGCGATTGCTTCAGCAAAAGCCATACCAAGAATCATGTTTGTTTGAATTTTGTTACTAGCGTCTGGATTTCTACCAATAGCTTCGAGTGCTTTAGAAACTAAGATACCAATACCAATTCCAGGACCGATAGCACCCAAACCCATTGCCAAACCAACTGCTAAATCTTGCATAAAAACTCCTTTTTATATTTTTAATTTTCTAATTATTAATTTTTTGCTAATTCATGACTTTCTTCATGATGACTCTTAGTAGCCAAATTGAAGAAAATCAAAGATAACATCGAGAAAACCAAAGCTTGGATAAAGCCTACAAAAATTTCCAAAGCGTAAAATGGGGCTGGCACTGCGATGGCAATTAAATAGGTCATCACTGCCAATAAAACTTCACCAGCAAAAATATTACCAAATAATCTGAAGGCAAAAGAAATAACTTTGGCAAACTCAAGAATAATTTCGAGCATACCTACGAAAAAGTTAATTGGATTGGAAAAATCAATAAATTTCTTGAAATAAGATAAGCCTAAATGAGAAACGCCAAAAACTTGAGTCAAGAACACCGAAATAATAGCCAAAGCCAAAGTGGTGTTTAGATCTGCAGTGGCAGCTCTAAAAATAGGCACAAACTTAGCATGACCTGCTTCTGCGCCAGCTTCTTCTGCAACGACTTCTTCTACCGTAGCTGATTCATGAGTAACAGTCTCATCACCTGGCAGAACAACTTCTTTTTCAACTACTGGACTAGAGCTTGCCATAGCTTGCTGTGGAGCAAGATCAGCAACTTCAATGCTTTCTTCCTTAGTTAAAATCGAACCAACTCCAGGTAACAAACCAACATAGTTGTTTAGGATGATAAAAAGGAAAAAGGTCGCGATGAGCGGAAAGAACAAAAGAGTCTTCTTAGTATTTTCAGTAATTGAATAAACAAAATTATACAAAGCCTCAACAATCATCTCGACAAAATTTTGCAATTTGCTTGGCTTGTCAGTTATTTTGAATTTTGATCTAAAAAAGAAGGCGAAAGAAATCAGCAAGAAACTAACAATTAAACTAGTGAAAATTGAGTTAGTAATAGATAGACCAAAAAAATTGAAGATGCTCTCAGCGGAAATAGAAACGTGTAAGCTCTGGTTTCCCATATGGCGAGGATTATAAATATACAAAGCAAATAAGACAACCCCGTATTTTTTTGCTAACATAAATTTAATTAATGATTAACAAAAGAATCAAATGCAGCAAAATTACGCCATCAACCCAAGACTAAAGAAAAAAAGAAAAGCTCTTTTGTCATTTTTAACACTGCTTATTTTAGTTGGTGGCATTATGGCTGGAGCTTGGCAGATAAAAGTCGTACGCGAGTTTTTCGGTCAAGCAAGCGGCAAAGAGGCTAATTTAATCGTTGATACTACAGCAGTTTTGGGCACTATGCCTCGACCATGGCGTAATCTGGCTCAAGGTGGTGAAGACCATGCTTGGCGCATTGATAAATTAACCCCACAAATAGCTGCCATTAAGCCAGAATATATTCGCTTGGATCACGTCTATGATTTTTATGACATCGTTCAAGGAGGACCAGGTAATATTACTTTTAACTGGACTAAGTTCGATTTGATTATCGATGACATTGTTAAAACTGGAGCCAAACCATATATTTCTCTTAGCTACATGCCGCCAGCAATTTCTTCTGGTGACATCTTGGCCTACCCAACCAATTGGTCGGATTGGCAGTTGGTCGTTCAAAAAACTATTGAACATGTTAGCGGCACCAAGAAAATTAGAGATGTTTATTACGAAGTTTGGAATGAACCAGATCTTTTTGGTTCATTTAAATATTATGGTGACAAAAATTACATGACTCTATATGGCTATGCTAGCGCTGGTGCCAAAAATGCCAAAGGTGCCTTGCCATTTAAATTGGGCGGACCTGCTATCACTGCTCTATACGAAAATTGGTTCAAGGCTTGGGCAGACGGTTGTGTTAATAATAATTGGCGATGTGACTTTTTCTCTTGGCACAGATATAGCAATAATTTAGATCAATTTGCGGAAGACATGGATCGAGTTAAACAATGGATTCAAGAATATCCACAATTAGAACCAACCATGGAGTTTCAGATTACCGAGTGGGGCCATGACAGCAACAATAATGCTGGCTACGATTCTCAATATAGTGCCGCTCACACCGTAGCTGGAGCAATTGCCATGAGTAACAAAGTGCAAAGAGCCTTTGCTTTTGAAATTCAAGATGGCAAAGACCCAGCAGGCAAAGCTTCTTGGGGGCGTTGGGGACTCTTCACTCACAATGATTTTGGCGCCAATAGTAAACCTCGTTACAGAGGTCTAAAAATGCTGGACAGTATTGCTGATCAGCGTCTACAAATTACTGGACTTGGTTCTTGGGTCAAAGCTTTAGCAGCTAAAAACGACAAAGGCGAAACAGAAATGATTATCGCTAACTTTGATTCGAGATCTTCTCACAGCGAGCTTGTCCCGATCACCTTTATCAATATTGAACCAGGATCTTATACTCTCAATAAAGAATTTCTAGGTGGTTCCAAACAAAGTCAGCAAATCGCCACAACTGCAGCTGCTCTTCGAGCTGAAGTCTTTATGCCTGTCAATGAGGTAGCGAAAATAAAACTAATTAAAAACTAGACTTAAATTTGAACTAGTTTTTGAAGTTTCTCTCTAAAAGTTGCGAGAGAATATTTCTTGGTGCTCTGATGAATTTTTAGAGGTTCGTAAACAAAATTTTTCTCAAAGTCTTCAATCGCTTTGCTTAAATTTTCAGCACTCAATTCTTGAAAGAATAAACCTGTTTTGCCATCTACAACAGTCTCTTTTGGCCCACCTGAAGCATGAGCAATTACTGGCGTACCAAAAGCCATTGCTTCCACTGGGACCATCCCAAAATCTTCATCTTCAACTGGGTAAAGTAAAGCTTTGGCATCACGATATAGTTCTGCCAACACAGAATCATCAACTGCACCTAAGAATTCAACATTGGCACCAGCCATTTCTTGCAAACCAATGAGCATAGCACCGGAGCCAACAACTTTTAGCTCCACGCCTAGATCAGTTGCCGCTTGCACAGCTAATTCTGGGTGCTTGGCCATAGCCAAACGATTTACGTATAAATAATAGGAATTTTTCTTTTTTTGAGTAAAATCTTTCAATTCTTCTTCACTTAATTTAGCAAAAAAGCCCTCTGCCTGATCATAAACTTCTATTGGCGGATTAATAACGACACTTTCTCTTTTGTAAAATTTCTTGATGCGCATGGCCGTTTCCAGAGAATTGGCGATAAAAACATCAGGATTTTTGGAAGCTAGAAAATCCATTTGGCGCACAAAATGATTGAGAAAATTGCCAGCAAAACGAGTTATTGGATTGGCTCTCCAACTACTTTTAGCGCTGTAGCCATATAAAACTCTAGGTGGAGTGTGACAATAACAAAAATGCTTACCATTTGGCACTCTGACTGCTTTGGCGAAATAAGCGTTTGAAGAACTGATGACTAGATCATATTCGCTTAAATCTAATTGTTCAAAAGCCCATTTGGCAAAAATACGCATGGGAGAAAATAATTTTTTATAAAAAGGCAGCTCAGTCATTTTACTCTGGCGAATATCCCAATTAGCAAAACGTTGCCAATTGACCCTCATCGCCTTTTCATCAACAAAAGCCGTATAGACCGGAGCATCTGGATAAATTTCATGCAAAGCTTCCAAAACTCGCTCAGCGCCACCATATTCACGCAAATAATCATGGACTAAAGCAATTTTTGGAAAAGAATTTTTTGACATATTAAAATAATGCTTCCTGCACTGAAGTCTCAAAATCATCTTTTGGTAAAGTGCTGATTAAAGACTTGAAACCAAATTTTTGAAAAATCTCAATAACTTTATTCTTGTCATAAGAAGTGACGCGACAATTTTCCAGATCGAAATCAATTGGCACTTTACACTCTATGGTGGCCAGATCTTTACTCATAATGGCTGACTCTTTGCCATCTATCAATTTTGGCAACAATGCGCCTTTAATCAAATCATCACCTTCAGGATTTTTGTCTAAAAATTCGTAGATTTTTTCAATTGTTTCAAATTTCTGAATCAAAGCAGCTGCAGTTTTTGGCCCAACACCTTTTACTCCTGGAATATTGTCTGAGCTGTCACCCATCAAGGCTTTCATGTCGATAACTTGTAGCGGCTTGATGCCCCACTTTTTTTCTACTAGAGCGGCATCATATTCAATATCACCTTTTTGTTTACCACGAGCTGGCATCCAGATGTGAGTGTCATTGTCCACTAATTGAAAAGAGTCTTGATCGCCGGTCACGATGATCGTTAACAACTCATTATCCAAATTTTCAACCTTGCGATTGACTGTACCGATCAGATCATCAGCTTCAAAGCCTTCTAATTCAAATTTTGGAATTCCAAGAGCCTGCACCACATCTTTAACAATTTGGATTTGTGGAATTAAATCATCTGGCATTTTAGCTCTTTGAGCTTTGTAGCCATCAAATTTTTTGTGACGAAAGGTTGGCTTTGGATGATCAAAGCATACAGCTGCATATTCTGGTTCAAAATAAGAAATGGCATTGAGCACCATTTTGCTAAAACCATAAACCGCATTAACTAATTGGCCATTTGGGTCGGTTAAATTTGGAATCGCGTAGTAAGCACGATAAATCAGAGCATGAGCATCGACAAGTAAAAATTTATTGCGAGAAGACATTGTGGAACTTATTTTAGCAGAGAATTAAGACTCTTGCTTTTTAGTTACAAAAGATAGACCAATATTTAAAAGACAAGTTTTTAAGGTGTCTTTCCAGTCTTTGGCGTCATCAAAACTTTTTATCTTTGATTTCAACAAGCTTAAAACTTCTCTAGCAGCACCTCTCTCAGCACAAAGTTCTAATAAGTTTACAAAATTGCGCTCATGAAGATCTTCTAAACTAAACTTATTTAATAAACCCAATACTTCAGAAGACAATCCATTAAAAACACATCTTTCTAGAATATCAACAGATTCATAAAGACCAATTTCATCTAAACTAAAGGTTGAAAATAATGAAATAAATTTCAAAGAATTGTTTTTTACATTGCTATAAGACAAAGCTGTTTTTATCGTGTCGTGCCAAAATCGCAAATCTTTAGCTCCAAACTCGCTATTTTCAAGAAATACAGAAAGAGCTTTTTCTGAAAAATCTGGATCTTTTATAAATCTTTTCAGGAAATCCTCCCACTGCTTAATTTCTTCCAAAGGCTCATTTTTTAACATCTCTAGTAATTCATTGCCTTCTTCTAAATAAAGATCAAACCACACTAAAACATCTTTCCAATTTCTTAATTCAGAAGCTTTTTTACCACGAAAAAATAGGGAAAATAGCTCTTTTCCGACCTTATGGCCAGAACTACCGCCAGTTATAAGAATAGTCAGCTCAAAATTCCATTCAGACAAATCGTCTAAGGGAACATTTTTTATTAAATTAAAAACCTCTTTAGATGCCCCTTGGAATAAACATTGTTGAAAAACAGTTTTAAAACTATCAATTTTCTTAAATTGCTCATCTTTGAATAAACCACAGAAACTCACTGTTAGAGATCTCTCTACTTTTATGCATTGGATAAAAACCGAACTCCACCTCCAATATTCTTTACTATTTATTGCATCTTTGCTTACTGCCAACGCAAAAACTTCAGCTGCCAGACCAGATTTTGCAGCCTCTACCAAGAGAAGATAATCTTCCTCAGAATATTGGCTTACATCTTTATTTTCTAAAGCAGCAATTGCTTCTTTTAGCGCTTCAGCTTTTGGATCTGCTTCAGGTTTCTCAGAGGCAACCAAAGCACTACTAGAAATTCCTTCAAGCTGAGTCTCTCCGCTCTTAACTTCGTCGTTCTCATTTTCAATTTGTTGAATCATGATTTCTTATTACCTTTCTCACTCTTTTGCAGAATAATAAAGTCAGTTTTTTTCTTAGTTTCTTCTACAGCCGTACTGATCTGATCCAATTTTTTGGAAATTCGCTCCCACTCATAGTTGTCGCGTTTGCGATGCAGTAAAACAACCAAGCTACCAATAACGATACTGGTCATAATTACCCCAATCACCTGCAAAATCATGCCCAAGACTCTACCTTCTAGAGTCACTGGCACCACATCGCCGTAACCAACTGAGGTAATCGTAGAGACTGTCCACCAGATAGAATCCTCCAAGTTATGAATCTTAGCGTTTGGCTTGCCATATTCCAGAGGTACCACCAGGATAGCAAAAGAGATAGAAATGAAGAACAAAAAAGCTAAAATTTTGCGCAGCGTTCGCTGCTGAAATAACTGGGCAAGGATATTTCTCATATAAGTTATTAGCACTAATCTAGTAGCGCTGTGACGATCTCAATTATACAGCTTTGGCTTTTGGCATGTCCATTAGCTTGGCAAAATCATCAGAATCTAGAGTTTCTTTTTCAAGTAAATTCTCAGCAACTTTGACTAAACTAGATTTATGCTTTTTAAGCAATTCCATAGCTCGTTCTTCTGCTTCACTAATGTATTTCATCATCTCATCATCAACTTTTTCTTGTAATTTAGTTGATGGCTTATCTGGCTCACCCCAAGCTCGACTATAATCTTCACCTTCATATTGAGGGCCAAAGTTCATTGGGCCAAGTTTACTCATACCAAAGCGTACGACCATGCTACGAGCGATTCTGGTCGCTCGATCAATATCGCTACTAGCCCCAGCGGTTTGCTCATTAAAGATTATCATTTCGGCAGCTCGACCACCCAACATAACCACCATATCATCTAGCAGTTCAGACTTAAGAATCTGCAATTTATCTTTTTCTGGAGGAGTGAAAGTGTAGCCAAGAGCCTGACCTCTAGAAACGATGGAAATACGATGAACTGGATCAGCATATGGTAAAACGTGAGCCAAAACAGCGTGACCAGCCTCATGATAAGCAGTCATTTTCTTCTCTTCATCATCCTGCAAACGTTTCTTGCTTGGACCATATTTAACCTTGAGAGAAGCTTCTTCGATGTCTTCCAAAGTCACTTCAGTGCGATCTTCTCTGGCCAAAGCAATTGCAGCTTCGTTAAGCATGTTTTCTAGATCTGCTCCAGAAAAGCCAACTGTACGTTTGGCGACTTTAGTCCAATCGAGATCCTTGATGAAGGTTTTATTTTTGGCATGAATGCTCAAAATAAATTTACGCTCTTCAAGATCTGGCAAGTTAATTTGGACACGACGGTCAAAACGACCCGGTCTGACCAAAGCTGGATCAAGCATATCTCCACGGTTGGTGGCAGCCATGACAATAACATTATCATTCTGAGTAAAACCGTCCATCTCTACTAAAATTTGGTTAAGAGTTTGCTCACGTTCATCATGAGAAGACATACTGTTGCGACTTCTCATACGACCAATAGCATCGATCTCATCAATGAAAATGATGGATGGAGCAATCTTTTTGGCTGTTTCAAATAAATCTCTGGCACGAGAAGCACCGACGCCAACCAGCATTTCCATAAATTCACTGCCCGCAATGGAAAGGAATTGGACGCCTGCTTCACCAGCGACGGCACGAGCCAATAAAGTTTTACCAGTACCAGCTGGACCAACTAACAACACACCTTTTGGAGTACGAGCACCAACCTTGGCGTATTTCTTTGGATTTTTCAAAAAGTCGACAATCTCTTCCAACTCTTTCTTAGCTTCGTTCATGCCACCGACATCTTTGAAACTGATATTTTGCTTACCTTTGACAAAGACTTTGGCCTTACTCTTGCCCATACCAAACATAGCGTCACCGCCACCTTTGGCTTGCTTGAAAACAATCATCAAGAAAACAAACATTAAAATGATTGGTAAGAAATTAATCACCAATTCCCAAAGCATTTGTAAGAAAGTGGCATCATGAATCTGGGTGTCGACAGCTGCTAAATCAATGCCAGCGGCATTGAGGACCTGCAAAGCTTGTTGGCCTTCTTCTTTTTTGGCGACTTTTTTGGATTCATCTTTATAAGTTAAACGTAATTCCTGGCCATAAACTTCCATCTTGCTGACTTTCTCAGCACGAATATCAGCCACCATTTGACTCATGGTGATTTGCTCACTACCTTTACCTGCGCCAAGAGCGCCCAAGAGTGAAGGAACGAATAAAAAGAAAATAATCAGATAAATCAAGGTTTTATTAAAAAATTTATTTAAGTTAATCTTTAGCTCAATGCGCTTGTAACCAGCTGGTGGTTTTTGATCCATTGGCTTTGGACTTGGATTTTTTTGCTCAGGTTTTTTATCGATCATATTTTTGAAAACTTTCTATAATTAACACAAAACTGCGCCAAGCTCTGCTTGGTCATCTAAAATAATTAAAAAAGGCTTGGCATCGTGACCACCGCCATCAACCATCATCATCATGCCTTGACTGACAGCAGGACCCATTTTACGTTCTGCTAAATTAGTCACAAAAGGAAATTTTTTATTCAAAAAGTCTGCTTCGCTATACCATTTTTTGACTGCAGAAAAAACAGTGCGCTCGCCCAACTCTTCCCCGAGATTGACACGAAATTCCAAGAGTTTTTCACTCCAATCAGGCATTTTGACTTCCATGACCATGCCAACACGCATTTCGACTTTTACAAAATCATCAAATTGAATAGTTTCCGCCATAGGGAACCTATTCTACCATTTTTTTCTCAAACAGAATCTTAGAATTTCTTGAGTAGCGATCCATTGCCAAAGTGATCAGACTATCAATCAAAGCGCTATAGCTCATGCCTGTCTCTGCCATCATTAATTTTGGATACATGCTGATTTGGGTAAATCCAGGAATGGTGTTGATTTCATTGAAAACAATTTCACCATTTGCAGTCAAAAAAGAATCAACTCTCGACATACCTTCACACTGACAAGTGGAGAAAATTTTCTTAGCCAATTCTTGAACTTCTTTTTTCTTGGCTGGCTCTAGTGGTGCTGGAATCAGCAAAGCTGCTCCTGATTCATCAAGATATTTAGCATCATAAGAATAAAAGCCATGTTTGGCGCTAGGCACAATCTCGCCCACCTCACCAGCAATTAAATTTTCGTGATTGCCGAGCACAGAACATTCAATTTCTCGACCAACGATAGCTGATTCAATTAAAATTTTGTGATCAACACTAAAAGCTTCTTCAACGGCGTGATTAAAAGATGTCTCATCTTTTGCTCTATTAATTCCAACTGAAGATCCCGAGTTGGCTGGTTTCACAAAGACCGGTAAACCTAGTTCTGCTTCGACTTTAGCGAAGTTAATCTCGCTTCTGTTTCGAGTATTAAAGGACAAATATTTAGCCACCTTTATTCCAGCAAGTTCGACTAATTTCTTGGTAATTTCTTTGTCCATCGAAATCGAGGAAGCCAAAACATCTGGACCGACATATGGCAAATTGAGCATTTCCAAGAAACCCTGCATCTTGCCATCTTCCGCAAAAGAGCCGTGCATGATTGGAAAAACTGCATCAATTATTTTGTTACCAGCTGGCAAAACTGCTTGGCCTTTGCCATCAATCACGCTCCAGGCAACACTGACAAAGCCAGTTTCCTTGAGAGAAACAATATCTAAGTTATCTTGATTATCTAGAAAATCATTGTGGTCAGCATAGAAACGAAATGAACCATCCTTGGCCACAGCAAAAAGATTCAGTTCGTATTTGGAAAAATCCAAAGCGGCAATGATATTTTTGGCTGAAATCAGAGAAACTTCATGCTCCACAGACTTGCCACCACAAATTAAAGCGAGACTAATTTTGGACATAAAATCCCATCTTGCGCTTGGTTTCTGCCAGCGTGGCAGAAGCAATTGCACGAGCTTTTTCTGCTCCTTCTTTAATAACTTTATTGACGTAATCAGGGTTTTTCTCTAGCTCCAAGCGTTTCTCTCTAATTGGAGCCAAGTGATCAAAAATAGCTTCTGCTAATTCGGCTTTGAGATCACCATAGCGTAAGCCATTACCAAAATAATCTGCTTCATAAGATTTTTTGCGTTCACTACCTTGGAAGATTTCGACAAAAGTTAGCAAATTAGCTACACCACCTTTTTCTGGAATGGTAGAACCCTTACCAGAATCAGTTGGACAGCTTGCCAAACGTTTCTTAATCGTCGCCAAATCATCTGTTAAATTAATAGAACTACCTTCGACAGATTTGCTCATCTTGCCTTCACCAGTTAGTGATGGCACATATTGAGCAGGAGTAGCAAAACGCTTGGTCTCTGGAAAATCAGTGCCGTAGAGATCATTCATACGTCTGGCAATTTCACGAGTTACTTCAATGTGAGGTTCCTGATCCAAACCAGCTGGCACCAGCTCTGTTTTATAAGCCAAAATATCTGCCGCCATTAAAGTTGGATAATTTAGCAGAGCCATAGTTACATTATCTGGATGTTGCTTAACCTTGTCTTTGAAAGTTGGCAAATGTTGCATCTTGGCTACCGAGACAATCGAGGCAAAAAGGAAAGCCAATTCCACATGTTCTGGTACCAAAGATTGGATGGTTACAACAGCCTTTTCTGGATCAAGTCCAGCAGCTAGATAGTCCATAATAATTTCTTTAGTTGCTTGAGCTAAAGTGCGATGATCATAAGGAGTGGTGATGGTGTGCACATCCACAGCCATGTAAATGCAGTCATACTTTGGATCATTTTGTAGATCGATATAACCTTTGACAGCACCAAAATAGTTGCCAAGGTGTAAGCGACCAGTAGCACGAGTACCTGAAAAAACACGGGTTTTTGACATAATTTGATTATAAGTATAGTAGCATGATTATGCTAAATTAAAGAATATTGTACTAAATATATTTTTATACTAATATAAAAATATTATATTAGTAGTGAAAGATAAAAAATATGATAGGTGAAACAGGTGAGAGTGTTATTTCGTTAGTAGATTTATTGAAAAAAGATGCGCTAACAGATGAGGGAGAAATCAAGAAGATACTGGGGACATGGTCTACAAAACAGAAAACAGCATTAAAACAACAGTTAAATGCAAATAGTATCAACAGTTCAAGCTCTGGTTACGACGCAGATCCTTTTCAAAAAATGGTAATGAAAGTTTTAATTAATGATTTTAAAATTAATTTTTAAAATAAAATCTAAAGCTCTTCAATTTTGATATTTGGCTGCATTTCTGGAGCGTCGATCAAATGTAAATATTTTTCAGTTGTGGTGATGCGTTTGTGACCCACCAACTGAGAAACATAAACAAGAGGAGTGCCGGCTTTGAGCTGCTCAACCACAAAAGTGTGGCGAAGATCATTGACCTTGGCATCTTTGATACCAGCCAAACGGAAATAGCGATCAATAGCAGTGCGAATGTTACGAACCAAAAAAGGACGACAAGTTTTGGTTAAAAACAAAGTCTTTTCCTTGGCACGTGGACGCAATTTCAAATAATCCAAAACTGATTTCTTGGCAGCAGCATTCAAAGGAATGCGACGAGCCTCACGAGAATTTTGAGCTTGAATATAAATCAATTCTCTCTCGAGATCGATGTCAGCTAATTGCAAATAAGCCAATTCACTAATTCTCATACCAGTCTGAAGCAGAATTTCGACAATAGCGTGCATTCTGGCATCAGCGCGACAAGAATCACGCAAAGCGCGATATTCTAAGCGAGACAAAATACGAGGAGGAGTTTGATCAAATTTCGGCTGAAGAATTTCTTGAGTAGGATTGGCGTCAACTAAACCTTCACTAACGCAAAAGCGGAAGAAAGACTTGATAGAGTTAATCTTACGAGAGATAGATTTACTGGTGTAACGTTGTTTTTTAAGCAACTCTTTAAAAGCTTCTAGGTCTTCAGGCATCACTTCAGAAAGCAAAGTCTTGGATCTTTTGCTAAGAAAATCAGCTACTTGTTCAATGTCTTTGCTATAAGCAATAACGGTAGCATGAGCCTTACCGCTAGTTCTAAGGCTTTCTGTAAACTTTGCTTGCGCATCAAGTAAGTTTGTGTGCATAATTATATTTAGACTTGTTACCAAGCCTATTACCTATCAGGGCAGATAAGTTTTGGATTAGTTGAATATCAAGGTCTTATAATATCATAAAGTAGGTTCATAAGCAAGCATTACTAAGATATAAGAGCATCAAAATGGATAAAGATAAAAAAGAAAAAAACAGTAGTCCTCTCAACCACCCTCTACTTATTGGAGTTTTTACTTGTCTTTGCCTGCTAGCTATCTTTTCCCTCAGAGAAAGTAGTAAAAAAGCCATTATTTCCAAAGAAAGCATTGAAAAGCTAGAAAAAAACATTGAATCACTAGAGAAAGAAGTTTCCAAAGAAGACGAAAAGCTAAAGATTAGCCAAGAGCCAATTGCTCTTGAAAAGATCATCCGTAATGAGCTTTTACTAAAAAAAGATGGCGAAATAGTTTTGCAAATACCAGATGAAGAACAAGATAAAGAAGTAGGAAAAGACCTAGAAAACAAGCAAAGTGGACCTTGGCAGGAGTGGCTAAGATTGTTTGAGAATTAAACTAATTTAACTTCACTAATTTCAATTTTTTTCACGATAGCACCGATACATTGAGCAATTATTGCATTTTTTATGATGAATAATAACTGCATCACAATGATATAATCCCACACATTAAATATGACAAACGAAGATCAAAAAGCAAATAGACTAAAAAAAAATAAACAAGAAATAATTGAAGAACTGGAGAGTCATGAAGAAATACAACTCTCTTCAGCATTTATTGATTTGGTCTTGGAAACAGTTATTTCTGGTCTCGATGAATACGAACAGTTCCTTAAGGAAAAAATCTTACAAAGATTTAAGCCAGATGATGGACACATTTTGATTATGGGTATTCCTGGAGCTGGAAAGTCCACTCAAGGAAAACATTTGGCTGAGGTGCTTGGAATATCATATATCTCAACTGGAGAATTGCTTAGAGAAGAAGTCAAAAATGAAACAGTGCTCGGATTAGAAGCAAAATCATATATGGATAAAGGCGATTTGGTTCCAGATGAACTGATGATTGCCATGGTGGCAGAAAAATTAGATGGTCAAAAAATGTGTATTGTCGATGGTTTCCCTAGAAATGAATCTCAGGTCATAGCCAATCCAGATTTTGCTAAAAAAGCAATTGCGCTTAATTTATCAGACGAGAATGCTACTAAAAGATTATTAGGTAGAAAACTAGATGTAAAAGATGGCGAGGCTCCAAGAGATGATGATGACGCAGTAGTAATAGCCAAAAGACTTGGAGTCTATCATGATCAAACTGAGCCAGTTATAAGATATTATCGAGAGAAAGACGCTCTCACAGAAGTAGATCAAGAAAAAGATGACAAAGACTGGAAGGTTTTTGCTAATTTGATTGCAAAACTTATTGCTGAGGATGCGAAGTTGATGTAGAGTTATAGCTAATACTTATATAGATTGGATATTTATATGATTTCTACAGTAGAAAACGTTAACGATGAAAAACATATTCAAGCAATGGCAGAACTTGCTAAAATACATAATAAAGAAAAAAACTTGAGAGATATAGAAGATGTCTCCAGATTAATCCAAAAAAGAATAACAGAAATTTTTAACTATCATGCTCAGAGATTTATATATCGTTTTTTGAGAGGCGCAGTTGATTTTAAAATAAATGAATACCTAACTTTCAAACCAAATAAGGTTGTCATCACAATAGGTGAAAAACAAAGAATTTTTACTCTTGTTAAAAGAAAAGAAGTAAATACCAAATTAATTGGTTTAATAGCAGATGGCTATAAACTTAAATCTATTGTAAGACTATATTTTGAAGGAATAAAAAAAATCACCATTCCTGAGGGAGCAGTTGTTTCACGCGGAGGAAGTGGAAAAGATCATGAGGATGATTGGCTTTTTTTGGAAACTATTGGAAAAAGCTTGAATGTAGATAAAAGCAATATTTCCATGGCATATGTTCAACTCGAAAGCGCAATTAAAGAGCTATTAATTGAAATAAACAGAGATAAATTGGAAACAAAAGAAGAATTAGACATTCCTTTCAAAAACCTTGGTTCTCAAGTAGATACGGTCGCAGACAAACTAATGGAAGAAGCAGATATTAAACCTGAGGACAGACAAAAACATTACGATCCAGTTGTTAAAAAAGCAGAGGTTGTAAAGAAAAAAAGAAATTAGTATTTTTTCAAGGTCATTTTTAATTAAATATTGCAGGACTTCGTCCTCCGTCTCCACTTCGGACATTCTCTCGCTGGAGCTCGGTCAGAGTCAGCGACTTCGTCCAATCACAACATAGAAATAAAAAATCTGGCAAAAGCCAGATTCCTCATTTCTATGTTGCGGGACTAGGAGTCGAACCTAGCCTGTGGGATTATGAGCCCCACGTGCACCGTACACTATCCCGCGTATGTTAGGTGACCATTGTAACAAAACAATCTGGCATTATCAAGCAACCTGCGTTAAAATACTCTTCTAAGCAAATGTTATGAATATGGCGAGATAGCTCAGCTGGTTAGAGCATCGGATTCATAAACCGAAGGTCCTGAGTTCGAATCTCAGTCTCGCTACAATACTAAAAAAGGAGTCTCAAAAAGACTCCTTTTTTATTTGTTTAAATAAAATCTAAACTACATCATCCCTGGCATACCGCCACCCATACCTTGAGGCATGGAAGGTTCATTTTTCTTTGGTGCATCAGCCACCAAACATTCAGTGGTTAAGATCATGGAAGCCACAGAAGCAGCGTTTTCCAGAGCAGCAATCGCCACTTTGGCTGGTTCGATAACACCGGCTTTGAGTAAGTCTTCGAATTCATTGGTCAGAGCGTTGAAACCCCAGTTATCCTGGTTTTTGGCTTTGACCTGACCCACGACCCAACCAGCATCTTCACCAGAATTAGTGGCAAGCATACGTAGTGGAGCTTCGAGGACGGCTCTGATTAATTCAACACCAGCTTTCTCATCGGCAGAAGTGGTTTTGATTTGATCAAGAACTTTGGAAGCTTTGATGAAAGTCACACCGCCGCCTGGGATAATTCCCTCTTCAATGGCAGCTTTGGTAGCTTCTTTTGCATCTTTGACACGTTCTTGGAGATTCTTCATCTCAATTTCGGTGGATGCGCCAACTTGAATGACAGCGACACCGCCAGTTAACTTGGCTTTACGTTCTTGCAACTTTTCGATATCAAAATCGGAAGTAGAGTTGAGAATTTGTTTCTCAACTGAAGCAACTCTTGCAGCGATGTCTTTTTTACTGCCACGGCCGCCAACAATTCTGGTGCTGTCTTTGGTGGAGCGAACACTATCGGCTTGACCAAGATCAGTGATATTGGCTTCGGTCAATTTACGACCAGTTTCAGCACTGATTAAATTAGCACCAGTCAAAATAGCAATGTCTTGCAACATTTCTTTACGACGGTCACCAAAACCTGGAGCTTTAACTGCTAAACATTTGAAAGTGCCACGAAGTCTATTGACCACTAAAGTAGTGAGAGCTTCGCCTTCAATTTCATCGGCAATGATTACCAACTCGCGACTTTCACCAACTACTGCTTCAAGCAAAGGCAAAATGTCTTTGATGTTGGCAATTTTTTGATCAGTCACCAAGATGTATGGTTTCTCGCTAATAGCTTCCATATGATCAGAATTGGTCACGAAATATGGAGAGGCATAGCCTTTGTCAAATCCCATACCTTCTTTGTGCTCGATGGTGATTTCCATGGTTTTACCCTCTTCGACTTCCACCACGCCATCTTTACCGACTTTTTTGAGAGCTTCAGCAATCTTGGCACCAATAACGCTGTTTTGAGCGGAAATGGTAGCCACTTTTTCCCAATCGGATTCTTTGACGTCAACTGAAAGCTTACGCAACTCAGCAACAACAGCTTGAACTGCTTTATCAATACCGCGCTTCATGATCATTGGGTTGGCACCAGCGACAACTTGTCTCATACCTTGGACAGCAATTTGCTGAGCCAAAAGAGTTGAAGTGGTCGTGCCGTCACCGGCTACGTCGTTGGTTTTGGAGGCAGCTTCTTTGACTAGAGCGGCACCCATATTTTCAAAAGGATCTTCGAGCTCAATTTCCTTGGCTACAGAGACGCCATCGTGAATCACACTTGGGGATCCCCAGGAACGATCTAAGGCGACATTGCGACCTTTTGGACCGAGAGTGGTGACCACGGCATCGGCTAATTTATTAATACCAATTAACATTTTTTGTCTGGCTTGATCGCCAAAAAGAAGTTGTTTTGCTGACATTTTTTATTTCCTTTTTGATTATTAATGATTAGTCGTTAATAACGGCCAAGATATCTTCAAATTTTAAGAATTGGTATTCGGTGTCACCGATTTTGAATTCATTGCCACCCCATTTCTTGTAGATGACTTTGTCACCGACTTTGACTGGAGAAACTTCGCAGTCGCAATCGCACTCACAGTCGAAGTAAGCTCCATCGGAGCAACAACCTGATTCATCAGAGCAGCAGCCTTTTTCACTAGCTTCTTCGCCATCCTCTTCACAGTCGTGACAGTGGCCGCCACAACATTCAAAATCTTCTTCTTTTTCTTCTGATTTTTCGCTTGCTTTGGATTTTTTAGAATCTTTTTCGTCTGATTCACAGTCGCAGCTACCGCCACAACAACCTTCTCCATCAGAGCAACATTCATCTGATTCACAACAATCCTCATCGCAGCAACAACCAGATTCGCCAACAGCTAAAACTACGCCATACTGTGGCTTTTCGCTGTCACTTTCTGACAAAATTATGCCAGATTTGGTTTTTTCTTCTGCTTTGGCTGGTTCAACTAGAACGTAACCCTTGGTTGGTTGGATTTTTTTGACGTCTAAATCTTTCATTTTAAGATTCCTTCGCTTTAATTTGTAATTAAATTAACTATGGCCAAAATTTAACATAAAAAGCAATTATTAGCAATATAGCATTATCACTGCTAATTAGAATTATGACTACTGATTAAGCCATAGAGTGAATAACGCTCAATTGGTTTGGAAACGACAATCCGATAAATTGCTAGTTTTTTTTGTTCGTCTAAAAAAACATCTTCTTTAACAAGAAAGTCATCCTTGTTCTCCAAGCGTTCCAAGCACCAATTTTCCCTACCACTGTCCCAGCTAACTCTAGGATCATCACAAATTAGATAAATAGTTCGGCTTTCCTTCTTGGCAGAAACAAGGTTGTAGCGAAACCAAGTTGTTTCCACCAACGATAATTGGAGATTTTTTTCTAGATAAAACCAATACTTAGAGGAGGACCAATCGAGCTGATCATCAATTGTGAAAACAAAAAAATCACTATGGTCTGGTAAATTCTTTTTGACATCATTACTAATCAGATCAGCAACAAACTGATATTGTCTAATGTGATCATGGTTATAAATAAATTTAATTTTACCAAATTGCTCAAAGTAGATAGCAAAAAAACTAAATAAAATAGTTAATAACAGAACGTTGCGCCATTTTTTACTCAAACTTGCCAAAACACTTAGCAAAAAAGCTGGTAGCAGTAAGTAAAACGGCGAAAAATAATAACTAGGGTAAGCTAGATTGCCATTGTAGTATGTAATTAAGAAAACACCCGGAAGACACAATAAAGATAAGAATAAACTTAAAGAATAAAATGTCTTTTTTTGTAAAAAAAATAAAAT
>CALQZX010000009.1 GCA_943350175.1 Parcubacteria group bacterium | reverse complement strand
CTGCCTCGATAGCGATGTCAGTTCCATTGCCCATAGCGATACTTACGTCAGCATTGCTGAGAGCTGGTGCGTCATTAATGCCATCTCCGACCATAGCAACAATTTTGTATTTTTCTCTTAATTTTTTTACCACTGCCTCTTTTTGTGCTGGCAAAACTTGAGCAATAACTTCATTAATTTGCAATTGTGAAGCGATGTTTCTGGCACTTTGTTCGTTGTCACCGGTCAGCATAATGGTTTTGATTTGCATTGATTGCAACTTTTGAATTGTCGCCAAGCTATTAGCTCTTATCGTGTCAGCGATGGCGAAAACTGCCAAAATTTCTTGGTGGTAAGCGACAAAAACTAGACTGTAGGCTTGTTGGCGCCAGTTTTTGGCAAGTTGTTTTATTTGTTCACTGGTTTCAATTTTAGCTTCACTCAGGAGTGCTTCTGTGCCAATGAGAACTTTTTGTTTCTTATATATAGCGCTGATGCCGGAGCCACTGTGATTTTTAAAATCGGTTAAAGTGATTGACATTTTTTCATCTAAATTCTTTTTACAGTAATCCACTAAGGCATTGGCTAGCGGATGAGCTGACAGCGTTTCAGCTGCTTGCACAAGACTTAAAATGGAATCATTTGTTTTCTGACCGAAAGTTTTAAACTCCTGTACTTTTGGCTTACCCATCGTTAGAGTGCCGGTTTTATCAAAAATAACGGCTTTAATTTTATTGCTAATTTCTAAAGCTTGAGCATCTTTGATCAGAATTCCATTGGAGGCGCCTTTACCAATACTGACAATTAAGGAGATTGGAGTGGCGAGGCCCAGACTACAGGGACAAGCAATAATTAGAACATTGATGAAGCTAATTAGAGCGATTCTTGGATCAAAATATAGCCAGGTGATAAAAGTCAGCACAGCTAAAACTAGGATAACTGGGACAAAAATTTGAGCAATTTGATCCACCAGTTTTTGAACATTTGGTTTGGAACCTTGAGCGTTTTTTACTAGACGGATGATTTGGGCGAGCATGGTCTGTTGACCAATTTTTTTGGCGATAATCTCCAAACTGCCATCATGATTAATTGTCGCAGCATAGACTTTATTGCCTACTTTTTTAAAGACAGCTAAACTTTCGCCAGTCAACATACTTTCGTCAATATTGGCAGATCCTTTATCAATGACACTGTCGACTGGGATTTTTTCGCCAGGTTTTACTAGTAAACGATCTCCCATTTTGATCACTGCAATATCCACATTCTGCCAAGCTCCATCTTTCCACAATGTAGCAGTTTTACTTTGTAAACTAAGTAACTTTTTAATAGCACTGCTGCTATTTTTTTTGGCACTTAGTTCCAAATATTTACCCAGCAAAATAAAAGTAATAATGACGGCGGAACTTTCAAAATAAAGATGGGCTTCTAAATTATTTCTAGTGAAAAATTCAGGAATAAAAATGGTGGCTAAGGAATAAAAATAAGCAACGGAGGTGCCAAGCGCTACTAGAGTATCCATGTTGCTGCTTTTGTTTTTAAGCGCGGAGAATGCTCCATGATAGAAACGTCGGCCAGCCCAGAATTGTACTGGAGTGCTAAGAGCGAGCAATAAATATGGATTTTTTAAAAAATTTGGCACAAATGGCAACATGCTCAAAGCAACCAAAGCTAGACTGAGCACGGCACTGATAATCAGTGTTAATTTAAGCTGTGCCAATTCTTTTTCGCGCATTGCTTCTGCCACGTCTGATTGCTCATTATTTTCTAGGATAGCTGTGTAACCCAAGTGTTTAACGACTTTAGCAATTTGCTCAAAAGGAATATTTTCTGATTCGACATTGGCTTGCTCGTTGCCATAATTAACTTTGGTTTGTGTTATGCCGTCGACTTTATTAAGAGCGTGTTCGATATTACTAGCGCAACTAGCACAGTGCATACCGGCGACGTGAAAATTGAGTTGGGTTTTAGACATATTTGCTTGGATCTTTTTTGAATTTTTGCAAACAGCCTGAGGCGCAAAAATAGTAATTTTTATTTTTGTGATTTAAATGGTAATGAGTGGTTTTGCTGGAAACACGCATTTGGCAAACTGGATCGTGAGTAATGGGCAATAGGTTGTCAATTGAATTTTTAAGCTGTTTAAATTCCAAGTCTTCCTGATTTTCTTCAATCAAAAAATCTCTGATTAGAGAGCAAGCTTTGAAAATATTTTTGTGAGCCAATTTGTAACAAATTGTTTTGCCAGTTTTTTTCGCTTTAACAATTTTGGCTTCACGCAGAATCATTAAGTGCTGACTAACATTTGCTTGAGGTAAATCTAGCATGGAGTAGATTTCTCCAACGCACATTTCCTGATCTTTGAGTAAGTAAATTATTTCTAAGCGACGAGGGTGGGCAAGTGCTTTGAGAGCGTCTGCATAAACTGCAAAAGTTTTGCTATACATATTCGAATTCTAGAATATGTGAAGCGGCGATGTCAATCGGCTATTTTGGCGATTTGGCGGATTTTGGTTACGACTTTATTTCTTTGTTTATCGTTTAGATAACGCAAACGACTAATTTTTGTGACTTTGACTGGGTTGATGCCACAAAATTGCAAAATTGATTTCTTAACAAGAGTGATGCCGGCAGAACCAAGAAATAAAGAATCATATAGAGCAGGTGCGTCCATGGTGACGATAATTCTGGCAGATTTATTTTTTAACAATTGTTTTGGCAGGTAGCCATGTTCATAACTAAAAGCAAAGCCAGGCAGAAAGACTCGATCAAAGAAGCCCTTGAGAATAGCTGGAGCTCCTCCCCACCAGATTGGAAAGAAAAAAACCAAGTGGTCGGCCCAAGAGATATTTTTTTGAGCCAGTAGGAGATCATCTTCTAGTTTTTGTTTATTTTTATAACCGTGGTGCAAAATTGGATCAAAACTAATTTTAGATAAATCAAGTAAAGTTGCCTCATGACCAGCTTTTAAACTTTCCTCTAGATAGCTGTCAGCTAAATGAGCGCCAAAGCCTTCATGGTTTGGGTAGGCAGAGATAATAAAAACTTTTTTCATAAATTTGATTCTAGCCTATGTTTGGGGTAAAATGCTTACTAATAGTAACTTAAATCAAGAGAGATGGTGAGGGAACTAGCCCGATGATCCATCCAGCAACCGACTTTGATCGAAGCACGGTGCTAAATCTAGACCTCTTACAAAGGTGAGATTAGCTCTAAAAAGGAGAAAATATGTTTGATCAATTCACTTCAGAATCAGTCGCTGCAGGACATCCTGACAAAATTTGCGACCAAATTTCAGATAGTATTGTCGATGCTTGTTTAGCTGTCGATCCAAAAAGCCGTGTGGCTGTGGAAACTTTGGTGACTACCAATAAAGTTGTTTTGGCAGGAGAAATTACTTGCTCCGGTAAGATTGACTATGAAGGCATTGCCCGTTCAACTATCAAAAGACTTGGTTATATCAATCCAGAATGGGGTTTTTCTGACCAAGCTGATATTGAAGTTTGCATTCATCATCAATCAGATGACATTGCCGTTGGCGTAGATGATGGTGGCGCTGGCGATCAAGGTATTATGTTCGGCTATGCTTGCAATGAAACTCCAGAGTTGATGCCAATGTCCTTGATGTTGAGTCATCAATTGGTGCGAAATATGGATGTCGCTCGCGAAAATGGCGACATCGCTTACTTGCGTCCAGATGGTAAAGCTCAAGTTGTTGTCGATTACGCAAATGGTAAGCCAAAAAAAGTTTCTACAATTATTCTAGCTGTTCCTCATAATCCAAAGATTTCTAAAGAGCAGTTGGAAGATGATTTGTGGTTTAAAGTGATTGCTCCAGCAGTTAAAAAATATTTACCCAAACAAGTCTTAGTCAAGAAAGATATCGAATTAATTATCAATGGCACTGGAGCCTGGGAGATTGGCGGTCCAGCTTCAGATACTGGCGTAACTGGTCGCAAAATTATTGTTGATACCTATGGTGGCATGGGTCGACATGGCGGTGGCTGTTTTTCTGGCAAAGATCCTAGCAAAGTCGATCGTTCTGCTGCCTATGCCTGTCGTTTTCTAGCCAAAAATGTGGTGGCCAGCGGCATGGCCGATCGTTGCGAATTACGAGTAGGTTACGTAATTGGTCAGGCAAAACCTGTTTCTTTTAATGTAGAAACTTTTGGAACTGCCAAAGTCAGTGAGGCCGAGATCAAGGATTATGCTTTAAGTTTGCTTGATATGTCAGTCAAAAACATCATTAAGAAACTTGATTTACGCAAGCCAATCTACGCTAAAACCGCGGCTTATGGTCATTTTGGTAGAGAAGAATTTAGTTGGGAAAAGATTGTCTAATTTATAGCTAATAAAATAGCTTCGCTTACAACTTTAGCTACATTTGGCTCAAAAGGATCTGGAATAATTTTTTCTGCGGTGGGATTTTCGACCATTTTAGCAATTGCTACAGCGGCAGCGTGCTTCATGGCAGTAGTAATTCTTGGCAAACGCCCGTCAATGACAGCGCGAAAAACTCCAGGAAAAGCTAGCACATTGTTAATTTGATTATTAAAATCACTGCGACCGGTAGCGACGACAGCTGCACCAGCAGCTTTGGCTAATTCGGGCATGATTTCTGGTTCAGGATTGGCCATGGCAAAAACGATAGCTTTGGGAGCCATGCTGCTGACCATTTCACTAGTGATAATTCCCGCTTTGGAAACGCCAATGATGACATCTGCTCCTTGGATCACTTCAGCTAAAGAGCCGCTTTTCTTGGTTTTATTGGAATGTTCTGCAATGCATTTTTTATAACGATCCAAATCAGTACGACCTTGATGGATAGCGCTTTTGCTGTCAACCAAAATGAGGTCTTTGACTCTGGGGACATTAGCGACTTTTTGACAACCAGTGACGGTCAATTCAATACCGAGCAACATATTGGCAATTGAAAGGCCGGCGGCGCCTGCGCCGACAACGACGACTTTTAAGTCTTCAAATTTTTTGCCAACCACGCGGGCTGCGTTATGGAGCGCCGCCGTAACAACAATAGCGGTGCCATGCTGGTCGTCATGAAAGACGGTGATGCCGAGATCTTGTAGCGCAGCTTCAACCTCGAAACAACGTGGGGCAGAGATATCTTCCAAATTTATGCCCACGAAAGAAGGGGCGATTTGAGTGACAAATTTAATGATTTCAGCGGTGTCTTGAGTATTGATGGCGATCGGCACAGCATCAACACCAGCAAATTCTTTCATCAATAAAGCTTTGCCTTCCATGACAGGTAGAGAAGCTTCTGGGCCAATATTACCAAGACCTAAAACAGCTGAGCCATCAGAAATAACGGCGACAGTGCGGCCGCGTGAAGTGAGCTTAAAAGACTCTTCTTTGTTTCTAGCAATTGCACGGCATGGTTCAGCAACTCCTGGGGTATAAAGGAGAGATAAATCCTCTTTATTCTTAACTGGTAGAAGGGCAATTGTGCCAAGTTTGCCAACTTTTTGGCGGTGTAATTGCAATGATTCTTCATAGACTTGCTGTGACATAGGCAATTATTTTAGCACCAAATATTTGTTCTGATTCAGCTGATACTTTGTGATCTATAGAAATACATTTGTATTTTGCAAAAAAACAAATAAAGGCGTAGAATCAAACCAGAGGTTTTAGATTACTTCGTAATTAACAATTTAAATCACATGTCTTCTCGACGTAATTCAGGATATTGATGTCAAAAAAAATCAAAAGTAAAGTTGCTGCCTTTCTACTCTTTTTACAATTTATTTTTTCTTTTGTCCTTCCTCTTCAACCTTTTATCACTTTAGTTCAAGCTCAAGAAACCAGTGTCCCTGTCTTTAGTAAACAGCAAGCAATCGTTTCAGTGAACAATTTATCTGCTTCAAAATATAATTATTTCTTCAAGACTGCCGACAACACAATTCAAGCCGGTGAGGGTCAGGTTGTTGACGGTACTCTCAATCTCGAACTAAAGTCTCAGTCCGGTGAGGATGATGTGATTTTTGAGATCGATCGCTTGGTCCTAAAAACTGATCTTAATACTTATTTCTTAGAAATTGCTGAGAATGAAGTGAAAGTTTTGAAGGAGTACCAAGCTGATTCTTTAGAGTTAAATGCAGAGGAAGAAAATCTCCTGATAAATTCCTGGCAAACTAATTCTGCAACCCGTATGTCCACTACGAGTGCTAATGTGGTTTTAAATCAAGAATATCGTTTCCCTCTCAATGAAGAAGTGCGTGTGACTTTTACTAAGTTACCAAGTGAGAGTAGTCCTCTATCTATTCAAGAAATTCAATTAAGCGCCGCACAACAAAAAGCTTTGGGCACAACTGCTATCGTTGCTTATGACGTGACTACTGCTATGAAAGATGGCGAATTTGCTTTCGATCTGCGCTTGCCTTCTGTTAGTAGTGAAAATAAAGATGTTTCAGTCAAATTTGCTGAAACTATTTCTGAATTAGCTACTGCTAAGACTGCTGAAAATGAATTGACGGTCAACGATAATGGTGATGTGACGGTCAAAAACCTCGATCATATGACTATTTTTGTAGTGGTAAACCCTTTACCGAGCGGAGTTGTTAATGGTGGAGGCTGTCTTGTCTCAAGTATTTCTGGTGTGTGTTATGACAATCTCCAAAGCGCTATTGATAGTGCTTCGGTTGGAGACACAATTGACTTATTAAGTAATATCAATATTGGACAAAGAATAAATATCAATAAATCTATTACGATTGATGGTCACAATTTTACCGTTTATCCAACTTTTATTAAGACAAGTAGTTCTAATAACAGCTCATTTGGAATTTCTAGCTCAAACATTACAATTAAAAATTTAAAAATTGACGGAGTAGGTGGAACATTATTGCATGGTATTAATATTTACATGGCTACTGGTGTTCTTCTTGATAATGTAACCGCATCCAATAATGATAGTTCTGGAATCACTGTTAATGGTTCAATAGTTACGGTAAACAATATTGTTACTTCAGGCAATGGCTGGGGAGGAATTAATGTAGACCAGGGTAGCGGTGTTACTACTGAAGCGAGGTTAACTATAAATGGAGCTAGCCATCATGATGAAGCAAATCATATCTGGCTGGACAATATTACAAAAAATGTTTCAGTTCAAGATAGCGTTGGGCAATACACTTATTCTGATTCTGGTGTTGTTCGTGTATACAAATTAGATGTAGCTAGTCCAACCATCCCAACAATTCAACAACCTTCAAATAATATTTTTATTACTAGTGCTCTTTTGACAAAAGTTGATTGGTCAGATTCTTCAGATTCTAATTCTGTTCAATATCAATATCAGGCATTTTCAAATGCTGCTTATACTGCTAATGTTTATACATCGAGTTGGCTGAGTTTGTCAGAGATCCCAACTCCAGGTACTCCAAACGGAACCTATTACGTTAGAGTTAAAGCAAAAGATTCGGCTGGAAATGAGAGTGCATGGAGTAATGGTTCTAGTAATCCATATAAGATTACTGTTGATAATATTGGTCCAGCTGCCCCAATTATTCAGCAACCTTCAGCTGAAACATATTTTTCTTCTGCTCCTATTTTAAATCAATGGACTATTCCAACTGATGTTTCAGGAATAAATCATTACAGAATCGAATATAAATATGATGATAATCATATTTTTTCTGGAGCTCCATATAGAGAAACAACAACTAATTCCAGAAATCATTCCCCAGCTTTAAACGAACAAGGTGGAGTGCAATTTAGAGTTCAGGCTTTTGATACTCTTGGAAATGAAGGAGCATGGAGTGGGTGGAGGCATTATTTTTATGACGCTACTTCCCCAACCGTCTCAATCAATCCTCTATTAATTAATGACAAAACTCCAGCTCTCAATGGTGCTTGGACAGAGAACACTCAGTTAGAAAAAATTGAGGTTATTGTTGGTGGTCAAACTAAAGTGGCAACAATCAATCCAGATCACACTTGGGTTCTTGCTGACAATCAATTAGCTGCTTTAGCTGATGGTACATATGATGTGCAAGTCAAAGCGACTGACAAAGCCGGCAATGTTGGTAATGACAGCACCACTAACGAGTTGCAAATTGACAGTGTGGCTCCAACAGCCCTTTACACTCATTATTTAGATGGTGTAATTTTTGGCGGTACAAAGGCTTATGTTAAAAATATCAGCCAACTGAAATTCAGTGGAACTTACAGCGATGTCGCTCCTTCGTCTGGTTTGCTCAAAGATTCTTTTGTAATCTTTCAGGCTCAAAATGACGGTTCATTTAATTTCTCACAAAATGGCAAATTAGCTTATTGTGGTTGGAGAAATTCAGCCAATACCCCAACTATTGTTGGAGGCGTATTAAATGATATTGCTTTTGCAGACTGCAAATCAGATTTAGCTGAAGGCGAATACTACTTGGCTCATCAAGTTTATGATAATGCCATCAGATGGGATATCCCAAGTATTACTCAATTCAGAGATGTCCTTGGTTTGCATTTTGTAGTTGATCAAACCAAGCCAACTGTGACTGCCAGCGTTAATCCTGGTAGCCCAGATGGTTTAAATGGTTGGTACAAAACTCAACCAGTTATAACTTTAAATGCAACTGATGCTGCTTTGGATAGAGTTGAATATCACTGGAACAGTGATTCTTGGAGTACTTACTCTAGTCCATTAACTTTAGCCAATGAAGGCACTCATACTCTTTATTACAGAGCGATTGATTTGGCTGGTAATGTAAGTGACGAGGGAAGCTTGACTCTAAAATTAGATCAAACCTCCCCAACCGCTCCAACTATGGAAGGTTTTAAAGATCCAACTTTAGCTTGTGGAGCAATCACTAATATTAAAACTGTAACTGTAGATTGGTCTAATGCAACAGATAATCTTTCTTTAGCTGGTTATGATTATGAGATTAATTACCCAACAAATTTGAGTGGTGGACGCGGAACCTGGAATACTTTCTTTACCGCTTCACAATATCGCGGCAGCTTAAATGAAGGAGTCCATCACGTCAAAGTCAGAGCCAAAGATAGTGCTGGCAACGTTTCAGCTTGGGCCAGTGCCTGCGATATCACTTATGACTCAATCGCTCCTACTTTAACGAGTAAAACTTTATTTGAAGGTTGGTACAACAGTGATCAAATTTCAGACTTTAATTTCAGTGACACCGTTAGCTCAGTACTTTCTGGCTCGTCAGTCTCCTGCACGATCGACACCGAAGGAACAGCTCAAACTTGTAGTGTCACACCAAATGTTTGCGATGAAGCAGGTAATTGTTATACCAGTGAATTAACTTCCAATGGTGCTGATATCGATAAAACCAAGCCAACCAGTGAAATCACTTCTCCAAGCAATGGAGGAAGTGGCTCAACATTTTATACGAACGATTGGAATGGTCTAATCAGCGGCACAGCTAACGACATCTTGAGTGGAGTTGATAGAGTTACTTTGTCCATCCAAAGAGTTGACGGCCAATTTTGGAACGGTGAAGGTTGGTCGACTGGCACCGAAGAAGATACAAGAGTAACAGCTACAGGTACAGTAAATTGGACTTACTCTTTACCAAACCCAACTGAAGACACTTATTTTATTATCTCTCACGCCATCGATAACGCTGGCAATGTCGAAAACTCTTACGAATTGACGATTGTCTTTGATAAAACAATCCCAGAGATTAGCCTCGCTATCGATCCAACTTTGCCAGATGGCAAAAATGGTTGGTACGCTACTAGACCGACCATTACTTTGACCATGACCGACGACAAACTAACTGACTACATGCAATATCAGTGGGAAAGTCAGTCTGGAGCTTGGACTACTTACGTAAATCCAATTCAACCAGGCAGTGAAGGTCGACACGTTCTCTATTATCGAGCGATTGATAAGGCTGGCAATTCTAGTGCCATTGGTATCAAAAACTTAGCTTGGGACAAAACTGAGCTAACTGAAGGCCCACTTAAAGTCGATGCCACCCCAGATCGTAGTGGTGGCCCAGAAGCCAAGGTAACTTGGGAAGCAGCTACTGACAATGTTGGCATCGATCATTACAAAGTGACTTTTGATCTTTTAAATGGTGATGCTGATTTTTCTGAAGATGTGGCTTCTCACATTCGCGAGCTAAAGACTAATCGTTTAAAGGAGTCAGGCACTTGGAAGATTACCGTCACTGCTTATGACGGTGCAGGTCATGAAAAATCTGCCAGTGATGAGATTGTCATAGACAAAACTGCTCCAGCCGCTCCAACCCTAAACCTAACTGGCACTGGTGCTGGTTCGGTTAATCTAGCTTGGAACAAAGTTGATGAGGCAGACGAATATATCATCCTCTATGGCGTCAACGATGGAGAATACACTTATGCCGCTAGAGTTGGCAACGTCTTGAATTACAAAGTTCAAGGTTTAACTGCTGGTAATTATTACTTTGTAGTTAGAGCAGAAGACGGTTCCGGCAATCAAAGTGCTAATTCCAATCAAGTTAGTACTCTGAGTTTATTAGCCGCTCCAGGTGGTGGCAATGAAGTTGCAGAAGGCTTCGCAGAGACACCTGAAGTGCTTGGTGTAAATACCGCCGAGCAGCCAAAGAGTGAAGCTCAAGCCGCTTCAAACGGTGAAGTGAAGGGCGCTAATAGCAGCTGTAATGACCTTGTTAACAGTTTGTGGTGGATTTTACTCTTAGCTCAATTCATTGGTCTTTTCATCACTGAATATAAACTAGGCAAGAAGCAAAAATGGTTGAAGTTTGGGCTTTACGTCTTGTTGGCAGCAGCTCCATTTGCCTTGACTCATTATTTTGTCAGTCAAGCTTGTTTCTCCAATGTGTTCACTAGTTGGATGGTTCGCTACTATTTCGTGCCTGTTTTAACCACAGCAATGTTAGCCAAAGTTGCAAGCTATTTATTAATTGAAGACGAAAGCTAAGCTTTTGGAGTATATTAGACTTATGCAAAAGAAATTACCACTCATTTTACTAGTAGTTGCCGTGATCGTACTTGCCGGTGGCGCTTATTTTTTCCTTCAAAAAAAGCAACCTCAAATGGCAGAGTACAAAGAGCAAAAAGCTGCAGTGCAAGAAATGTTGGCTAACTGTAAATATGACAAAGACTTCTGTGCTTACATGGCTGCTCAAGCCAAATCGATGTCTTCTGGTGTGATCATTACTACTTCTAGTCAAATCAAAAACTTCGGTCTAAGTACAAGTGAAATGAAAATTGATGGTTCTGAGAACATGGAAATCAACAGCTATAAAGATGGCAAACCTGAATCCAGTATGATTGTTTTTGAGAAGACTACTTACATTAAGGACACCGATGGCTCCTGGTACAGTTTAAACACTCTAAACCCTCAAGACAATGAATACAGTCAGGGAACGATGGAAGAAATTAAGAATACTTACAGTGAAGAGAATTTAGACATGCAAGTTAAAAAAGTAGGTAGTGAAGCCTGCGGAAATTTGACCTGCGATAAATTTGAAATGATCAATGTCATTGGTGAACAGAGTAGTACCACTTATGCTTGGATCGATACTAAAGAGCATCTAGCTCGTAAGATGGAATTTGCCTTCGAAGGTGGCTCTAGCACTATGGAATACAAGTATGAGTCAGTAAAAATTTCCAAGCCTTCTCCAATCAAGGAAATGCCAGCTGTCGGCGCTGGAATTGGAGCTCCTGGCAGCGTTTCTGGATCAGAGGGCAGTGAAAAAATGCCAACTCAGGAAGAACTCGAACAAATGATGAAGGATTATTCCCTGGATGGGCAATAAAATTTATTTAACTGCTTTAGAATAATCTTTAAAAATATCTTCTTTTAAAACTCCATAATCATTGAAGCATTTCTTGTTGGAGAGTAAAAGAGCTAGTAAAACGCTTATCACACCACAAACATAGATGGCAATCATAATGGCAATTTGGTAACGAATGGCAGTTGAAGGTGACGAGCCGCCGATGATTTGTCCAGACATCATTCCTGGAAGAGAAACAATGCCGATGGTGGCGGTTTTGGCCAAGGCTGGCAGTAATGACAAGTGAAAGCTATTCTTCAAAAAAGGTGCCAAGACTTCTTGTTGAGTACCGGCCATAGCTAAGCGGTAGAGAAAAAATTTATTTTGAGAGCTGATGTTTTGGTAGAAAGAATTAATGGCAACGATGCTGACACTGAGGACATTTCCCAATAGCATGCCTCCCAAAGCAATTAAATATCTCGCTTCAAAAAGATAATTTAATCGAATTATTAGGGCATTAAAATACAGTAAAACTCCTAAAGTTGGCAGTGCGAAAGCAATTAAAATTGGCCAGAGAATAACTTTGAGCTTAATTTTAGAACTGCTGATGGCGGAAAAAACAGCAGTCAAAACCATTAGGGTTAACCACAATAAATTAAGCCAAAGGTTATTTAAATTAAAGACATATTCTAGAAAAATTCCGACCACTGCTAGTTGGATGGACATTCTGCCAATTGACCAAAATGTCGCCTTATTCATTTCAAGCTTTAGTCTTTGGCTAATTAATAAAGGAATAAGCAATAATAAAAAACTTGCAAATAATCCAAGGTTGGAGATTTCTACTGTTTCCATTTTTTCTCCTTAAAATCAAAGATGCGTACGTTTTTTTGATGTTGCCATTCTTCATCGTGAGTAATAATTAAAATAGTAGATTGGGAATTCTTTAACAATTCTTTGATGACAATCGTTTTTGAAGCTGGGTCTAGAGATGAAGTGATTTCATCAAGAATCATCACTGGTCTTTTAAGCAGCAATGCAACTACTACGGCTAAACGTTGTTTTTCTCCTCCAGAAATTTGTCCAATATCTTTTTTAAGAATGTTGGAGTCCAGACCAAAAGTTTCCAGGAGTTCTGTCATCTCTGTTGCGGTAAATTGCTTTTGCGAGTTGGCGACAAAAGAAAAATATTCGGCAATAATTTTTTCTACTTTTCCTTCACCCATCATGACGTCTTGATCAATATAGGCAATTTGCTTGCGAATTTCAAAAATATTTTGAGAGTTGATTTCTTGATCATTGAAAATGATCTGTCCAGAATCAGCTTGTTTAAAGCCAAGAATTAGATTTAATAAAGTGCTCTTGCCTGTTCCTGACTTACCAAAAACCACCACTTTTTCTCCAGAGTTAATAACAAAATTAAAATTTTCAAAAATATTTTTATTCTTAAAATTTAAACAAATGTTTTTGAAAGTGATAAGCTGTTTAGATTGAGTCATTGGTTTGGTTGCTGCTATTATAATCCTGATAGGGGGTGATTACGCCTAAGCATTATATTAAAAGCCAAGCTCTGAATATTTCTCTTTTTGTAGGTATTTCTCGATGCATTTTCTGATATATGACACGGTGTTTCCTGGTAATTGGTTTATTGGAAACCAGTATAAATCATCACATTTATTTTCTTCCATATTTTTTGGTTCACCTTCCCACTTTTCACAGCTAAAGAAGAAATCAATTGATTCGCGATCTTCAAAACGATGAACGACGTGGGCGAATTTGAGATTTTCTTTTTGCAAATCAAGACCAATTTCTTCTCTAGTTTCTCTAATGATTGCTTCTAAGCAAGATTCATTGGCATCGACGTGACCGGCTGGTAAGGAATAATTGCCGTCTTGATAGCCAGTATTGAAGCGACGACTGAGTAGGATTTGTTTATCTTTGATGAGAAATAGGTGGACGGCAACGACCATGGTGAAACGATTTTTCATTCAATTTATTACTTTCGCAGTAATGATTATAATATAGCTATATAAATCATTTAGCTATTATTCCTGGAGTTGGCAAGGTTGATTCCAGTGCTGGTGGGGAGCATGGGATGAAGTTGGAGCTTTCCTAGTAGCTATCAACCATTAAATCCATAATATTTGTCAACATCATCTGTGGGGATTTATAACAGTTATCTAAATAATGTTTTGTTTTATTTATCTGAGCCTATACTTAAAGTATTGCGGAATTTCTATCTTATCAATATAATTTAGATTTAATGGAAGTAGAGAAAATAATACAACCTTTTGAAGAAATTCACCTAATTTCGATTTTTGCATCAGAGTCAGATAGGCAAAAAGCAAAGGAATATTTACTGCGGGTCTTAAAAGATAAACAGGCAAATTTACCTGCTGTTACTTCAGAAACACATGTTCCATATTCAGACATTGCTGCTGAATTAGTAGTAGAACACGAAATTGGTCATTCAGAAAAAGACACTGGAGAAGGAAAGATTGTATTGGTTCTTAGTCTTGACCCTAAAGCTGGTGTTAGGAATGCTTTTCTTGGGTATAAAGCAAGTCTGAACATTTCTACAGAAGATATGATGAGAGTGTCTGTAGGTAAAAGAAGAGATCAAATGTCTAAAGCTGATAGAAATATTTTTAAAAAATTTGCCAATCAAAGAATGAAAAAGAATACTTAAATGAGCTTTTGAAACTGTATACAAATGTCAATCGACTCTTTAATAATATATTTATTTGTCTCCTACATTTTGTTTTTTAATTTAGAAATTTTCTGATGACAATCTTATTCTCTACGGACTTCAATGTGAAAGATTCTGTTGTTATTTATTTGTGCTTGGCGGAGGGACTCGCCCTTTCAGGCATTAAACTTGGCGGCAGGATTTTAGAGGAAAAGCATCTGTTTTATCTGCGGAGGGACAGGGATTCGAACCCTGGATAGCTTGCGCTATGGCGGTTTAGTAAACCGCTGCACTAGGCCACTATGCGATCCCTCCTTTTGAGTTTATCGGCAAAGCTTGATTGTAGCAAAATTATTGAGGAATAACAGCTTTTGTTTTCTTTTCGTTTAGGATTTTCAAACTTAAATAAATGGTGATAATCCACATGAGAATGGTGCCCATTAAAGTACCAGGGTCTAATTGTTTCATTGAAATGGCATAAATGATACGCAAGCCAACTGTGTGAGACAAGAAAATCAGGAAGGAGTTTTCACCAAGCCAGGCTAATATTTTGCTGACTAATCCAGTAAAGAAATTTCTTGTGGGCAGAATCATGGTGATTAGACTTAAATTAATAAGGAAGCCAAAAGGAATGACCGCAAGCTTAGTAAATTTAAGAGCAAATAGTGGATCTATGCCTGAATTAATTTGTCTCAAGCTAAAAGCAATAACTGAAATAGCAGCAATAAAGCTCAAAGGCAAAGCAGATTTAATAAGAATTTTTGGCAATTCTTGGAGTTTCAAATAAATTCCAAAGACGAAATAGCCAATCCAAGATAGAGAGATAACATATTCAAAACGCTCGCTATTGTCGGCTCTAGCAGCGTAGAAAACATACAAGGCTATTTGGAGTAAAAGAGCTGAAATCATGAGTAAATTTGGCTTTTTTCTAAACAGCCAGAGCAGTGGGAATAAAAAATATAATTGGAAGAGCACTGGTAAAAAATATAGTTGATAGTCGGCTTGTCCGAGGAGCAATTGCGTTATTAGAGAAATTGGCTGGTTGTCGAATGACCAAGCAGGCACTGATTTGACGATTAAGATTGAAGCAAAACTCCAAAGTAGATAAAGTGGAAACAGCTTGCCGATTCTTTTTTTGATGAATTCAAAGTAATTGATTTTTTCGTTTCCATATTTGGTAGCTAGACCATAGCCAGAAATAATCAGAAAAGCCGGCACACAAAAACGAGATAATTGATCTAAGGAAATAAATAGCAGTTGTTTGTCGCCATTATAAATTCCATGAGGATAGGCGAGGACATGTAGTAAAACGACGGCCAGAATGGCGAGGCCACGAATGATATTGCTGCGGTAGAGGGAGAGAGAAATTTTTTGCACTGGATTAAGGATGATTGTTTAGTAGAAATTCTTGTAATTTTTTATTCTCCTTGTTTCTTTGAATGATCGAATCAGCATAATTGCTCATTATTTCTGGGGTCGTTTCTGGATTTGCGAATTTTTTTAACATTTCATCAGAGATATCTGTAATGGCTTTAAAACCGCTTGCTACGTCATGGATAATGTATTTGTCGCCATCTTTTATTAGAGAATTAGATTCTAAGAGTGCAGTGAGAATTAGACTTCCTAGTTCTTTGTGTGAGGCAATATCTCCTTCTTTTCTAATGTCGGTTTTTACATATTCCAAACAATAAGCTACAACTAGCTGAAGCATTTTTCTTGCTTGTTCAGGGTTTGGTTGATTTTTTGCTTTCTCCCAAAAAATTCTAAGCCCAGTGGTATCGGCCTTAATTTCATCAATCATTTCAATATATTGTTCAAAAAAGCCCACTCTTCTTTTTACTTCTTCTTCGCTTAGTGAAAAAAAGCAGTGTCCTGATTCATGATTGAAAGTTGCTATGCTAGATAGTTCTGCTAGCTCATCAATATTGCAATCACCAAAAAGTTCTTGGTAAATTGGAAGAATTGTTAATTGATTTACTTCTTTGATAGAGTTTATGTAGCTTACCGATCCATTTCCACCTTCCCCCTGATTTCTCCAAAAAGTGCCGTTGCCAGCAGCAAAAAGAAGCATATTCACAGATCCAGGCAGAATCTCATCTTCCATTTGTGAATATCCTTTTAATATTTCATTTGCGATTTGCATATAGCCATCGCATTTTATTTTCATTTCTTTAGTTTTTTTTGTTTTTAAGCCAACGACTAGATTCGCATCCATTTTATTTACTTTTTTTGTAATATATGGCTCTCCACCAGCCAGCAAATCAATTCTCCAATCAGATGCGCTAATTTCCTTTTGAATTTGCTCAATTTCAACCCAAGCATCGTAATTTATTTTGAAATCATTTTCTTCTAATTCATAAGCATTGGAGATAGCTATGAGGTATTCTGAAAAAAGCTTCCCTTTTTCAGGAAACATCAGTGTGACTTTGGCTGCAATTTCTTTGAATTTCTTGGCAATCATTGGCCAAGTCTCTGGAAACATATTTTTATATGCAACCTTAGTTTCATCAGCTAGTTCATATAGGTAAATAGCTCCCAATTCTTTACTTCCTTCGCTTTTTATTTCAGGAAATTTTTCAGTAAAACCAAGTTGCATTTGTTTTAAATATGTTTGATTGATTAACGGTCCAATCTCAGTGACAATTGCCAAGGCAATTTCTAATTCTTTTTTATCCAATTCCCAATCAGCAAACTTTTCTTCTGGAATATTTTTTACCCATCTATTTAATAGCTCCATTTCTTGTTGCTGTCTTAGCATTGAAATTGAGACCAGCGATCGCCAGGTCATTGGGTTGATTTCTCTAATTCCTTCTAATTCTGAAAAATATTTAAATCTTATTCTTTCCTCCAAATTATTCGTATCGTTTAGCATTCTTTTGAAGTACATCTCTATTTCAGAATTACCTAATTCTTCAGCCCAAAATTTTGCTAATTCTCCAACAATTTCCTTTATTTCATTTTGCCAAATTTCGCTAACAGAGCTAGCTGCTTTTTCCATCAATTCCTCTGGAGAATTTATATCTTGCGGAGGTTTTTCAAATTTAGTCTTCATTTCTTTAAGTAATATTATTTCAAGTGCAGAGACTAATCTTTTTGGAAGATCTAATCTACTGGAAGTAATATCAGATTCATGTTCCATTTCTAATTTAGTTTTTTCGTTCATGTTTATATTTTCATTATAGCGCGCCTCTGCGGAGGCGCGCTACATGTACCAATCCTACAAGCTTTCTCCAAAATCTTTTTTGAATTTAGCTTGTAATTTGTTCGGCCAATCACCAATTGGGGCTAGTTTGCCGTCAAAGAAACGAAGTACCGATGGTTCTTCGATGAACTTTAGACCACCAATTAGTTCTCTATTAGCAAAGAGCCACTGCAATCGATCAATCAGAAATTGCAGATGGGAAAGTGAGAACAATCTTCTTGGCAGTGCCATCCTCACCAATTCCATATCTGCCAGGATTTCTTGGTGTGTGACTGGATCACGATCATTGGAAATCGTGCCACGCTCCATGCCTCTTACTCCAGCAGTAATAAAAATAGCGACCGCCAAAGCTCCAGCAGGGTATTGATTGCTTTTGACTTGTGGCAAGAATTTCTTGGCATCCAAATGCACGCCAAGTGCTCCAGCTGGCGTTACCACTGGTACACCACTTGCTTTGAGTGTGTTAACCACATGAGCAATGGACTGCGGCATGTGCGAAATGACTAGCTCATCAGTGAATTCTTTGAGCCCAACTGCTAGAGCTTCAATCTCACGTGTCGACATGCCACCGTAAGTAAAAAAGCCTTCAAAAAGAGGAATCAAATCCTTCATTTTAGCCACTAGCTTTTCGTCGTTAGTGACAATGCCACCGCCTCTGGCCGCGCCTAATTTGCGAGCAGAGAAGTAGACGATATCAGCCAACTTAGCCATCTCATGAATGATTTCTGCCAAACTAAATAAGGCAAACTCTGGCTCCCTTTGCTTGATAAACCAAGCATTTTCAGCAATCAAACAAGCGTCGATGACTAATAACAAACCATGTTTGTCGGCTACCTTTCTTACCGCTCGCAAGTTTGCAAGTGAAACTGGTTGGCCGCCAGTTAAGTTAGTGGTGACTTCCATACGAATGAATGGAATTTTTTCTGTACCCACTTCTTTGATGGTTGCTTCCAACTTAGCAATATCCATGTTGCCTTTGAATGGTTCGTCAGAATCGGTTTTGAAAACTTCATCAACGATCAATTCACGCACTGTGGCGTCCATCCTTTCAATGTGGGCTCTAGTGGTAGTGAAATGAAAGTTCATTGGCACCACATCGCCTTTCTTGACGAAGGCTTCAGCCAGAATATGTTCAGCCGCTCTGCCTTGATGGACTGGCAAGAAATGTTCTTTACCAAAGAACTCTCTCACGGAAGCGAGCAGGCGCACAAAACTTTGCGAACCAGCGTAAGCTTCATCGGCCAGCATCATGGCAGAGAATTGCTGATTACTCATCGCATTTGTGCCGCTATCGGTTAACATGTCCAAGAAAATCTCGGAAGTGTTAAGCAGAAAAGTATTACAACCGGCTGCTAAAATTGCCTCGAGTCTTTTTTCGACTGGTGGCAGTTGTAAGGCTTGCACCATGACGGGTTTATGAAATTCAACCGGCACTGGTGACTGTTTAAAAAATTTAATTGTTTGCATAAAATTCTTTCTAAAATAATTTATTAAATAAAAAATCCAACTATTTGATGGTATTTTGTATTTTTTGTTTCGCCCTGTCTGCATGCTTTCGCATGCTGACTTATACAGCTCTCGCTGTCTTGAAATAAAAAAATCCGCTCTGTGGCGGATCTTACAAAAATACAAAAAGATCAGCCACGGTAGCGTTTGCAATAGTTATAGCCACTAGAAGACCAGGCGATTCTTCGCTTATTTAATCTTCTGCTGGTGATCAAATCCTTTTTTGACATAAAAAAACTCACCCGGCGGGTGAGTGAAAGTTCTTGCTTAAAGCCACAAAATCACTACCCGCGGGTTACCTGGGTATAATAGATTTCACTGACTACTAACTTATTAAGCATGCGGTGATTGTATGTCCAGTTTTAAGGATTGTCAAATTTGTAGATGAATTTAGTGATGGGGCGCTGGAATTTTATATTGATTCAGCGCCCCATATCAACTAGCCTATTCCCAACAATTCTCCAACATAATCAACGTCTTTATCTCCTCGGCCAGAGAGATTAATGATGATAACTTTGTCTTTGCTCAAAGTCGGTGCCATTTTAATCACCGCAGCAATAGCGTGTGAACTTTCCAAAGCAGGAATAATACCCTCCACTTTACTGAGCATTAAAAAAGCTTCCAAAGCCTCTTTGTCATTTGCTGTCACATATTGCACTCTTTCCTGATCCTTTAGATAAGAGTGCTGTGGTCCGACTCCGGGATAATCCAAACCAGAAGCAATGGAGTGAACTGGCAAAGGTTCTCCTTTTTCATCTTGTAGTAAATAAGTAAACATACCGTGCAAAGTGCCTGGTTTACCTAATGTCAAAGTAGCAGCATGGTCACCTGGCTTGAAACTTTTACCAGCTGGCTCAACGCCAATCATTTGTACTTGCTCATCGTTTAAGAAAGCATGAAACAAACCCATGGCATTGGAGCCACCTCCAACGCAAGCCACCAAGTAATCTGGCAGTCTATTTTCTTTGAGCATGATTTGCTCGCGAGCTTCTTTGCCCACCACTGATTGAAAATCTCTGACCATCATTGGATATGGATGTGGGCCAACCACTGAACCAATGCCAAAGAAAGTATTTTCATAGTCATTCAGGTAGGCTCCAAAAGCACTATCGACCGCATCTTTAAGACATCTGCCACCACTTTCTACGGTGACGACGACGGCACCAAGCAATTGCATGCGCAAAACATTGGGATGTTGTTTGGCGACGTCGATGGCGCCCATGTGAATTTCACATTCTAGTCCCATCAATGCGGCAGCAGTAGCTAAAGCGACCCCATGCTGACCAGCACCAGTTTCAGCGAGGAGTTTTTTCTTTCCCATTCTTTTGGCCAAAAGTGCTTCACCTAGACAGTGATTAATCTTATGTGCTCCGGTATGATTAAGATCTTCTCTCTTGAGATAAATCTTAGCGCCACCTAACTTTTCAGTTAGATTTTTGGCAAAGAAAAGAGAAGATGGACGGCCGACGTAATTTGCCAAAAGATCTTGATATTCTTTTTGAAAATCAGGATCTTTTTTTGCTATTTCGTAAGCAGCTGTTACTTCTTCTAGTGCTTTTTTTAATTGTGGTGGCACAAATTGTCCACCATACTCACCGAAGAAACCATCAGAATTTGGTAAGGTTTCTTTTTCATTATTTTTTTGTAATTTTATTTTTTTCATATATTTTTTATTTTTTCTTAATATTTAATAATTTATTTAATTTGGTTTTTTGCATAAAAAAACCGCCTATTTAGCGGTGTCTTAATTCATGCAAATGCAAACAAAGAACTACCGCCAGAGGGAGGTGGTCCACCAGTTGAAGCTAATTTGCATACGAGTCGATTGCATAAGCGTCATATTAACAAAGGAAATTGATTGTGTCAAATTTCTAACTTTTATCTGACTGAGGAAATTCTTTTAAATCCAAGTTTGCTTTATATCCTTCTAAAATCTTTTTTGAAAGAAAAAGTATGGTTGCAGAAGAAGTGGCTTCTTCAACAGAAATTACTTTTGGTAACATTGGATTTTCAAAATTAATAACTTGTTTGTTGTTAATTTGTACGGCATTAATCTTTGAAGTTGTTTCCATCTTTCTTAAGTTCATTAACAAATCCAGCAACATAGTACAAACAAAAGTAAAGCGAGCGGAGTCATCAAACCATTCCATGCCCCCATCCATTTCAGATAGAGTCAAAGTTGTGGTTCTCATCATGTGCGAAATAACGCTGGCAAGTTTATCTCCGGTTTCAACCATATTGATATTATACCTCTAAATTAATTTTTCTTTTTGTGATCTGGTCAATTTTTTAATCGCATATTCTCTAATAGAAGCCTCGCTGCGTGTCAAAAACTTTTCGCAGTAAATTAATTTAACCGGTCCACGTCCACGAGTGTAAGCGGCACCTTTGCCAGTGTTGTGGGTTTTGATGCGTTGCTCAATGTTTGGAGTGATGCCGGTGTAATAAGTGCCGTCACGACACTCTACGATGTAAACCCGCCAATGTGGATGAGTGTCTTGTTTAGGCATGAACTGATTATACAGGTTTGTTGATCTCAAAAATTTTTGTTTTAGATTTGGTTCCTGAAACTAATTGTACGGCTGACTTTTTGACCTCAAAATATTTTGCGAGAGCTTCAATAACTGCTCCATTAGCTCGGCCATCAATGGCTGGTTGATTTACATAGACACTGAGAGAACCAAGGATGTTTTTAACAATTCTTGGCTTTTTGGAGTTGGGGTGGACGGAGATGAAGATTTTCATGCGGAGGCACTGCACTCTGCGAGTATTACCCAGGTTTGCTTCGCAAACTTGGCGGCAGGATTAGAAATTCAAGTTTCTCTCACATAGAAATAAGATTAATAAATCAATCTTATTTCTATGCGGAGGCACTGGGATTTGAACCCAGGAACCCCGAAGGGTCAAGATTAGCAATCTTGTGCAATTGGCCACTATGCGATGCCTCCATTTGTAGATTGTTAAAATACCAGTTGATTATATTTCGGACCCTGTCTTTTTGCACAAGCAAAAAGCAGCTGGTACGAAAGATGCTGCGCATATCAGAAAAAAACTCCAAACAAGCGAGAAGAGATATAATACTAATGCATCTCACTGCTTCGTTCTTTGATGAAGTTGCGCCAGTCTTCGATGATGCCAATTAGGGTGGAAAATGGCAAGTCGACGATAGCGGTGAAAAAGGCGGAAAAGATGTTATATTTTTTCCATTTATTGGAGAACCATTGGCCGATTTTAGCCATAGGGACAGAGAATAGTTCTAGCAAAAACTCCATGAAATTGGCACGATCTTCGATGGTGATTTCTTTCGACTTTTGCTTGATGGCCATGGCAGCGAAAAAAACCATTGCCACATTTACGGTATCAATATACATAGAGGTCCAGGGTACGCTAGCAATTTCAAAAATCCAAAAAATAAACCACATGCCTAAGAAACCGCAGATGGTAGAAATGGCGAAGAAAATGAGGTTGAGAATTTTGTTTTGTTGACGTTCAAAGTCAATTTCGTAGACATCCTCACTGCTTTGCTCATGTAAAATTTTGGCAATTTCTTTTTGTACCACCTTGAGGTTTTGATCTTTGGGTGGACGAATGATAATCACAAGTAAAAACATGATTAAACTTGGAATGAGCAAATCAATAAACAGAGAGAATAAGCTAAAATCTTTGCCGGCTAATTTGGCGACTGGGCCTTCAAAAATAATGAAACTAGCAATGCCAGCTACAAAAATTGACAGAGTCGAATAGATAGCACTGCGGAAAAGGCGACCCTTGAGACTGGCTTTGCGTTTGAAATAAGCCTCGCTAATCATCTCTTTTAATTGGACTGGATTGGCGATAGTTTCACGAACAAACTCTGGAGTGTTGTTGATTTTTTCTAAGATATCGCCGATGATTCGGTAAGCGGCGTCGTATTTGGCAGCTAATTTATAGAATTTTTTACCATCTTCGCTGTTTAGATCATTCTCGATTTGTTCGCGAATGGTGTGGACTTCTTTGGTGACCTTGGCAATGCTTTCTTCATTTTCTTCAATAAAGAAAGGAAAGCGAATTTTAATGATGTTATAAGAAATAATTGGCTCGTCAAAATTATAAAGAGTACGCATGCTGGCGATATAAATCTGGATTAGTCTTTCTAAATCACTCATTCTACTGCTTGGCAAAATGCGGCTGCGTTCATAGATGACATTAGTCATTAAATTGAGCAAGGCGTTTTCTTTGAAAGCTGGAGCCAAAACCTCTTCGATCTCACAGGAGGCAATTTCTAGCATCCAGGTGTAGAAATCCATTTTATTTTTGACGTGTTTTTTTGTTGGAGAATTGGGTATCTTGGAGTCGTCTAAAATGCGGATATATTTGGTTAGGATGTTCTCAATTTCCTTGATCTGTTTCTTGGCAATTTTGCCATTGTCAAAATAACCGCTACGCATCAGTTCCAAAATCATTGGTTCGGCCATTTCTGCAGCGTTTAAATTGGGTAAAATACTGATTCCGTAAAGTTCAGAGACTAGACGGCGTTTCAAAATGCGTTCAATGGCTCCGCGACGCAAGAGATTTTCTTCTTTCCAATCGATGACTTTTCTGACTTGTTCGTAGGCTCCAGCAATTCTGCTAGCCAGCTCATCTACCTCAAGTGGAGAAATAATGGATCTGTGGCTGTATTCCCAGTCCATTTGGTACTGTTTAGTGTACTCCTTGGCGTAAGTCGACAATTCTTTAAGTTCAACTGGTTTCTCTGGGACGACAGGAGCAATCTCAACTGTTGGAACAGCTTGATTAACTACTTGAGGTTCAGTACTAGACGTAGACATATTTAATAAACTAGATTATAGCAAATTTTCTAATATTAGACTTGTTACGAAATATAAATCACAGTAATATATGAACTATGCCTGATAAATACACTGCCGTCTGGGTTTCTCACACTTCGATTAGCGATTTTTTGCAATGTCCACGAGCTTATTATCTCAAGAATGTTTATAAAGATCCAAAGACTAGTCATAAAGTTCAATTAATGTCGCCACCTTTGGCTCTTGGTCAAGTGGTTCACAGTGTTTTGGAGTCTTTGTCGGTTCTTCCAGGTACAGAACGTTTCAAAGAGTCTTTGATAACTAAATTTGAGCGTAGTTGGCAAGCAGTTTCTGGCAAAAGAGGTGGTTTTTTCGATGAAAGTACCGAGCAGCAATACAAGGATCGTGGCAAAGAAATGCTGCTCAAGGTAATGGAGAATCCAGGTCCTTTACTTGGTCTGGCCGTTAAAATCAAAGAGGATTTGCCTCATTATTGGTTGTCTAAGGAAGATAATATTATTCTTTGTGGCAAGATTGATTGGCTCGAATACTTAAAAGAGACTGATAGCGTCAATATTATTGATTTCAAGACTAGCAAAAGTCAGGAAAACGATGGTTCTTTGCAGCTGCCAATCTACCATCTCTTGGTTCACAATTGTCAACATCGAGTAGTTAGTAGGGCTAGTTATTGGTATTTAGGCTTGGATCAAATTGTTGAAAAAGCTTTGCCAGATCTTGAATCAGCTCATGAACAAATCCTCAAAATTGCCAAGGAAATCAAATTGGCTCGCCAGCTAGAACGCTTTAAATGTCCTCATGGTGAAGATGGCTGTTTTGCTTGCAAACCTTTTGAAAAAATTATCCAAGGTGAGGCGGAATTTGTCGGTGAAAATGACTATCGTCAAGACATTTACGTGATGCAAAGGTCAAAAACCGAGCTTTCTAAAGAAGAAAATAGCGAATTAATTTAACTATTTTTCTGGATCGATAACCAAATCTTTGAAGCGTCCATCTTGCAACAACATGCCAATGACTGCGTAAACAGCTATGTCTTGCCAATTATCTTTGACACTTTCATTCATTGGTTCACCTGGCTTACTCATTAAATTTTGGAGTCTGCGTAATTTATCATTGATGCGGAAAATAATGCCAAGTTCCCCATTATCCAGGATGTTATCTTTACCGTAGTCTTTATGTTTTTTAATAAAAATTTCTAGTAGTCTCTTTAATTCTTCGTCAAAAGCTTGATCAAGGTATTTTGGTTTTGGCATAGGTTATATATTAGCAAATTTTTAATTTTTCACCAATGCTGCAATTTCTCTGATTTGTCCTAAAGAGTAGAAGTCGGAGAATTTCTTATCAAAACCTTCCCATGGATCATGCATGATGTATTGACCATCTTTCTTTTCTTTGATGACGATGAAATGAGTTCCATATGGTCCAGCTGAAAGTTTAACGATGACTGGGTTGTCATTTAGTCTGCTATCCAAGGTGCTTTGAGAATAAGCATAATGTTGGTAATGATAGCCAGAAGGAGCTGCCCATGGTCTTAGGATGTAAGCGGTGTTAGAAAAGAAATAACTGCTGTTGCTGGCGATGGCGATTGGGTTGACTCCTTCTCCAAATTTTTTCTTCATCATGGCAATGCTGCTAACCAGACAGCCAACTTCCATCACACTCATGTTGCTGTTACCTATTCTGTAGGATGCCCAGCGCTGATCACGCTGACCGAAATACCAGCCATCTGGACTATTTTGTTCAGACAGAACAGAACCGCTTTTGCTGCTAGAGAAAGCCTTCAAAGAGTTGAGTTCAGCTGTAGCTTCAGCTAGCTTTTGTTGATAAACAGATTCATTGTTTTTGGTTTGTTTTAGTAATTCGTCTTTACCGACTTTTTGTGAGTCTAGAATATTTTTTTGACTTTGCAATTCTTTTTTCTTTTTCTCGATTTCTAGCTGTTTAGTTTCTTTGAGATCTTTTTGTTGGTTGTAAGTTAGGCGCTGTAGCTCGGTTCGCTTCATAATGTCGAGGGTTTGCTCTTGAGCGACGTTGACGTATCGATATTGACTAATGAAATTGTTAAAAGAGTCAGCGGCAAAAAGATTGCTTTTGTATGGCAGGCGAAGTTGTTTATAGCTTTCTCTGATTCTTTTGATAAGAATGCCGCTTAGTCTATCTAGAGAAATGGCCAAGCCCTCTATTCTTCCAGATAAATCATTGATTTCTCGTTCTAAAGTAGCAATTTCTGCTGCAGTTTGTTGAATTTTGAGACTTTGCACTCTGATCTGGCCATTAATAATATCAATGGCAGATTGCAGAGTGTTAGCTGTGGAGCGTGTCGCATTGATTTTGTCTTGCCAGCAGCTAGCCAATTTGCTGAGACAAGTGCTGTAGCCGGCAGTATCATTTTCATCACATTTAAACTGTTGATCACAATCTTCTGCCCGGACAATGGAGGGGTTAAACAAGAACAAAGCTAGTAAGACCAACGACAAGCTTATTATTCTTTTCATATCAAAAGACCTTTTTGGTCTATTTTTTTAACATGCGCGAAACAGCGCTGTAGCTAGCCAAAATTCCAAGGAAAATAGCCAGGCCAAAACCGGCGGCAAATTGGTAGGCAAAAAATTGCCAGGAAATAGGGAAGTCGACGATACCAACTAGGAAGTTTTTGAGCCATGGATTGATATAAAGCATCATGGCGTAATAAATGGCAAAGGCTAGAATGCTGGAGACAGCACTAGTTACGACGGCCTCCATTAAAAAAGGACGGCTGATATAGCTATTGTTGGCGCCAACAAATTTCATGATTTGGATATTTTTTCTTTTAGCTGAAATCTTCATGGAGATGGTGGTCATAATCATTAAAAATGAGGTGATTGTCAATGTACTGAGTAAAAACAAGCCCATCATACGCATGGCATTGGTCCAGCGAATTAAATTACCGATGACGTCCTCTTGTAGGACAACATCTTCAACGCTGCCTTCTGCTTTTAAATCATTTTTAATTAAATCAAGACTTTTGACGTCAGCAGCAGCCACTTCGATGCTGGATGGAAGGATTTCTTCAGTGACCAGCTCAAGGAGTAATGGGTCATCTTGGTTTTCTTTTTGGTAGATGGCTAGGGCTTCTTTTTGACTAACGATTTTGGTTCCCGCCACATAATTTTTCTCTTTCATTTTTTGACTAACTCTTTCCAAATCTTCAGCTTTGGCTTCCAATTTCAAGAAAGCAATTACTTGAGGTTGAGTTTCAAAAAAGGCGAGGATTCTCTCACTGCCGATGCTTAGTAGTGAAAAACAGTAGGCAATAAAAAAGGTAATGGTCAAGATAAAGATAGTTAAAATACTTTGATATGGTGAACGGCGAATTGCTACTAGGGCAGAATTAAGTGCTTTCATCATCCTCCTTATCTTTTTCTTTCTCTTCTTTGTTTTTTTTGAAATTAACTTTGAGTTTTAGCTTTGGAAAACCTATTTTTTCTTTTTTTTGGTCTTTCTTAGAATCTGCTGCAGCGATTTCTTCGGCTAATTTTTCTTGCTTTTGCTTAACTTTTTCTCTTTCTTCGTCGATTGGTTCTACGGCTTTTTCTTCTTTTTTGTCCACTTTTTGCTCTTTTGCTTTTTTCTCTAAATGAACAACTTTTTCTTTTTCTAACTCGTCTAAGACCAATTGATCATGAGTAGCGAAGAGGAGCGTTGTGCCTAATTCGTTGATTTTCTTTAATAATTTAGTGATTTTAATGGTGGCTTCGCTATCCAGATTTCCAGTTGGCTCGTCTGCAAAGATAAGTTTCGGGCCTGTGGATAGAGCTCTAGCGATACTGACTCTTTGAGCTTCTCCTCCAGATAATTGTCTGGGGAATTGCATGGCTTTGTCTGCCAAACCAATGAGGTTTAATAAATCAGTGACTCTGGATTCAATTTCGTCTTCTTTTTTATTGCAAATATAGAGTGGGAGAGCAATATTTTCCCAGACGTTCATTTCTTCTATGAGTTTGTAGTCTTGAAAGACTACTCCAATTTGACGACGAAGGGCTGGAATTTCTGATTTTTTGAATTGACTAAGTGGACGATCTTCAAAAGTAATTTCTCCACTAGTGGGAGAGTATTCTTTGATCAGTAATTTCATCAGGGTGGTTTTACCTACTCCAGAAGAGCCAGTGATGACCACTAGATCACCTTGATTGATCTCCAAGTTTAGATCAAGGATGGCGGTTGGTTCATCAGCAAATGACTTACTGACAGATGAGAAGACTATCATGGGCACGAGGTCTATTTAAGCATGTTTACTCTAAAGTTTGAATAGGAGCTTGTGCCTCAGTATTCACGACTTCGACTCTGCCAACGTCCATAAACCAGCCTGCTTTTTCAGCTTTGTGGGTTTCTCCGTGGAGTTTAACTTCCATGCCGGCCAATTTATCTAGGTCAACTACTGATGAAGTGAGAGCGACTGTTTGGCTTGCTCCACCTTCTCTAAGTAATTTATGTGAGCCTTCTCCTTCTACGCCACCTTTTTCGACATAGCCAGTGGCATTGTCAGGGAAAGTGTCTTCATTTTTAACACCAAAAATATCTCCGTTTTTGATTTTGTTTGTGTCGGTAGTGACGTTTTGAACCTCAGTTACTGCGACTTCTTTGTTTTTAAGCTTGAATGCTCCGAAACCAGTCATGATTCCAGCCAAAATGGCCACACTGCAAATGATAATAAAAGCTTTTTTAGTTTTTTTACTCATAAGAGAATGATTTTGCCTCAACAAAGCTGTTTCGTCAACTTGATTTTCATCATAGGCGTTGGTTGCTGGCTGATTAGTTTGTACTTGTTCTCGTCTATCATCTTGATTATCTTGCAATTCCATTTTGTACATATCTTTTCATTTTAAACCAAAGTGCTTAGTTTTTTCCATAATGAATAAAACTGAGCACAAATTGATCCAAATCTCCGTCTAGAACTTCGCCAGTTTGGTTGGTTTCAACCTCCGTACGAGTGTCTTTAACTAATTGATAGGGGTGTAAGACGTAATTGCGAATTTGTGTTCCCCAGCTGGCATTTTGGTGGGTGCCTTTGGCTTTTTGCAGTTCGTTTTCAAATCTTTCTTCTTCTATTTTGGCTAATTTAGCCTTAAGCATTTTCATGGCTCTCTCTCGATTTTGAATTTGGCTGCGTTCTTCTCTGCATTTAACAGTGATATTGCTTGGAACGTGAGTCAACTCTACAGCGGAGCTGGTTTTGTTGACTGACTGGCCACCAGCCCCACCAGCCCTGGTAAAATTCCACTGCAGGTCGCCGTCTTTAATCTCAATGTCATTTTGTTGGTCTAGAATTGGCAAAACTTCGACCAAGGCGAAGGAGGTTTGTCTAAGGCTGTCAGCATTGAAAGGACTTTGACGAACCAAGCGATGAGTGCCTTGTTCACCTTTTAGGTAGCCGTAAGCGTATTCTTCTTCGATTTCAAAAACTGCTTCTTTGATGCCGGCGTCTTCGCCTCTGATTTCGCCAACAAATCTGTATTTCCAGTTTTTTCTTTCAAAATATCTTTGATACATTCTTTTTATCATTTCTGCCCAATCCATAGCTTCGGTGCCACCTTGACCTGGGTGAATAGATAAAATGGCGTAAGATCTGTCATATTTACCACTTAAATATTGTTTTAGTTCAGCTTCTTTGAAGAGTTTTTCCAAGATTCTGGTAATGCTAACGACGTCTTCATCCAAGTCTAATTCGATGGCAACTTGGAGGTCTAGGCTTTTTCTTTCTAAGTTTTCAAGGACTTTAACTTCTTTTTGTAAACTAGAAAGTAATTGCATTTTGGCTTTTGAGTCTTCTTGACGCCAAAAACTTTCCCCTTCACTTTCTTTTTCAATTGTTTGAATTTGGGCTTTTTTTTCTAGCAATCGGGAGTCGAGTAGAAGTTTTTTACAATTTTCAATAAGTGTATTTTGATCCATATCTTTGTTTGTATTTTAGTTGAATAAGACTATAAGTCTATAAGTTCACTAATTGATCTCTGAGCAGCTCAATTTTTTTACTTTGGTCTTGATAATTGATAGTGTAATCTATTTTTTGAATTCCAGATTGTTTTTGAATGAAGATTTTCTTTTTTTGCTCAGAAGATAGCTTGCTGGATAAATTTATTTCAATTTTAGAAGTGTTCTTGGCCAAAGTTGAAGATAGAAAGCCAATCTCCAACCATTTTTGGCCATCTTTAGTAGTCATGATTCTCTGGTCAATCTCATCTATCTTTTTATCATCGATTAGAATGTTTTCTAGAATGGCACCTTCGTTTGTGTAAAGTCTTTGATAATTCACATAGGGGAATTGATTGTTATTTTGGAAATCAATGGTGATTTTTTCTTTTGTTTCTTTGATATCTATAGTGACTTGGCGATCTATTAGTTTGTTTGCTTTGTTAATGCCAACGTTGCTTTCAACCAGGAAATAATAAAGCTCTTGATTTTCTTTTTTCATTCTTCCGTCAATTTGCCTGTCGCTTAGGATTTTTTCTATTTCACTGTCCCTGCTATAAAATTGCAGGTCTTTATTTAAAGTTAGATTCTTTATTATTTGAGCGAATTTCAGCGGTTGTTCTTGGATGGATTTGCTTAGAGTGATCTTAAATATCTTTAAGAAATGATTGAGAAAATTGGCTTTTTCTTGAGAACCCGGAAAAAATTCATTACGATCTTCTCTAGCAATAGCAGAAAAATTATTTTTATTAACACTTTTGGCATAATCTGGTAAATATATTTCTCCGGTTAGATCTAATAACTGCTCAACTGTATTTAGATTGATAGTAATGACTCCTTGGTAATCTTTTTTTTCTATTTCTTCAAAAAAGTAGAGGATCTGTTCTGTTGAATCTGGAAAATTTGGCCACCAGTTGGCGTCTGGCAATCTCATGCCTTTGCCTGAGCTAGTGTACTTTGCCAATCCGCTTGGTGCTTCCAAGAAACCTAAAAATTGTCCATCTGGAGCATAGATATCTTGAATTCGCAGCGGCTTAAGTTGTCCATTTTGCATTTCTAATGCGAGGTATGAACCCATAAAGCCACCAGTGGCTCTTAGTTCATCGCTATTTTGTAAAACAACGATGTATTTTTGATCATTGCTTGTGATTTTTTTTGCAATAGAGATTGAATCGTTGAGTGCGAGCTTTATTTCTTTTAATTGCTCTATATCAATTTTATTTAATTCTTCATTTATTTTTTCTAGATTATTAATTATTTTTTTTGGTAATTCTTTATCTGTTGCTTCATTGTTAATGACCATCTCAAAATATTTCTGAGTATCTTTTTTAAGCTCATTAACTTTTGGCAGTTGTTGTAGCGAAAATTCCCAAAGCTTTATGATCTCAATTTGTTTGAAAGTTGCTAGGTTTATTATTTTTGGCAAGATAACAGCAGTTCTAATTCGGGAGCTAGCCCTTTCGATGTCCATTCTACGAACAGCAGAATAAACCAGGTAATTTTGCAGAATACTGAAGACTAGGAAGAAAGATAACAGAGAGAGAATAATTGAAATAACCAAATATTTTTTCATTATGACTTGCTTATTTTTACGTATAAATCGGCCAGTTTTTCAAAGCTATGTTTTTGTGCCAGCTGATAGTTTTCTTCAATTAGTTCGTTTCTATCTTTTAGCGAAGAATAGCTCTTGAATAAATCATGACCACTATTTCCATAGGCTATTGATTTGGAAAATGGACTTTCCAGCAAATAGTCTTTTTTTAATTCATTTTGATAGGCGGATAAGACAACATTTTTATATGCCATGGCTTCTAAAATAGCTAGGTAGCCTCCAGCAAAGCAATTTTCTGATTTTTCTAAGTGTTTATTGGCATCAACAAATCCAAGTGTCTCTCCATATTCTTTGCAAATTTCTTTCATTTGTCCATCGCCACAGAATTTGACAGAAAAAATTATATTTTTTTCAATTAAAATATCTAAAAATTCCAAAAAAATTGACAGACCAGTGTCTTTTTCTAACCTACCAACAAACAGAAAACTATTTTTTTCTTTTTTTACAGAATCTATTTCTTTGGGTAAATCAACCGCGCCATAGCTGATGTAGTTGTTGGCGCTATTTAATTTGTAATATTTATTTATATATTGGCCAATGCTAATTGTTGCGGTGGAGAATTTTTGTGCAAGTTTCTTGTAAAAAATATTTTTGAAAGGAATAGGGTAGATTTTTTCCCATCCGTGAAAAATGGTGATGATTCTTTTCTTCGGGAAGATGAATCTAAAAGGCAAGTAATAGATAAAAACATCATGAATAAAAATTACTTCTGCTTCTTTGATGAGCTTTATTCTTTTGGCTATTGCCCACCAAATTTGCAATAAGCCAAAAAACTTTAAAAGCTTTTTGTTTTTAAAAATTTCTTTTTTACTAATGATTTTTATTTTAATGCCAGCAGCTTCTAAATATGGCAGAGTTGAAGCGATATGTTTTTCCACTCCGCCAATATTGGGGAGATAAGATTCTGTAATGATTAATGCTTTCATTGTGACCTCAGGCTATAATTGGAGCATGTCCAATCTGACTGATTATAGAAAAATCTCGGTTTCTTTGATAGCAACAGTTTTCAATGAAGAGAACAATATAAAAGAATTTTTAGAAAGCTATAAAAAGCAGAGTATTCTAGCCAAAGAATTTATCATTGTAGATGCATTTTCAAGCGATAAGACAAGCTTTTTAATAGAGAAGTTTGCTTTAAAAAATCCCAACTTAAACATTAGAGTTTTCAAAAAGCAAAGCAATCGCAGTCAAGCCAGAAATTTCGCAGTTACTAAAGCAAACGGCGATTATCTGGCTTTTACTGATGCTGGTTGTGTTCTGGATCAATTTTGGTTGGAAGAACTGCTCAAAGAATTAATGGCTTCTAAAGAAAAAGTAGTTGGCGGATTTTTTCAAGGTATCTCAAAAAATAATTTAGAAGAGGCGATGATCCCCTATTTTTTACAACTAAATAAAAAAGTTAATCAGGATAATTTTTTGCCAACTACTCGCTCTTTGTTGATAGAAAAACAACTTTGGCAAACAATGGGCGGCTTGAATGAAAAATTAGAGCTAAGTGAAGATTACCAATTGATGCTGAGGATTAAAAAAACTGGTGTCAAAATGGCTTTTGCCAAAAAAGCCATTGTTTATTGGTTGTCACCAAAATCAGTCTCAGGATTTTTTAAGAAAATTAGCTCTTTTGCTAAAAGCGATATCGAAGCAGGAATTATTAGACCAAAAGTTTTATCAATTTTTCTAAGATATTTAATTTTTTTAATTTTTTTTCTTAATTTTAATTTGATTTATTTCTTCTCTATTTTATCTCTATATATTTTTTGGAGCATCTATAAGAACAAACACAACTGTCCAAATTCTTGGTACTATTTACCATTTTTACAGATAAGTTCTGATCTACTGATAATGTCAGCCAGTTTAATGGCTCTGAGAAAATTTAACTCAAGAGCTTTTTGATAGCAGCAATGTGTTTGAGAGTCTCTTTTTCTCCAGCTTCGATGACGCCTTTTTTATTGATAAAACCGATGAATGGATCTGAAAAAACTTTAGTTTCTTCAATATCTGGTTCAATCACAAAATCTGCAACTTGGCAGCTATGTCTAGCCAGGTGATACATCATGATTTGCATGGTTTTCAAAACTGATTTCACGGAGCTCATCTTGCTTGCTTTGACCGGAAATATGTTTTTATAGAGATTAACTGCGATTACCACGTCAGCCCCCATTTGTTTGGCTGTTTTGACTGGCACAGGCACAGCTGTACCGCCATCAATTAGGCGATATTTTTTATATTTAACAGGCTCAAAAATAAAAGGAATTGAAGTGCTGGCTCTAATTGCTATAGCCAGGTTTCCATCACTTATTTCTATAACTTCTCCGGTTAGAAGGTCGGTGCTGATGGCACAAAAAGGAATTTTTAAATCTTCTATTTTGTGTTTGCCAAACAAATCCTCAAAAACCTTTTTAATTCTTTCTCCTTTAAACATTCCTAAACTTGGTTTTGGATCTGAAAAAGCCCAGAACAAGCTCTTTTTATCGATCTTTTCTCTAAAAACTTTTTCTAATTCTTCCACATCACCTGATGAAGCATAAGCTCCCCCAACCATAGCTCCAGCGCTGGTGCCAGCGATAAAGTCTATTTTAATACCAGCGTTTACCAAAGCCTTAATGACTCCAACGTGAGCTTGTCCGCGCCAACCACCACTGCCGAGAGCAAGACCTAGTTTCTTTTTCTGTATAAATTTTTTAGTCATAGGTTTGTAGGATTTTATTATGGTATTTGTTTCTTAATTTAATGGCAATTGGCAACAATAAAAAGATGCTGCCGAAACTCATAGCCAAAAATATTATTTTAATTGCATGTTCTGTTCTTTCGTTGAGGAAAGAAAATAGCATCAAAGTTAAAACAAAAGATATGCTAATCATCATGCTTAAACTAGAAATAGCAGTGGCTCTATTTTTTGAAGCATAGCACTGATTGCTGAGCTTGCCAAGAATATTCCAGCGCATGGAAGAAACAATGAAGACGATAAAGATAATAGTGACAATGCTGGGCACATTATAGAAGTAACTAAGTGGTAGAAAAACACTTAACAAAATAGCCGGCATTAAAAAAACAACGCTCATTTTTTCAAAAACTTTTTTTCTAATTAAAATATGTAGTAGCTGAACGGCGAGAAGAGATAATAAGCCCAGAATAATGCCCATGTTTTTCTCACCAACTCCAAGATCAACTAAGGCAAAATTCTTCAGACTTAAGACTATCGGCCAAGTAAATGCTCCGACTAGTATGTAGAAAATTGAAATATCTCTAGATTGCTTGTTTTTGAAAAGTTCTTTGAAACCCATTTTTGTTTGAAGTAAATAATTTCTTAAAGTAAATTTTTCGCTATCAATGTCTGGCTCAATGAATTTTAAGGAAATGAAGCCTGCGATAAAAAAGGCAACTGCAGTCAGCAATGATGGCAAATGATAATATTTTTCAAAAATAAAACCGCCAATAATGCTTGCAAAAACGATACTGTAATTAAAAATGAGTTGGTTCTGATTATTAATCTCGCTAAATTCAGCTTCTTTTTTATTTTGTTTCAAAGTGTCAAAAACAATAGCCTCCAATGAACCGCTGAGTAAAGCATCTCCAAGACCAAAACCGAGTCCAGCAATTAAAAATAATGAGAAGTTGTCGGCATAGGCAAACAGAATGTAAGCTATAGCGCTTACAAAAAAAGAAACACCAATTGCGATTTTTCTTCCGACCAAATCGGCGAGAGCTCCGGTTGGTAATTCCAGCAATAGACCACTAAGAAGAATGACGATGTCAATGATTGCTACTTGAGTAAAAGTAATGTACTTAAGCTCCATGGAGACCCAAACAGGGATCATGAAATACAAGGAACGAAAGACGCTTAAAACCTTTAAATAAAAAATATTATTGGTGTATAAATCTTGATCATGATTACCAGTTTTTTGAGGAAAACCAATCTTTTTCCAAAAATTGAACATTTTGTAATTGTAACAGAAATGGAGTCTTTTTACTTGAAGAGACCCTAAATGGTTTGTTATGATAAAAAGATGCTAGAAAACATTCAAAAAGATCTTCAAGCTGGTGTTAATCCAATTCAAGCAAAAAATTTGCAACGATTCTTTAAAACAGGGGTTGGCCAATATGGCGAGGGAGACGTTTTTCTTGGTCTTAAAGTTCCAGAAGTTAGGAATATTGCAGTCAAATATTTTAATGATGTGGAATTTGCCGATCTAAAAGTTCTTTTGGATAGTCAAATTCATGAATACCGCTTAACAGCTTTGTTAATTTTGGTCAAAAAATATGAGAAAACCAAAGATCCTTTAATTAAGAAACAATTGGTTGATTTTTATTTGGAAAATTTGGAGAGGGCTAATAATTGGGATTTGGTAGACTTGTCAGCACCAAGAATCTTGGGAGATTACTTATTTCATCAGGAAGAAAAAGAAAGGGAAGTTCTTTATCAATTGGCAACTTCCACGAATCTTTGGCGTCAAAGAGTGGCTATCGTTTCGACTTATTCTTTAATTAAAAAAGGTCAGTTCAAAGATACTTTAAAAATATCTTTATTGCTTCTCAACCATCCACACGATCTGATTCATAAGGCAATTGGCTGGATGCTTCGAGAATTAGGCAAAAAAGATCAGACGCTTTTAGAAAATTTCTTAAAAGAAAACTATCAAAAAATTCCAAGAACAACTCTTAGATATGCTATCGAAAGATTTGAAGAAAAGAAGCGACTTCAATTTTTAAGGGCTACTTTTTAATAAATTTTCTTTTAGACCACAAACGAAGTTTTTTTCTACGCAGCCCAAGCATTTTCCATTGTAGTTTTCACCATCCCAGATTTCTAGACGTTTTTTTAAACCATCAATCAAATCTTTAGCATCTGTTTGTAAATCTCCAATTGGGGTAATGCCTTCGCAGCAGCCATAAATTTTGCCATCAGACATTAGGGAAACTTGATAGCAACCTAGGTTTTGTGGTGGAAAAGTTTTCCTTGTTTCCATTAGAGTTTTAACTTCTTTTAAACTCAAAAAGCCAAAGTCTTTGACTTGTCCCAGAATATTGGAGATAGGGTGATTTTTTAGATAAGATCTGGGCTTTCTAGGATGATAGGTGACTTCAATACTGCGGCCAGCAATGGCAGTAATTTCTTTTTCGAATTGGTCGATTAGATTCAGATTTTCCTTGGTCACAATAGAGAAAATTTCAGTGTGAAAACCCATTTTAATGGCTTTTTTTAGCAGAATCGTGCTTTTTTGGAAATTGCCAAGGCCACGATTCTGATCGTGATATTTCTCTATTCCATCCAGAGAAATAATTAAGTTGACCATATTTGGTTCTTTGATTTCGATTAAGCGATCAATGGTTCCATTGCTGATAATTTGAATGAAGATGTTTTTGGCTGTTAACTCATTTATGAGCACAGGAAAATCTTTGAGCAAAAATACTTCCCCGCCGCAAAAAGTGATCGATTCCAACTCCTGCACTTTTTGATAGCGATTCACAAAATCCATGATCTCTAAATTGGAAAGGGAAAATTTTGTTTTTTTGGTGTAGCAAATTTTACAAGCGAGATTGCACCTTTCCAAAGGATTGATGTAAAGATGTTTGAGAACGTTTTTTAGATGGTTTCTAATCTCTTTGCTTGGCACGAGTTGATTTTAACACGCCATTTGTGCTCAGATCACAGAAATGCGATCAAGATAAGTCCGAGGATGATGCGGTAAATACCAAAGCTGGTGAGAGTGTTTTTTTGAATGAAATTAATAAACCACTTTAAAACGACTAGGGCTACTACAAAAGAAACTATCGTTCCAATTGCAAGTAAACCAATCTCCTCCGAAGAAATACCTGAAGCAGAATCAAATTTTAAGATATCTAAAGCAGCAGCGCTGCAGATAGTTGGTAGAGCCAAAAGGAAAGAATATTTAGCTGCTTGAGCGCGACTTTGTCCCATCATCATCATAGTTACAATAACTGCTCCAGAGCGCGAAACTCCTGGAATTGTTGCCAAAGCTTGGCCAAGACCAATTAGCATACTTTGAGACCAGTTTAGATCTTTGATTTCTTTATCGATTTTATTTTTGCTGTTTTCTAGGCGCCACTCATAAAGAATAAAGACTGCGCCGACAGTGATAAAAGCTCCAAGCATTAACCAGTTGGTTTCAAAGAAAAAGTTTTTGATGATGGAGTGTAGAAGAAAACCAACGATTGCAGTTGGGATGAAAGACAAAATTAATTTTTTAATCAAAGACCAATCGGAAAATAATTCTTTGCCATATAAAAATAGTACTGCGAGAATACCTCCAGCTTGAATAAAAACTTCAAACATTTTTAAAAATTCAGTGTTCTCTAGCTGAAGCAATTGACTGGTGAAAATTAAATGAAAGGTGGAGGAGACGGGGAGAAATTCTGTGAGTCCTTCAACGATGCCGAGAATAAGTGATTGCCAAATTTGCATAATTTAGCTGATTATATGAGAAATATAAAGAATGGGATATTGGGAAAAGTTGTTAAAGTGAAAAATATTTTTGGAATAGATTCGACCCTTATAATTAAAATTTCAGAATAACTTGTCTTTTAACTATAATTCTGACTTCACGTCTTTGTCACTGCTGGTGAATTTATTTTTTAACTTTGTTAATAGTGGACTGATTATTGCGGCTATTGTGGTGAAAATGAAGCCAGCTAAAGCGGCAAAAAATGGAACTGCTATTAAATTAGACAAAAATCCATCAACTTTATTTTCAAGTCTTTGTTGGTTCGCTGCAATGCTGTCTATTTTTTGATCCAAATTTGCCTGTTTTTCTCTTAAAAGTTTTGCAGTTATTGCTGTGTCTGGTTTTTCTAGAATTGTTTCGTTTAAGGCATTGATGTTGGAGAATAAGTTGTCTAATTTGCTATTTAATACTGAAAGATCTTTATCATTTGATGACTGTTTCTGAATATCTGTAAAATTTTCATTTAATTTATTTAAGTCTTCTCGTAACCTTAGATTTTCATTTTCTAATTTTTCGATACTTTTTGAGTTATCTGCATTTTTGTCAAAAGGAAATAGGAAAACACTTTTTCTATCACTCATCGGAAACAACGAAATGAAAGAAAAAAGTACTGTTAAAATAACAGAAAGTGTTACGGTGTTTTTAAATAGAAATCGAGTTTGCGTATCTAGCCTCTTTCTTCGCAAGTCCTCATGCATGAATTTTAATTTTATGTCTTCTTCTTTTAGCTTATTCATAAATGGAATTTTTTTAATTTTAATATTGTGAAGCAAAATAGCTTTAGATTTTTCTTTTTATAGCTAATGATGGCATCTTTAATTGTTTGCGGAGGCGCCTCGCCCTGCGGGCATTACCCAGGTTTGCTTCGCAAACTTGGCGGCAGGATTTAAAGTAATCTTTTTCGCCACTCACATTGTCAACCAATCTTAGCGTCGCTAGATTGCTTGCCAATGCGGAGGTGACAGGATTCGAACCTGTGAAGCTGTGAAGCTCTAGTTTTCAAGACTAGCGCAATTGGCCACTATGCGACACCTCCTTGATTAAATTAATCTGACCAGTATTTTACAGCAAACTTACCCAGATCTAAAGCAGCTCTTCCA
>CALQZX010000008.1 GCA_943350175.1 Parcubacteria group bacterium | reverse complement strand
AAACAGCTAAAACTTTACCTTTTTTGCCTAATTTCTTAGACCAAGATTGATTGGAGCGCCAGTATTCTGTTATTTGCATAATGTTTTCACTTCCTATTTATTAAATCAGGAAAATCTAAGGACTTTGACATGAGATCATTGAGCGAGCTGACTTATAAACATAAATAAAGATTATGTTGATAAACAGCGAGCTCACCGAGTGAGAAAAAGATTGTTAACTTCAAGAAGCGAACAATTTTAATCGAACACATCTCATGTTAAAGGACTAAGATTTTCCAAGAATATTTACTACCGCTGTGGCTCCACTGCCGCCAACATTGTGAGCCAGAGCTACATCAAATTTTCCCGCTTCAATTAATGAAGAAAGAAAAGCGATTTGCTTCACTCCTGTGGCGCCAACTGGATGACCACAAGCTTTCAAGCCGCCCGATGGATTAATTACCAACTGGCCACCATAAGTTGCTTGTCCGCTAGCGATTGCCGTTGCCGCCTGACCTTTGGCAAAAAAGCCTAGATCTTCAGCGGCTAAAATTTCCGCAATACTAAAGCAATCATGAACCTCAGCTGCCTGGATATCTTTTTGACTCAAAGAGGAACGATTAAAGGCTTGCTTAGCTGCTTTTTGTGTCGCAATCAAACTTCCAAGGTCTTGACGGTCAGCTAAAGCCAGGGTGTCCTGTCCATGTCCAAAACCAAGAATACTAGTTTTTCTTGAGGAAGCTTTGCTGCTTAAAATAACAGCTGCCACGCCATCACTGATTGGTGAGCAATCGAGCAAACGCAGTGGTGAAGAAACTAAGACTGAATTGGAAACTTCCTCTACAGTAAATTTTTTGTGGAATTGAGCTTTAGAATTGTCAAAGGCATGGAGATGGTTTTTTACCACTACGCTAGATAATTGCTCACGGGTGGTGCCATAACGATTCATATGATAATTAGCCAGCATGGCATATAAAGCTGGAAAGGTTGAGCCGTATTCTTTTTCACGACTTGCTGCTGTAGCCAAGATGGCTGCTGTCTCAGAGCTTGAAACATCGGTCATTTTCTCTACTCCGAGCACCAGAACAGTCTTGTAAGTACCGCTTAATAAAGCCTGCTGGGCCGCTAAAATCGCTAAACCACCCGAAGCGCAAGCACCTTCAATGCGCATCGCTGGTGGGAAATGGCCAAACTGTTCACTGACCAAAGCACCCAAATGACGCTGTTGATTGAAGCTACCAGAAGCCTTGTTAGCGACAAAAATTGCATCAACTGATTCTGGTTTGATTTGGGCATCAGCTAAAACGCCAGCAACACCTTCTTTGATTAAATCAGTCAGACTTTGTTCCCAAAGCTCACCGAACCTGCCAACGTAGTTGCCAATAACTTTAATGTTCATTACTGCTCCTCATTTTTTGGTACTGCTGTAAGTCAATAGTTTTCATGGCAGAAATTTGCTCCGCCAAAGTTTTTTTGAAGCGAGCTCTTTGTTTTTCTATATTTAGCGTTGTTTCAAATAAGAAAGCATCAGCTCCTGCGCCTGAACCATATGAGCAAACAAAAATTTTGGCATTGGCTGGAGCGACATCTAAAACAGCAGTCAAAGCCAAAAGAGAAGCGGCAGCATAAGTGTTGCCAATTTCTTTGACTACCAAAGCTGGCATCAATTGCTCTGCCGTAAATCCAAGCTGTTTGGCAATGGCTACTGGAAACTTGGCATTGGGAGTATGAAAAACACAGAAATCTATTTCTTCTGGTTTTAGACCAGTTTCTTCCAATAGAGCCAAACTAGCCATAGAAACATGTTTGAAATAAGCCGGCTCACCAGTAAACCTGCCAAAATGTTGTGGATAAGATTCTTTTGGTTTGCGCCAAAAATCTGGCGTATCTGTGGCAACTGACTTAGTGGCCAATAAACGAGCAATTAATTGATCACCATTACTCTCGTTGCCGAGGATGAAGGCGGCGGCGCCTGCCGCCGCTGTATATTCCAATGCATCTCCAGGACGGGCTTGGGCTGTGTCAGCGCCAATTGCCATCGCATTTTTTGCCATATTAGCTTGCACGTAAGCCGCAGCAATCTGCAAAGACTGTGAACCTGCTTTGCAGGCAAATTGCAAATCAGCCATGCTTAAATAATTACTCAAGCCCAAGGCTTCTTTGACTATCGTGCCTGATGGTTTGACGGCGTAGGGATGGCTTTCGCTACCAATAAAAAGAGTACCAATATCTTCAGTCTTGCCCCCATTAGCTAAAAATCTATCTAAAGCAATTTTGCCAGCTGCCGTTGAAAGGGTGATTGAATCTTCATCTATACTTGGAATAGTTTTTGACAAAACTCCCAGCGATTTCATCAGGCTAGCATCTTTGCCCTGGCTTTGAGCAATCGTGCTGGTTAAAACTTTTTGTTTTGGAATAGCAGCGCCATAAGCGACAATGCCGACTTGGTTTTTATTCATGATTTCCTTGCTAATCGTTGATGAGCTTCCGCCAAACTATTGTTACTTAAAGCTGCCAAACCAGAAATTTCTGCGGCCAAAACACCAGCTGCCAAAATTTCTGCTAGCTTAGAAGCTGTTAAGCTCTCTTTTTTCTGAGTAATAAGATTCTTTAATTCTTTTTGACTAGGAAGGTTGGTGCCACCGCCAACACTACCAATTGGCAGATCTGGCAAATTAATGGCAAAATACACTCCTCCTTCTTCCACATTTTCCTCAATAATTGTAGTGCCTTGGCTCGCTTCCACTACGTGCGCCAAATCTTGACCAGTGGCCAAGTAGAAAGCTGCCACCACATTGGCAAATTGCATATTAAAAGAACTCGAACCAGCAAGATTCGAGCCCATTAAGTTTTTACTGACGTGGGTTTTTAATAAAGCCTTAGTATTTGTTTTCAGCACGTCTCGTAAAATTTCTTCACTCAAAAAAACCTCTGCTTGAGCACTGTAGCCTCTGCCAAGTAATTGGTTGATAAATGAAGATTTTTTGTCTGTACAAACATTGCTAGAAATGGCCAACATTTCTATACTTCCGTTATTATATTGACTCAAGAAATCTTCCCATAATTTTTGTAGAGCAATGGTCACCATGTTCATGCCCATTGCTTCATCGGTCAAGAAACTAAAGCGCACGTAAACATTGCGGCCTCTAACAAAACTTTTCAGATCTTTAAATCTTAAATGTGAGCTAGTGCTTTCTGTAATTTGCTTAATTTTTAAAACAGTTTCTGATTCTTCTAGATAAGTTGCAAAAGTATAAGCAGCTTGACCATTTTTGAAAGCAAAAACCGGAGCTCTAGTCATGCCAAAATTTTTGACCATTACTTGCGCACCACCAGCTTGATTAATTGCTTTGAGTCCCCGTCCAACACTCGCTACCAGAGCACCTTCGCTAGTCGCAAGTGGGACAAAACAATTGACATCGCCACTTTCAGCAAGAATTTTAACTGGCCCAGCTAATCCCACTGGCACAGAAGTTGCACCAATCATATTTTCGCAGTTTTTGCTATTTGCCTGACTTAATTCTTTGCTCACAGAAAAAAGTTGTTGAAAATCACCATCTTTCCACTCTTTTTTGAGTTGATTTTGGCGATCCAAAATAGCTGTTTGGTTATCTGGTGTTTGATCTTTTACTTTAAAAAATGACATTACATATTTAATAGTCGTAAAAGTTACTGAAAATCATGCAAAATAAGGAACAATAGTGAGATGGCTGCTGACTATAAATTTAGCCCACTAACAAATTTAGTAATGATTTCTGTCAATACTTCTGGATTATTAGTTACCATGATGTGATTAACCCCTGGAACAACCAACAAGCTTGCGTCAAGAATCCAATCTGATGTTTTTTTCACCATCTCTGGAGGAAAAAAAGAATCATTTTCACCAGCTACGACAACCGTAGGAACCACAATATTTTTAAGGATTTTTTTAGCATTAAAAGAAAAAACCTGACTACAACAAAATAAATAACTTCTTAGAGAAGTTGTCTTAGCATCAGAAATAAAACGTGACAAATTAATATCGTTGCTTTGCCTATATTGATCTTCATAAGCATGTTCTTGTGCCATTCCTTTTGGAAAGGCATATGCTAAGGCAGCAAAAGTCTTTGCCAAGCGTTTTGAAAAAGATTCATTAAGACCAAAACAAGTTGCTCGAAAACTAGTTTCCACGAGCATTAAACCAGAAAGAATTGAAGGATATGTTGCAGCCAAATACATTGAAACCATTCCTCCAAAGCAATGTCCACAAATTATAACGGATTTTAATGACAACTCATCAATTATCTCCACCACATCTTTTGAAAGCCGATTGATGGTATACGAATCAGCACCAACCGGATCTCCGGACAGGCCATGCCCTCTCAAATCAATCGCTAAACTTGAAATTCCAAGTTTAGACAACTTTTTTTGCTCCTCTTCAAAAGATACAGCATCTCCACCCAATCCATGAATAAAAACAATTGTTGGAGATTTGACTTGTGTGATGACAGCTCGATAATGTATCATTATGCCATCGCTAACAACGAAATAATTAGAGGTAAAATGAAAACCTCGATGAATTTTGCGTGAAGATTTAATCATTAAAAATGATTATACAGAATCAATGCTACAAAAACTTCAAGAAATTAAAAAAACCATCGATCCATTTCTATTAAATTTTCTAAGTGAAGAAGAAAAACGATTTCAAAACCAAGAATTAGTTAATGAATCTTTTTCGAAACTCAAAGCCTTCGCCATCAGTGGCAAAACTGTGCGCGGTGGCCTTTTTTTACTGGCTGTTCGTGATTTCAACCAGGAAAACTACGTAAAATATGAGAATGACTTATTGTTAATTGCCGCCGCTTTAGAATTAATTCACTCTGGCATACTCATTCATGATGACATTATTGATCAAGATGAAAAACGCCGTGGACAAGATTCCATTTGGCATCAACATGAGCTATTTGGCCAAGCTCAAAACTACAAAGATCCAAAAAATTACGGTCAGAGTCTAGCAATTTGTTTAGGCACTTTAGCTGAATATTTAGCTAATCTGGCTTTAGAAAAAATAACTCTCTTGCCAGAAAAAGTTCAAAAAAATATCAAGCAAGTCATTAATCAAGAAATTATTAAAACCTATTTTGCAGAGATGCTTGATTCTAAAATCACTTTGCGAAACACTCTTCCAACAATTAATGAGGTTTCACAAATGTATTTGTTTAAAACAGCTCGCTACACCTTCTCTTTACCACTTCAACTAGCCGCCATCATTAACAATCTAAGTGATTCTAAGATCAAAATTTTGATTGAAATTAGTGAGAAACTTGGTCTAATCTTCCAAATTAAAGATGATCAGATTGGTCTTTTTGCAACAGAAAAAGTTTCTGGCAAAAGTTTTGCTTCTGACATCAGAGAAGGCAAAAAAACTATCTTTTATCTCACTCTACTAGCTAATATAAATAATGAAGAAAAAATTTTACTACAAAAAACATACGGCAAAAAAGACATTAATCCAGAAGAAATAGAAAAAATCCAAGATCTTTTTAGACTGCATGCTCTTCCACAAATAAATGAACAGATCTCTAAGCTCAGCCAGGAATCTAAATCATTAATCGAAAACTTTGGATCTAAAAAAACAGCCAATCTACTTGCCGAAATCCTAGAATTTAATCTCAATAGGAATTTTTAATTTAACTCGTCTTTGTGCTCTCTAATCAGCAGGGTCAAAAGCACACCAACTGAAGCCACAATAAACAAAGTTTTCCAAGCAGTGACAAAAAAGTAGAAAATCACAGCCACCATCAACCAAAAAACAATGGCAGCAAAGCTATAGATCATTTCTCGGTAAACAAAGTAAGACAAAGCTTCTCTGCCTTTGCCTCTAAGCAGCCAACTACGATCAAAAAATAACCAATGAAAACTAGCAGTTAGCTTATCAACTGCATTCAAAATAGTGATTGACCAAATATTAAAAACGAAACCCCTCAGAATCCAAAAAATAGAAAGAAATCCTCCAGAAACAAGAAACTGCTTATGACCTTTATTTTTATCAATAAATGATCCTGCACTATAACTAATAAATAAAGCTAAAAATAAAGACAAGCTGTAAAAATAACCCACTCCATCAGTGCTACCTAGCAAAATAAACATGTAAAGAGTCCATAAATTGATACTGGCATCATTAAAATAACGACCAGCAAAACTCAAGGATAATCGTCTGAAACCAGGCTCTTTAAGCCAGGTGGAAAACTCTTTCCAAGAAATCGCATCTTTAACTTTTATATTATCTAGCAAAATTGAAAAAACCACTCCGCCAAGAATAATCACTAGACCCATTAAAAATAAAGTTTGGTAACCCAAAGTAACAATTATCAAACCTCCAAGAGCTGGAGCTATCATCGCCAATAAATTAAGCAAGAAATTGATTAAACCAAGGTTTGCTCCCATTTTAGTGGCATTGCTGTCTCTGCTTAGAGAGTAATGAAAACTATTCCAAAAGAAATTAACTTGAAGACCATTGATTACCGCTGCCGTAAGAACTAGATAAGGATTGTCTTTGGAAAGATAAAGACACAAAACAAATAAACAATAAAATAAATGCCCCATTAGAAAACCATGGCGAATTCCATATTTACTGAGAATTTTGGCAATTGAAATTCCAGAGAAAAAAGCAACCAAATAAGTCAATAAATAAACTAAAACTACATTAAAAATACCCTCTTTCATTGGAGATAAGCCGAAGCGACTCATAAAAGAAAAATGCAATCCAAAAAAATAAACTGGCAAGAAAAAAACCATCAATTGATTTGCTAGTTCACGAACCAAACGAATAGCATAGATATACCTTAAATCTTTAGTTCTTTGAAAAGCAAAATGAAAAATTGACATAAACAAATTGCAATAAATTAAAAACTAGCTAAAAAGAGAATCTGTCACTTCAGAAATTGCTTTTTCCAAAGTTTCTTTTTCTCCACCATTCATCTTCATCAATACATAATTACTTGGGTTGATATTGCGATCTCCATTTCTAGAATCTACTCCCAAACGCAAATGCCAAAAATTTTTATGGCCCAAATGCTGATAAATTGAAGCCAAACCGTTATGAACCTTGGGGCCTTTGCCTTTTTGTAATTTGAATTGCCCGAGCTCTATATCCAAATCGTCATGAGCAACAATTAAATGATGACTCTCATCTTCACCTACAACTTCGGCAAAGAAATAATCCAGAAAAGCCCTTAGGCTCTCTCCTGATTTATTCATGAAAGTCATTGCCTTGATTAAACAGATGTCTTCTGCCACTCCATTTTTGATAATCTCCGCTTTGACATATTCTGCTTGAAATTTTTTATCAAATTTTAGAGTAAGAGAGAATTTTTTGGCCACAGAATCCACCAGTGCAAAGCCGGCATTATGCCTGGTTTGCTCGTATTCTTTGCCTGGATTGCCAAGGCCCATGATTATTTTCATATCATTTGTTCTAAGTTTTAGGACTTTTCGCTTTTAAAAGTCCGTAGAAGGAGCTGAAAAACAGCTTAATTCTAAACAATCGCTAATAAACAGCGACTTCTTCGAGGCAGACAAAGGTTGTTAGCTTATTTTACCAACAATTTTAGTCAGCCGTGACTTTTAAAAGCGAAAAGTCCTAACAAAGTATATAATAGCCAGATCATGAAAACCATTGGTATCTTTACAAGCGGCTATGGTCACGAAAGTATTGCGCAGGCGATAGCAGAAAAAATAAAGCAGAAAGCTGGAGACAGATATAGGGTTAAGCTTTTTTTTCGCAAAGAAGTGCTCGATTTAGCCTACAACTCTCTTTATCGATTTAGTCCAAGTAGTCTCGGTGCTGCTTTTCGGATTATCTCTAGTTTAACAAAAAAAGATCAAGCCTCTAGAAAATTCATCGAAACTGTTTTTTCTGTTGGTGAGGAAAAAAATGTTAGAGAATTCGTCAAAAAAAATAAAATTGAGATGAATATAAGTACTTATATTACTTTCAACCCAATCTTAGAAAGATTGCAAGACAAAGATATCCCTTTTATTAATGTCATTACCGATCCTAGAACAACCCTTAACTTAGGGGTTTCAGAAAAAAATGATCTTGATTTAGTTTTTGATAAACACGTTGTCGATCATTACAAAAACAAAAACATGAAAATCTCTGGCTGGTTCGTCAGAAATAAATTCGAAGAAAACTACAAGAAAAAAACAATCAGAGAAAAGCTTAAGATCAGCGATGATCTAACTATTTTAATTGCATCTGGCTCAGAGGGTTCAAACACTATTTTAAAAATCTTGCCAAGTATTATTAATTGTAATAAAAAAGTTAATTTCATCATTGCTTGTGGCAACAATAAATTTCTTTATGGCAACGTCATTGGAATTAAACAAAGTCTAGAAAATATTAGCTCTTCCAAAGCTTCAATTATTCCTCTTGGATTTACCAAAAACTTGCAAGTATATATGCAAGCAGCGGATCTAGTAGTTGGCAAAGCCGGACCAAACACCATTTTTGAAAGCGTTGCTTGTGAGACTGCTTTCTTTGCCATCACTCATATTCATGGCCAAGAAGACGGCAATCTAGAAATCATCAAAGATTATAAAATTGGTTTTGTGGAAGAAGATACTAAAAAAGCTAATAAAAAACTAACAAACTTAATTGAACATCCAGAAAAAATTGCTGCTTTTACAGAAAACATTAAAGCGCTCAAAAAATATAATCAAAACTCAATTAACATTTTACTCAAAGAAATTGACCGCTTACTCGAATCACCTCACGGCAGCAAATCTGAAAAAACTAAGTAGCAATGTGATCTGAAAAAACTAAGCAGCAATATGAATTGATGCCAGCTCTTCTACAGTAGTAGCATTTTCAAAGCTCTTGTCACTACGAATTTTGACAAGTCTTGGGAAACGCAAAGCGACTCCTGCGGAATGAATTGGGGATTTGCTAATTTCGTCTGCAGCTACTTCCAAAACTATGGATGGTTCTAGCCAAAAATCAGGTGCTAAATTTTTATCTACATCGTAAATGGTTGGTTTTTGATTGTTCTTACTCAAATGTTGATCAGCAAGATTTTTAACTTCTCTAAATTGATCATCAGTCAGACCAGTACCAAGTTTAGAAAGGCTTCTGACTACCAGGTTGTCGTCATCGTCTTTATCCAAAACTCCCAACAACAAAGCACCGATCCCGAAAGCTTGTCTTTTGCCTTTACCAACGTAATAGCCAAGCATCAAACAGTCGATGGTGTCAGAGAGCTTTCCTTGACTGCCTTCTTCTTCCTTAATTTTGACCCAACGCCAAGATTTGCGACCAGCCACGTACTTGGAGTTTTTTTGCTTCATCACCGCTCCCTCCAAACCAAGGCGTAGTTGTTCTTCATGAAAATCTTTTAATTTTGCTGGATCATTAATTAGCAAATACTCCGTTTTTTTAATGAAAGCACTGTCTTGCAAAATTTCATTTAGTTTCTGTTTTCTAAACAGCAACTCATCCTCAATAAGGACCTTTCCATCAAGCAAAATTACGTCAAAGGCATAGAAACAAATGGGCACTTCGGCAGCTTTATCAGAAATTCCATGCTTGCGTTTTCTTTGAATAGTTTCTTGGAAAAGCAAAAAACAACCAGTTTTTTTATCAATCCCCACAGCTTCTGTGTCTAAAATACAGTTCTTAACATCCAAAGCTTCCACAACCTCTGCCAATTCTGGAAACATGTGGGTAACGTCATCCAAATTTCTAGTAAAAGCTTTGTATTGTAGACCGTTGTCGGCAAATTTTTCTTTATTAATGTGAATTTGTACTCTGAGTCCGTCGTATTTTGGTTCTGCCATCACTTCGCCCATTTTTTCAATAATTTCATGAGCACTATTAAGGCGCTGGCAAAGTACTGGGAGAACTGGCACACCCAATTCCACCTGATAAGTTTTTAGCAATTCTTCGCTACTTAATTCACGATGTTCCAAAAGATAGGCCATCGCTAATTTACCAAGATCTGCTTTCTTGAAAAAAGCTTTTTCCAGATTGGCACTATCATTTTTATTGTCATTTTTGACGAAAGAAAGCGCGTCAATTAAGGTCATTGTGGAGAATCCCAAACGCATTTTGCTCAAGATAATTCTACTAATGTATTTAGCTGACAAAGGATCTAGTTTTTGCAATAAATCCACCAATAGTTCCATTTTCTTGTCCTGAGAACCAGTGCCAGAAATTGAAGCTAGCTCACTTAAAAAGTGATGAACCTGTTCAACAGAAAGCTGCTCCGTTAGTTTTTCAGAAATTTTAGCTTGAGTCAGAATTTTTTCAAAAAGCTCACCGATGTCGCCCATTTTTTTATAGTCAGCTGTCAGATTATTCTCTAAAGTAGCAAAATCACCAAATAAATTTTCATCTACCTGCGCAAACAAATTGTCCACACTGACTGGCATCGCATTGCTGTTTTTTGCCTGCACTCTAGCCAAAGTTTTGATCAACATTTTTTCAGACATTTGGAATTCAAGGGATAAATATGAAGGCACCAAGCTGCCCTGCATTAAATAAGTAGCCAGAACAATTTCGCTTTTTGCCTGAGTATCAGCCGACAACTCTTTGAATAAATCAGCCAAAATAGCAGTGATACTTAAACGCGAAGAAACGGCCTCAATTTTTTGTAAATAAATGGAAAAATCTCTGAAAAGCATAGACTCATTCTAACAGCACGAGGTTAAAAAATTAACTCAACAAAGCGTAGCTCACACCCTTAGTTATACCATGTTTCTGAACCACACCTTTAGTGATTAAGTCCTTCAAATCACGTAAAATAGTATCAACAGAAACATTTGGCAGGGCTTTTTGCGCATCATCTGAAGTCATCGAACCTTGGTTTTGTAAAACTTCCAAAAGAATAATTTGTCTTTCTGACAAAGCCACTTGTTGACCAAGCTCACGTTGAATCTTTAAGTCTTGAGAAAGCTTAAGCACTTTTTGCTTAACCTTATCTATTTCCAAAGCCAAACCATATGCAAAATATTCCAACCAATAAGTTAAGCTTTTATTATCGCTCTGTTGAACTGACAAAAGAGCCTGATAATAAGCCTCAACATCGCTGTCAAAGTATTCTTCTAGAGAGAAAAAGCGCTTAAAATCATAGCCAGAATCATAAAGTACCAAAGTGGCAAAGGCTCTGGCTACTCTACCATTTCCCTCTACAAAAGGATGGATATAAACCAAATAATAATGAGTAATTGCTGCCTTAAAAATTGGGTGTAATTCCCTGGTTTCTTCACTATTCAACCAAGTAAAAAAATCTTCAATCAAAAAAGGAATTTCCACGGAAACCGGTGGACGAAAAACCACTTGGCCATTAGCTGCACCGCGAACAATGACTTGCTTCTCACGAAAAGTTGCCATTTGCTCATCTGGCAAAAGCTTTTGCATGGTTAATTTATGCAGAGTTAAAAGAGTTTCTAAAGTTAATTCGGTCTGCCTGTCCTTGATGGGGCGCTGATCTATCCAAGCAATCACATTGCGATAGTTAATTACCTCTTGGATATCTCTATCTCTAGCAATAATGCCTGTTTGATCAACTACCGCCTGAGGATTGCTGGTGTTTTTAAGTTGAACGACTTTTTCAGCTTGATCGACGGTTAGCTCATTGCCTTCAATATGGGTGCCGAAGTGAACACTTCTCGTCATGGCCTCATCACGAAATTTAGCTTCCCATGATGGAACTAGAGCGGAATGATCAATTAGGGCTTTGGCTGATTCAATGGAGGAAATGTAAGTTAGTAAGTGATTGGTTATCTCAAATTTTGGCTGATACATTTAGAGTGATTTTAAACTAGTTTACTCGTTTTGGGAAGGATTCTTTGCAAAATGTGCAAGAAAAGTTATTTATTAGGTCACTGATCCACGATTTTAGCTATAAGTCTGTTCAAAAATAGGTTAAAATCAGAGTAAACATGACAGAAAAAATGCCACAAGCCCTGAAGCTTGCCTTAGAAAAACTAGCTTTGCCAGAATCAAAATCTCATAAAGGTCAAAATGGCAAACTTTTGATCATTGGTGGGAGTAATTTGTTTCACGCTGCTAGTAAGTGGAGCCTTGATGTGGCCAGTAAAATTGTCGACATGGTTTTCTATTCATCAGTGCCGAGTAACAACAAACTAATCGAGCAGGCCAAAGAAAATTTTTGGAATGGCATTGTGATTGAGAGAAAAGACATTAAAAATTACATTGACGAAGCTGATGCTATTTTGATTGGACCAGGAATGGATCGCTCTTTTTACACCAAGAGACTCGTAAACAATTTGCTAAAAAAATATCCAAATAAAAAATGGGTGATTGATGCTGGAGCGCTACAAACAATTGATGTGAAATTACTAAATAATAACCACATTATTACGCCACATCATCAGGAAATGGCGCTTTTACAAGAAAAAAGCAAGCTCTTTGATGAAAAAAATTATCAAGCAGATTGCTACTGCTTGCTCAAAGGACCAATGGATAAAATTTTCACGCCAAAAAACAAGCAATCAACTGAAGTCAGTGGGGGGAATGCTGGTATGACCAAAGGTGGAACCGGTGATGTTTTGGCAGGCCTTTTAGCTGCAATTTATTGCAAAAATAGCGCATTAGATAGCTGCTTAATCGCCAGTCATGTCAATAAAAAAGCTGGCGAAATGCTTTTTGAAGAACAGGGGCCTTATTTTAACAGCAGCGATCTGGTAGAGATGATCCCACAAGCTCTATGGCAAGCTACAAGATAGTTATATTTAAATCTTTCACTCTTTCACGCAAATCAGTCAAAACATCCGCATCAGCCGTGGTTAGAATCGTTTGATAGTTAGCTAATAAACTAAGCACCATATCTTTGCTATGAACGTCCAATTCAGACAAAATATCGTCAAGCAAAAGCACCGGTTGATAACCAATTTTGTCAGTCAAAAATTGCAATTCTGCTATTTTTAGCCACAAAACTCCCAAGCGCTGTTGGCCTCTAGAACCATAGGCTAACAAACTCAGGTCATTGATGCCTTTTTCCTCTTGAGAAAATTTTAGTGAAAAATCATCTTTGTGTGGACCAATTAGACTGTGGCCGAGCATAATCTCTTTTTCTAAATGTTCAGTCAATCTTCTTTCAGAAATCAGCGATGGCTCATATTCTATATTCAGCTCAAATGGGAAAACGACTTCTCGAATAAAGTCTATAAAATTGCTTCTTTGGTTTTGCAGAATTTCTCCATTTTTTACCAAATTTAAATTCCAAAAATTAAGAGCTTCCACACTTTCCTTGCCCTCATTAACCTTTTGCAATAAACGATTTCTACGCTTGAGAGTTTGCTCATATCTAGAAAGAGCCGCATCATAATCTTGAGAAACCATCGATAATGCGCTGTCCAAAAAACTACGACGCCTGGCAGGAGAACCTTCCACTAGACGCAAGTCTTCAGGACGAAAAACTACAGCTTTAAAAAAGGCTAAAAAGTCTTTTTTCCTACGACGAATATCATTGACAGAAAAGAGGCGATATTGAGTTTTCTTGCCTTGAACCATTCCTCTGGTAAGCATTGCTTCTAGCTTGAGCTCCTCGCTCTCGCCGTCTTCAGAATTTTCCAAATCTTCTAAGTCAATCAAGCCTTGTACTCTGCCCAAATCAGCTTCCAGGCGAATCATCTCCTCAACTCTGCCCGCTCTAAAACTGTCAGCACTCGCCAGCAAGTAAATGGCTTCAATTATTGAGGTTTTGCCTATACCATTGGCACCAAAAATTAGATTAGTCTTAGTAAAACTAAAGCTAGTCAAAGTAAAATTACGAAAATTCTGGAGAGCTAAAGACTTGATCAGCATATTAATGAAACTTCGTTCTGGAAAAAGCCCTACTAAAACGCAGCCAAAGATAAAAAAGTGCTAATTGCCAATAAAAACAGAAGAAAATAATCATTTGATAAATGAATTTTAATAAAAATAAAGATTGATAAGCAGAAAAAAACAGATCAATTTGCAAAAACAAGACAAAAATAATTACGATCAAAGTTGGATAAAAAATAAATGGCAACAAAGCTCCATTTTTAACCAAAAGCTGCATGCTTCTATATGGATGGAGAAAAAGACCCAAGAACATCTGGGTGCTAGAATAAATTAGCGATTCTGCAACAACAAGTAATTTGTTTTTATATTTCATTGCTAACAAAAACCAAAAAATTTAATAAAATGGTTGAAAAAAAAGACAAAAGCAAAATTGACTGCCAAGTATGGTTGCCGACAAAATTAGCCAAATCACTTAATTGATCTGGAATCAGCTTTTCTTGACCCAAGAAGCTTTGCTCTCTCGCCGTATTCTTCAGTAGTTTTAGAAATTTATCTTCAATTATTTTCATGATCCAACTCCAACCATAAAGCTTTAAATTCTTGTCTCGCTCTAAACAAATCAGATTCGACAGACTTGACACTATTGCCCATCTCCGAAGCAATATCCTTAACTTTTTTGCAATCAACATATTTTTTTAGTAAAAGCTCTCGATTATTTTGAAGCATCCGCTTGAGAACTATCGACACCAATTCTGCTGACGAAGAAGCATCCTTATAGTTTTGATCTAAGAAAAAATCACTAAGCGGAATAGTTCTAATGATTTTTTTGGCGTAGCGCTTGCGATAATAATCAGCAATTTCGTGATGCATAACCCCATACATCCAAGTTAAAAGAGAAGAATTACCTTTAAATAAATTCAGTGTTTGCAGGCAATTGATGAAAGTTTCTTGAACAATCTCTGCTGCCACGCCAGCATTGGAGACTTTGCTAAGAGCAGTTTTCTTGAGAACGAGACGATATTTTTTAAACCAATATTCAACAGCCAACTCATCACCATTTTTTAAGGCTTCTATTAAAATCAATTCATTATCAAAACCAACAAAACGAGTTGAGTCTTCCATTGAGGCTATTTTACACTAGAAACATCTCGACATAACTAAACGAAAAGATCTCCTAGACCTGACAGCCCATTGAAGGAACTGATCACAGACATAAATAAGCAACAAATCTATAAACAGCGACTTCGCTGAGTGAAAAGAAGATTGTTAATTAAAATAAGCTAATAGCTTCCGTTGAACGCGACTGTCAGGTCTAGGAGATATTTTTACACTAGATAGAAAGTAAATTTCATTTATAATAATTCATGATGAAGAACAGATTACTCCTAATTTCTTTTGCTTTTTTAGTATTCTTGTCATTTCTCAAACCTGTTTTTGCCATGGAAACTCCCGGAGAAGGAGGATCATCCATCCCCGGAGATGTCGAAATCACCCTTAGCGATAAACTAATTCTTAAAGACGGAACTCCAGTCCAAGAAGTCTTTAACAGTACTGACGACATGATTAATTTAATTGTTAAAATTGTTTTTGTTAGCGCAGGCTTCTTCCTATTTTTAATGATTATTGGAGCTGGGCTTTCCCTGATTCAAGGAGGAAGTAAAGATAAAGATAAAGCCAAAACCACCATGACCTCAGCTATCATCGGTTTTATGATTATGTTTGGAGCTTTTTGGATCATGCAAATAATTCAATTAATCACTGGCATAAACATGGGTTTTAATTAAAAAATTAAAAGGTTTATAATCTGAAGTAGACGACAATGAAAAAACTTATTTTTAGCCTAATTTTCACTTTTGCCATTTTGCTTTTGAGCAGTCGCATCGTGATGGCTGCACCAAGCGTCTTTGGCGATATTGAAGCTCCAGCTGGAGTTTCTGACTTCAACAATCAAGCAGAGGGTGGAATTGGCTTACTCATCTTTATCTCCAACATGATTAAATTTTCTTCCGTCATCGCTGGTATTTGGGTGATGTTTAATTTTATCTTTGCAGGTTTCACCTATGTTACCTCCAATGGTGACAGCGGCGCTTATGGAAAAATTGGAGAAAAGCTTTCACTAAGTGTGACTGGCTTAGTTTTAATTGTTGCTGCTTATACTATCGCCGGTATCATCAGTTTAATTATCTTTGGAGACGCAACTTACATTATTAACCCACAAATCCCAACGGCAATAGGACCTTAATATGGCAGATATCGGATCCATCCAACCAATTGTAGAAGCTCGTGCACCAGAAACCATGGATAGCGCTGGATTCATCGCCTCTCTAGAATTATATATTGGCGATATAATTGGGATCATCACCACCCTAGCGGCTTTGTTTTTCATCGTCTATGCTTTCTTAGCAGCCTATCAAATGGTTACTGCTGGAGGTGATAGTGGCAAAGTCACCAAAGCCAAAGATAGATTGACCTGGGGAGTACTTGGCTTGGTTTTAATCGTAGCCACTTACTCAATCATTGGTTTAATTGGCAGTTTAGTTGGAATATCAATCCTAAATCCTGGAGAACTGATTCAGAGCATTGTTCCAAAGGGAGCAACACCATAAATATGAAATTATTTCTAAATAAAAATAAAAAAATCCTTTTAACTACATTTTTTTCGATGTTGGTTTTTCTTTTCTTCGCTCAAACTTCGCAAGCAGCCATTGTCAATCCAGTTATTGGAGATCTGGGAACTAGTACAGGCACAGAAGATGGCAGCAAATTTATCAACTATGCTGTCTATTTGTGGAAAGTTAGCGTCAATCTTGGAGCATTAGCTGTCATTGTCTTTTTTATTTGGGGAGCCTTTGAATGGATTACTGCTGGATCTGATAGCAAAAAAACAGAAACAGCCAGAAGCAGAATGACTAATGCCATCATTGGGCTAGTTATTTTAGTCTCATCTTTTACCATTTTGAGTTTTGTTAGTAAAATTTTCTTTGGCAAAAACTTTGATTTACTTAAACTAACCCTACCAACGCAAAATGAAAGCTCCACAACAACTCAACCGGTTCGCACATACCCGCTTTCTTTACCGGGGATAAATCCCAATCGATAAACATTATGCAAAAACAACTCGCCATCACCCTCGACATAGCCGGAGAAGCCAGTAAACAAGGTTTAAATGGAGCCAGTCTTCACAATAGCAGCGATGGAGGATTTAGTGTTTTTTTTGGTGGGATTATGAGCGCCGCTATGTCTGTCGCAGTAGTGCTTGTCCTTGTGTTCTTAGTCTGGGGAGGCATTGAATGGATTACTTCTTCTGGAGACAAGAGTAAGATGGAAGGAGCCAGAAATAAAATCAGCAATGCTATTATTGGCTTGATTATTTTAGCTGCCGCAACAGCTCTTTTTATGCTCGTACAGCAATTCCTTGGAATAAAGGTTTTGACTTTTAAGTAAAATTTGACTAGACTTGATATAATACCGATTAAAGAAAATTAATTTAATAATTAAAAAGGAGTGAATTATGAAATCAATTAGAAAATTAGCTGTCGCTACAGGAACTGCAATGAGCGGCTTACTTGCCAGTGCTCAAGTAGCAATGGCAATTGATATCCAGCCAATTTCAGCTGGCAAAGGCTATGCAACTGATTTCGGCACTATGTTCAATAGTATGTTGAATGTCGTTATGTTAATTGCAGCCCTTTTGGTTTTTGCCTACATGATCTGGGGAGGCATTGAATGGATTACTTCTGGTGGAGACAAGAGTAAGGCAGAAAGTGCCAGAAACAAGCTCACAGCTGCCATCATTGGTTTGGTAATTGTGGCTGCTTCTTATGCAGTTGTCACCATGGTCATTCAATTCCTAGGCTTTGGTAGCTTCAATGAAGTATTCACCAATGTCGGCACCATCAATAACGCTGGCGCGAAATAAGGAATATAGTTAAAACATCGAAAACCCGCTTTTTTAAGCGGGTTTTTAAAAGGAACAAATGCAAATCGTCAAACAAGCTTACGCTCAAACACAAGAATGGACAGCTATTAGTCCTGGGTGTGTTAGTGGCGACACCGCCACTATTCAAGGCATTGGCTGCTTATTGGCCAACATCCTCTCTGTTTCACTAACAGTTCTTGGAATTGTCGGTTTTATCATGATTATTTACGCTGCTTTCAACATGATGGTGATGGGCGGCAATAGCCAGGCTACTGAAAAATCCAAAAACACCATTACCTTTGCTATTGTTGGCATTATTTTGGCATTATCTTCTTTCATCATCATTAACCTGATTTCTGAATTCACAGGCATCGAATCCATCAAAACCTTTGCCATCCCTGGATCTGGCAAAAACTGGTAAGTGATTGATAAATGAAATGAGAGAAAATTATTTACCAAAACGACGCTGTCTCTGAGCATAATCTGCCAAGGCAGCAGCGAATTCTTTTTCATCAAAATCCGGCATAAGAACATCTGTGAAATACAATTCACTGTAAACCGTCTGCCAGGTCAAAAACCCAGACAATCTCTTTTCACCACCAGGACGAATTAGTAGATCTGGATCTGGGAGAGCAATCATTTTCTTTGTATCCAAGTAGTTTTCAAATTCTTCTCCACCTGCCTTAACAGCCCTCACAATTTCATCTCTACCGCCATAATTCAAAGCGAAAGTAACCACTAATTTTTTATTGTTTTCTGTTTCTTTAATCCAAAACTCTACTCCATCCTGGATATCTTTTGGAAAACGACCCAAATCACCAATAACCGCCACTCTGACGCCTTTTTTATGGAGTCGTTCTGCGCTAGTAGAAAAAGTTTCACGAAAAAGATTCATGATTCCTGCCACTTCATCTGAGGATCTCTGCCAATTTTCCGTGCTAAAAGCCCAAAGAGTCAAATAGCCAATTTTTGAAGCAATGGCAAAATCAGCCAATCTCTCAATCATTTCTTCAGCTACTTTACGATGGCCTTTAATTATCGACAGCCCATGTTGGCGAGCCCAACGGCGGTTGCCGTCCATAATAATAGCAACGTGATTTGGAATTGATGATTTTATTTCTGGCATGATTTTCCAATTTTACTAATAATTTCTTGATTACCTAAAAAGAGATTAAACCAAGGAGTAATTTGTTTGTCCCCTACTTCTTTATTTTTGATAGAATCCCAATCAAGCCAGGCAAAATCAGCCACTTCTTCTTGATTTGGCTCAATTTTTAGGCTGGAAAATTTTTCATCGTCAAAAACGATAGTAAAAAAATGATCCATTTCATTTTCCGAGAAACCATTTTCACAAGCCACCTGATAATCAAGAACGCTCACTTCCTGCACCACCCAATTCTCTTGCCATTTAATGCCTAGTTCCTCAAGCATTCTTCTTTTTAGACAAGTCAGGTGATCTTCGCTCGGAATTAAATTAGCACACAGAGTATTGGCCCATTGCAAAGCTCCAACGATTTTTTCTGAGCTTCTTTGCTGAAGCAAAAGATCCAAACTTCCATCACTTTTTTTATGAAATAAAAACAAAGAAATAGCCTGGTGTTTTTTGCCATCTCCACGATGCGCGTCAAACAAATCGGTGTGACCGATTATCTCATCTTGAGCGTTGACTAGATTTACTTGTCGCATATTTCTTTCAAAAGAATAATTATATTACTGATTATAAAGCACCTTTTAAAATAAATGGCTTTAATCATGCTATAATTACCTCTGAAAAAAAGGAGTTTATGAGTAAACCAAAAGAGAATAAACCAACAAGAGAAACAGAGGCTTCTAGAGACTACGAGCTAGAACGACTTATATTAACGAGTTTAAACAACGCAAAAGAAGCAGCTTTAAAGAAAAAGAAAAAAGCCAAAAATCCCATAAAAAAAGCTCTTAAACCATGCTAGACACCAACTATCAAGCCAAAGAACATGAGAGCCAAATTTACAAATTATGGCTAGATCATGATTGTTTCAATCCAGATAGCGAAATCAACCAAGAATTAAGAAAGAAATCGAAAAAAGCCAAAGAAAGCTTCTCGATTATTATGCCGCCTCCAAACGCCAATGACCCGCTACACGTCGGTCATGCGATGTTCGTTACTCTGGAAGACATTATGATTAGATTTGCCAGAATGCAAGGCAAAGACACCGTTTGGATTCCTGGCACCGATCACGCTGGTATTGAAACGCAATTTATTTTTGAAAAGAAACTAAAAAAAGAAGGCAAAAGTCGCTTTAATTTTGATCGCGAAACTCTTTTTAAAATGATCTGGGATTATGTCGGTGAAAATTCCGCCACAGCAGTTGATCAAATCAAAAAATTAGGCGCCAGTGCCGACTGGAATCGCTACAAATTTACCCTGGATCAAGACATTGTTAAAACAGTTTTAGAAACTTTTACCAAGATGAATGAAGATGGATTGGTTTATCGCACTAATCGCCTAGTAAATTTTTGTCCCAAGTGTGGCACTGCTTTTAGCAATCTAGAGGTAGATCACAAAGAACAAGAAACTTCTCTTTATTATATCCAATATGGCCCTTTTGTTTTAGCCACCACCAGACCGGAAACCAAATTTGGCGATACCGGCCTAGCCGTTCATCCAGAAGACGAAAGATATCAAAAATACATTGGTCAAGAAATTGATGTTGAAGGTCTTAATGGCAATTTCAAATTAAAAGTCATCGCTGACGACTTCGTTGATAAAGAATTCGGCACAGGTGTAGTTAAAATTACTCCCTATCATGACTTTAACGACTTCGCTGCCTGGCAAAGACACAAAAACGAACTTCCAGAGCCGATTCAAATCGTTGATTTCGAAGGTCGTCTGACCGCTGCCGCTGGCAAATATGCGGGCTTGAAAGTTGTCGTCGCCAGAGAACAAGTAGTCAAAGACCTAGAAGCCAAGGGCCTGCTCGTCAAAGTGGAGAAAAACTATCACAATAATTTAAGCGTTTGTTACCGCTGTAGCAACCCAATTGAACCACTGCCACTTCCTCAATTTTATATTAAAGTTAAAAAACTCACGGAGGCAGTAATTGAAAAAATCGATCAAGGCGAAGTAAAAGTTTATGGCGCGGGTCATGACAAAATTTTGCGTCATTGGCTAGAAACTCTAGAAGATTGGAACATTAGCCGTCAAATCGTTTGGGGAATTCGTTTGCCGATTTGGTATAAAGTCGCAGAAAACCTAGATGCTCAACTCACTTTCATTGATCAAGAAAAACAACGCGTTTCAGGAAAACTCGAGGACTTACTCAAAGAACATTCAATTCAAGCAATCAGCGCCGGACTACAAAGTTTTAATGCCAGCATTGAAGCAAAATATCTAGTCAGTCAAGAAAATCCTGGCCCAGATTATATTCAAGAAACAGACACCTTTGACACTTGGTTTTCCTCAAGTCAGTGGCCTTTTGTAACATTGATTAATAACAAACCAGGAGACTTTGAAAGATTCTACCCCACTCAAGTCATGGAAACTGCCTACGACATCTTGATGTTCTGGGTAATGAGAATGCTGATGATGGGTATTTATAAAACTGGTAAAACTCCATTTAAAAACGTCTACCTGCATGGGCTGATTAGAGATGCCAAAGGCCAGAAGATGAGTAAGAGCAAGGGCAATGTGGTTAATCCTATGGAAATCAGTGAAAAATATGGCACTGACGCTCTTAGAATGGCCCTTATCATTCGCTCTAGCGCTGGATTAGATAAATCTGTGAGCGAGGGAGATTTCAAAGCTACACGCAACCTGAGCAACAAGCTCTGGAACGCTAGTCGCTTTATTTTACTAGGCAAAGAAGAAAACAAAGACAAAAAGGTCGAGAGTTGTTCTGGAGATCAGGCATTTGAAGAAAAACTACAATCAATTATTAAAGAAGTTAGTAAAAATCTAAATTCTTTTCAAATTGGCGTTGCTGCCGACACACTCTACAACGAGTTTTGGCACTGGTTTTGCGATCAATGCATAGAGGAATCAAAAAAAGGATTGATAAATCAAGATTTAATGTTTAAAGGCTTATTGGCGTTTCTTAAGCTCCTCCACCCCTTTATTCCTTTTGTCACCGAGGCCATTTGGCAAGAATTGATCAAAGAAAATCTCGTTGAAGAAAAAATCCTCGCTAGTAGTGCCTGGCCTGACTCAACAATTTAATTGTAAGTTTAAGCAACATTTAATCTCGTTCGACTAAAATTATTGCTACGTTAAAACCAACAATCTTCGTCTCACTCAATGAACTCGCAGTTTAAGCACGTGAGAAATCGTTTATACTGACGTAATCTGCTCCTTCAATGGATTAAATATTACGTAAACTTACAATTAAATCATGTTTAATAATTTTCTTTTCTATCTAAGATTGACCTGGCTTTGTTTCAAGCTCTTTTTGAGTCTCATTGGCTTTGGATTGTCTTTTTTACTTAAGAAGACAGGCAAGGGCGCATTCCTCGAGTTTTCATTAATAATCTTAGTCTTACTCTCAGCAATGTTTAATCTCTATCTTTTTGAGAAAAAAAATACTCCAGAAATTAGCTTAAGAAAAATCGAGGTTTTCACAGTCTCAGATCAAGAAATGATTTCACAAAAAATGATTTTGAAAGAAAATAACGTTCAAGACAGATTGGATTATTATCAAGAATTAGACAAAAACAAAGTAAAAAGCCTTGGACTTTTTCTAAATTTAAGCCAACTTCACGAAATAAAGGGATCAAAAGAATTATCCGGAGAATATCTAGATCGAGCTCAAAGAATCGAACCAAGAATTAATAAAATTACAACGAATATAAATTAAGCTTTAATGTCTGGAGCGGCCTCTTCCTTCTTCTCGCCCACCAATTCTGGCTCAACCAAATCAGTACTAACCTCTTCAGCTTCTTCTGCTTGTTGTTGAACAAGAACGACAACTGATTCTTCTGGATTTTCATCTTCAGCTAAGACCAAGGAAACCTTACTAGAATCAAAGTTTAATGAGGACATAAAAACTTGATCGCCAATAGCTTTAAGTTGACTTTGATCAATTTCAAATTTCTCTGGGAGGTCAGCTGGCAGAGCTTCTACTTCAACACTGTCTTTCACCAAGACTAAAACACCATTTTCGACATCAAATTCATTAATCAATTCGATAGAAACATAGGCTTTAATTTTTTCAGAAAGATTAACTTTTCTGAAAACCACGTGCAATAAATTCTTACCAAAAACATCGTATTGAATATCATCAATCATGACTGGGAACTCACCCTTTTCACCTTCAACTTGCAAATAAACAATGGCATTCTCATTTAATTTACGATTTAGCTTCAAAAAAGCTAGATTATTAATCTCTAAAGACAAAGACTCTTTTCCAGCCTGGTACATGTTAGCTGGAGCTATGCCCTCTTTACGAAGTTGATTGGTTTTTTTGTTCTGTCTTTTTGAGACAGCAAATTTAATTTTTTCCATGATAAAGCCTTTCTTAGGTTAAGGCGACTATTCTAACACAAGAAGTCTCGACTTAAAAGATCTTACAGGTGAATTGATATTAACTAGATCAAACTAAAAAGACTTTTGTAATATTGAATGTTTAAAAAAGACTGATGTTAAAATCAATTTGGCAAAATGAGAAAATAGAGCACGTGGAAATCTCAGCTTATTCTCAGCTAATTCTCAGTTACTGAAATCAACCGCGAAGAAAAAGTGATCTGAATTGTCATTTTCAAAGTGAATGGTTCTGTTTTGATAAGTGGCTGCAGGAGCAATTAGTTGGGGTTTAAATTGCTCTTCAAAGACAATGTTGTAACTAGTGTTTTTAGCAAATATTCCCGCCTGCTTCTGGTCAAAAAAAGTGTATGAAAAAGGCAGCTCCATTCTATTCGGAACCAAATAAGTGACAACGAACTCGACTCTACTCTGTTTTGGAACCTCCAAAAGAATACCTATTTCTAAATTTTCTTCAGAGTTAAGAATTTTTATTCTTTGATCGTCTACTTTTTTTCCATCAATTTCAATTTTTTCTAAATTTGCAATTGGATTTAAATAAAACTTAAGATAATTTTTATAAGAACCAAGTGGCCAGATATTATTTCTTGAAAAGTTTTCAAAAATTACCTTACGCTTATGACGAATAAAATCCTTACTGATTCCAATATTATGTTCTATGGTTTCTCTAATATAAGGGTTGATCTTATTAACGCCAACGTTATTTTCCACCTGCAAAAGAAAATCCAGCACACAGACGTCTTGTTTAAACTCAGCTGGACAGGCTACTTTTATTTTTTGCCCACTCCAGGAATTGGCCTCAATCGCCTGTTTCAAATTTTGATTATCAGATTGAATTAAAATTTCTCTTTGATTTAAATTTTTTACCAGGACATCGCTCAAAATTGAAAGTTCCTGTTGAGTTAAATTCAAGATTCTTCCAAGCAAAGCATTTGAAAATTGCCAAGTGAATTTGCCGTTGCTAATATTTTTATAATCAAGAGAAGCAGTTTTTTCCTGATTGTCTAAGAAATTTGTAAAGTCGATCGAAAGACCATCATCGAGCTTGATTTCTTTTATAACTTCAAGAATTTCTAAAATAGTTTTTGTATTTAATGCAATAGTCACATCAATTTTAGAACCAGTGACTTGTTCAGCAAACCACTGCGCTTCTTGACTACTTTTTGAAAAATCAACTTGCCAATTACTGTCTCGTAGATATAAAACATTTTCTCCAAGCAAATCTTTTATTTCTTGATCGGCATCTTTGTGACCATAAATTCTAGAGTCAATATCATTTGCATCTAGAATTTGTTTATCAATTAAGATTCCGTTATTAAAACTCAGTAAAATAAGATCTGTGATAAATCCACCTGTGGATCGCAACTCACTACTGTCCTGGACCACGACTAATATGTTTGTTCTACCTGGCTGAAAAAGCAAATTTTTAAAAGGAGTTAAAAATCTTTTATATTGAAGTGAATTTTTTATTCCTTCTTGGCTTCTACTCAGACTAGCTTGCCAAATATTCTTCTCTTCTCCCTGATATAACTCCATATTTAGAGAAGATAAATAAGAATTTAGAGTTTTTTGTGCCAATATTTTTTTGTCCAAAGCAATCTCTAGATCCTCATAAAATTTACTTAAGTCCACTCCACTCTCGAGAGTTTTCTTATAAAGATTATAAAATGCTTCAGAAAATTCCTTATCTCCTCCAGAGAGAGACAATAAAGAGTTATTTAAATTTTTTATGTCCATCGCTCCAGTTAAAACCTCTTCTAAAAGAATCTTTTCATACTGTTTTAACTGAAAACTGAAAAGACCATAAAGTCTTGATTGATCAATGCTTTCTATGTTTTTCCCGTCATTATTAACTACCTCCAAAAGCTGCTTGTTTAGCTTTTTCTGACTCAAATTAAAAACAAAAAAAAGACTTAAAAAGACAGAGGCCAAGCTAAAACCAATAATACCAAACCAAAACAAGATTTTTCTTTTTTTGGTTTTTTTTATAATCGATTTGCCCTGTAATATGTTTTTATCTTGTCGAGATGTTTTTTCTTTCTTTCTTTGAGTAGAGAAGAGTCCTTCAATTTTTTCAATGAATTCAGAGTTGAAACCAGGATTAATTAGACCGCCTAGTACTTCTTTATCGGCTTGAACTATTAAAGCTGAAGACTTCAATGTTTCTATTTTTTGAGACTCTTTTTCAAACTGTTCTTTTTCAAGCTGCTTGCTTTCTTTCCATCTCTTATGTAGCTTATTAAGCTGCATTGCCTTAGCTAATTCTGCTTCAGATGGAGCAATAGAGGATATTTCTTCATCAAAGCTAAGAATATCTCTAATCCTCTGATCAATTAGATCTTCAATCTTGCTTTTAGAATTGGAAACTACACTAAACTCCTGAAGCAGGTCTTGTTTTTTTTCATCAGAAAAGAGTTTAATAATTGAAAGCTTCTTTTGAAAATATTGCTCATAAAGATAAGTAATTTTTTTAAGTAATTTTTCAGAAGAAATAGCAGAACCTCTAATTATAAATTTCGCCTGATGATGAGGTTTAATTAAATGTTCTTTAATTAAATCAAAAAAACTTAATTCGTCTTGAAAATATAGCTTTGCTTGAGGATCCAGCAGGTGTCCTTGCTTAAAAGCAGAAAAAAACAAGAGTAGAGGATAATCTAGTTTTTTCTTATAGATCAACAAATCTTGCGCTAAAAAAGTTAAATTTTGACTAAATTTATTAAAAAACTCTCTCAAAAATAATTCTTTATTTGTTAAACCAGCCTGATAATTTACGCCAAAATCATCCAAAATGGTCAAAGGGGTGCTGATGGAGGAAATCATGGTAATGGGAATTACCTCATTCTGATTGCTAAAAAGCAGCTCAAAAAAGTCAAAAATTATTCTATACACATCTGGAGAACTAGAGTGAAATCCAAAAATAAAAATTATTTTATGAATTCTTATTTTTTGCTCGGAAAGCTTTTTATATTTTAAAAAAAATTCTTGATCAATAAAAACCAGTTTGGTTTCTAAAGAATTTGATTTTAAAAAATCAACAATTAGATTTGGTAAAGCAAAACCGTCTTCAGAAACAACTAAAACAACCGGCTTTTCATCTTCTAGGTGATAAAACATTACAAGACATTCTAGAACAAAAAGGAGGGGCTAACAAAACCTATTCGTCTTTTGCGGAATCCATTGCCTGATTGGCCAATAAATCAGCCATTTTATTTTCTGCGCGAGGAACATAAGTTATTTTACAAGAGGAGCAGGGGAGAACTTTTAGGATTTCCCAGTTTGCTTCCGCGAGTGCTCTAAGACGATCTTCTTTAATTTGCCAATTTTTATTCATTTGCTCAACAACCAATTTAGAATCCAATTTAAAAACAATTTCAGTCAAAGGAGCGATTGTTCTTTTTAGATACTTTAAAGCAAGATTCATGGCTAAATATTCAGCCTCATTATTTGTTTTTGTACCAAGAAATTTATAATCCTTGTGAATTTCTTCTCCGGCTTCATTGGTCACAAAAACACCAGCTCCAGCTTTTCCAGGATTTCCTCTAGAACCACCATCAGTAAAAACAATAACTTTTTCCCGCATATTTACCGTTTTATTAACGCAAAGCCTGGTAATTAATTTTCTTTGATTTTGATAATGAGAATTCTCTCATCGTCTCTGTCTTCTGAAAAACTTTCAACTTCGGATAAAGAAGGGTCTTCTGCTATAACGCTATGAACTAAATATCTCTCGTATGAATTCAAGTCATACATTTCTTGAGATTGCTTGGTTTCTATGGCTTTTTTAGCAAATCCAACTGCTTTTTCTTTTAATCTGTTTTCTGAAGCACTACGATATTCATTAATATCAAGCATTATTCTTTTGTCTGGATATTCATCTTTAAAAGAGAGCTTTGTTAAAAGCTCAAGAGCTTCGAGAGTTTCTCCACGATTACCAATCAAAAGAGCGACATCTTCTGTTGGAACGGTAATCGCTATTTTCAAACGATCGTCTAATTCCTCCAAGAGGATTTCAAATTCTTCATCAATTCCCAAATGTTTAATTGTTTTTTCTAAATATTCTTGTATTTTCATTTTTTACTTTCTATTTCTTTTTATTTTTTTAGTTGCTCTTTTATTCTTTGGTTTAGATGGAGAAGAACTTCCTCCAATACTTTTTAAAACATCGGCTAAATTTTCGCTGTTTGTTTTTTTTGTGAACAAAGCATTGCTTTTAACAAGAATCTTTTTAGGAATTTTGGTAAGAGATTTGTTGCTTGAAACACTCAAGAGTCTTCCCTTGAATGGACCAAAGACTGTCATATATTTATTCCAGTAAATTACTAGGCCGCCCCATCCAGAAACAAAATACTGAGTAATCATAGTGATGATCGTGCCAATTACCCAATAGAGAGCTAGACCTGCTGGCAATTTGAGAGCTATAAAAACAGTCATGATTGGCATCATGAAAATCATTTGTTGTTGCATCGTAACTGCCATTTCAGCAATGTCTTCTTCTTTTTTATTAGCAGTTTGAACATTCTTATCTTTTGAATTGTTATTAATTAAATCTCTAGTTTGAGTTGCTGGAGAAATCATCAATGACAATAAAAATTGAGTTATACCAGCGACGATTGGGAGAATATAGGTTTTATCATATTGAGCCAAATTAACCCACAAAAAAGAAAGATTAAATTGAGCTCCCGGATTATTAAAAAGACCAATTATGCTCTGATATAAAACTATCAGGATAAAAAGCTGTAAAAGTTGTGGTAAACAGCCAGCTAGAGGATTAATATTATAGCTTTTATAAAGTTGTGCTTGAGAAAGAGCTAGAGCCTGCTTATCTTTGCCATGTTTTTCTTTTAGTTTATTTAATTCTGGTTGGAGTTCTTGAATCTTTTTACTCGACTTAATACTTGGCAAAGTTAATGGTAACAAAACCAAACGAACTAAAATTGTGAAAACAATAATAGTAATGCCGAGATTATTAAAAATTGAATCTAAAAAAACCAATATTGAAGAAAAAAAACTGATAAAAGGGCTCATTTATGTTTATCCTAAAAATGGTGGCAATTCAAGCTTCGCCACAGACCTTGTGTTAACCCGACAATTGTACCATTTTTTTTAATTTGTATAACTGTATATCTGCTACAGCTTGGATTTTGTCTGCAAGAAAAAGAAAAACCAAAAAATGTAAACAGAAATTGATGCTTTAAATTTACTAAAAACCTATAAATTTTCTGCATTTATTTTTTTTATTAATTCCGAGAAATCACTCTCCAATAAAGCTTTGTCTTTAGTTGGATTTCTTTTTATAACAAAAACTAAATCATTTTTATCAAGTAAAGAAATGTTTTGTTTTGAGATTTCTTTCTCTAGAAAAGAATAGAGTAGTCGTCGGTGTTCATTTCTAGAGACAGCTGTTTTAAAAATTGCTTTAGGACTCAAGCAAGCCGCTTTTAAGTAGTCTTCATTTTTTCGCAAATAAGCCAAGAAAAATCTAGACGATAAGAAAATAGATTCTCCTTTTTGAAAAATCAAAGAATTTTCTTTAAGAGAAAGGTTTAAACGATGTTTTTTAGCTAACATTTAATTAAATTTTACCAATGCTTGGCAACGGCTAGTTTCTTACGGCCTTTAGCACGACGACGTTTAATGACTACTTGACCAGTTAGTGTCTGCATTCTTTTTAAAAAGCCATGCATTCTCATTCTTTTTTTCTTTTTAGGATTCCATGTTCTTTGCATAAGTTAGAGATTATATCATAAAAGAGAACCATTTAAAGATCAGCTATTAACTCTAAAAGGCATTGCTATATAGAAATAATCGGCGATATTTTTATCTCTAAAAATAGCCGGTTTTAAGCTTTCGTTCATTCCAAATTCCAGAGATTCAGGTTTTACTGCGTTGATAAAATCAATTAAATAATTAACATTAAAAGCAATCTCTCCAGTTTCTTCAGATTTATTATTAACAGAAATTTCTCCAGAATACTCTCCGGAGACAGGGGAGGCTGAAGAAATAATCATTACATCTTTCTCTATCTTTATTTTAACAATGTTAGATGCATCTCTAGAGAAAATAGCTGCTCTTTTGAGCTGAGTTAAAAATTCCTCTCCATCGAATTCGGCTTTTAGAGAAAAGCTTGGGGGAATAATTTTCTCGTATGGAGGATAATCTCCTTCGATTAAACGAACGTACATTTCAACTGTATTTAGTTTAAAAAGCAATTGCTTCAATTCATCTGAAACTGAGATTTCAACGTTTTCGACATTTATTTGTTTAGCGATTCTATATAGCTCACTAAGGGCTTTAGCTGGGATAAGAATCGTTCTTTCTTGTTCTGAATTAATATCTCTAAGAAAAAGATCACTTAAACGGAAGCCGTCTGTTGCAACGACTTCCAGGCCATCCTTCTTAAATTTTAATAATAAGGCTGTAAGAACAGGTCTACTTTGGTCTATTCCAGCACAAAAAGTAACCAAATTTTGTATTTTTTCCAAGCTATCCAGATTAAGACTAAAAGATCCTCCTTCTACAACTGGAAAGCTAGGAAATTCTTCACTACTCTGACAAGCAATTCTTCCAACCGTCTTACCTTGAGAGATGATTAAAAAGCTATCCTTTAATTCTAGGGTTATCTGTCCGCTTTCTAGAGAATTTATTAAACTTTTAAATAATTCACCATTAACAATCAATTCTCCTTCTTCCTTTGTCTCAACTATTAGTTCTGTTTTTATTCCTAAATACAAATCTGTTGCTGAAAGAGTTAATTTATTTTCATTTACCTTTAAAAGAATGGAAGAGAGAACTGTCATTTGAGGTTTATTAGGAATGACTTTCTGTAGATAGTTTAGAGAGTTTTTTAAATTTTCTTGTAATAAGTTTAGTTTCATATTTTCTTTTATTTAATTATATATTCTTAGTAGTTGTAGTAGTAGGTGCTGTGCATATGTTGGTTTTTATTTAAAAATGATCTGGTTCTATTCTTCTAAATAACGTTTATAAAGCGCCTGATTTTGTTGATTATTTTGTTAACGACGGTGAAATAGTGTTTATAAATAAGAATACTTATTCACAGTCCTATAAGCTTTTTATGTTTTTGTTAACAAGGTTTCTACTTTTTTTCCACTGATTTTTCAACAATTGTTGAAAACTTGTTATTATTTAATTTGTAAGAATGCTTTTATATTGATAAATCAATTAGTTCGAGATGGCAATTAAAGACATTTTAATAGCTGAAACGTCTTGCTGAATACTTTGATCTAAAATTAAATCTTGTTCAATTTTCTTAACAGCATGAATAACGCTACTATGATCTCTGCCAGAAAACCATTGTCCAATTTCCTCGAGAGGAATTTGTAATTCATTTCTAAGTAAATACATCGTTATGTGTCTAGCTTTAACTAATTCTTTACTGCGTCTTTTTCCTCTAACAGCACTTTGTTTCATTCTATAGTGATTTGCCACTGTTTTAATGATGTCTTGAGGTTTTGCCTTAATGATCTTCTGTTGATTTTGTTTTACTTCTGTTTGAAGGATTCTATCAATTAAAACTGAGTCTAAGCTTAGATTTTGCAATTCAACAGCAGATCTGATCTTTTTTATGATTCCCTCAATTCTTCTTGCACTGTCAACCTGAGAAGCAATTCTTTGAGCCAATTCAATTGGAATGTCGAGCTTATTTGATTGGGCTTTTAATAGAAAGATGGCAGTTCTGAGTTCAAAGGTTGGTTGTTGGATATCAATCATTAATCCAGCCTCAAAACGGGACCTAAGACGGTCTTCGAGTAGACTTATTTCTTGAGGAGGTCTGTCTGAAGTGAGAATGATCTGAGAATTAATGGAAGTTAGCGCATTAAAAGTATGAAAAAATTCTTCTTGAACGGAATTTTTGCCAGCAATAAATTGAATATCATCGAGTAATAACAAATCTGTCTTGCGATATTTGTTTTTTAATTGAAGAGTATTATGACTTTTAATGGCGCGAACGATCTCATTAGTAAATTGCTCCCCAGAAGCATAAATAATTTCCGCCTCAGGATTATTTTGCAAAACGTGGTGAGCGACAGCGTGAATTAAGTGAGTCTTTCCAACGCCAACTCCACCATAAAGGAAAAGAGGATTGTAGCTTGTGCCAGGATTATTGGCGACGGCAGTTGCAGCGGCATGAGCCATTTCATTGCTGGAAGAAACGGCAAAACTTTCAAAAGTATAATCTTGGCGAAGACCTATTTGTTGGCTTCTGACTTTCAATCTATCAAAAGTGTTATTGTTGATATTAGCTTGGGAAAAAAGCTCCTCAACGGTTGGAGATTGTCTATTTCCTTGGTCGTTTGAAAAACCTTTATTAGAAATTAGATTTGTTTTGAATTCACTAAAGTTTTGTCTATTTATTTCTTCATGTTGACTGTTCGTCTCGTCTTGAAAAGACTCTCTTTGGAAGGAGTTCGAGGGTTGAAATGAGTTTGTAGGATTTTTTTCCTCTTTTTGGACTCTATTTTCTCTTCCAGCTGTTTGTCTTAAATCAGTAACAACAAACTCTATTTCTAGAGGTTTGTTTATATATTTTTCTAAAGCAGTTTTTATTTGAGAATATAGGTTTGATTTTAGATTTGTTACATGAAAACCAGTCATGCAAGCGATTGTTGCGATAGCTTGTTGGTCATTTTCTATTCGAATTGAAGTTAATGGACTGGGAACAATCCAAGTGTTAAAGAAAGCAGGGCTGAGACTGGCCTCAAGGTCGACCTTAGCCATCTGCCAAACTTGTTTAACAGTTTCAGAATCATAGACTTGCTCTGACATTTTGTCTTTCTTTAGAAATTTAGAACTGGGGCAGTAAATAAGAGATCTAGCGCTTACTTATACACAATGTTTTCCACACTTAGCAATAGGTAATTTATTTTGGAGGAGAGTAGTCATTGATGCTATAAACACCATGCTGATCTGGCTTCATTATTTTTTGCTCTGGCTCGCCAAAAATAGTTTTAATTTTAGAGTCATTTTTTTGATTGGGTTCTTCAAAGTTTTCGTCTCCGTCTCTTTTCTTTAATTCTTTTTCAGCATTAAACTCTGAGCTTTCGTTTTCTAGTGCGCGCTCTGCAATTTTATTAGCGTCTTTTAAAACATCTTCGCCAATTTTTATTTCTGGATTTTGCCAGTTTGGTTTATTTTCCCTGCTCTTTTCTCTAGAAATAAATTCTGAGCTATTCACCAGTCGTTGTTTTCTAAGATCTCGGCTTTTTTGATAACTTTCGAAGCTTTCTGATCTAGGCTTTTCTTCAGAGACCGCAGCTTTGACATTCTTTTTGTCTGCTTCTTTTTGCATAATTTCTTCAGGATTGGTTGTGATGACAGCATGTTCTTCCGGAGAAGCGATAACTCTCAAAGCAACATGATTCTGGCCGGCAAAGAAAATTCCTTCTCCCACATCAGAAGAAATTAAAAGTTGTCTTTCTCCTTCAGATAAATAAAAGGTCTGAGTCAGAATAGGTATTGAAGCAGTTGATTGCTTCATTAAGAACTGAATCGAAGCATTAGATACAATAGCTTTGCCATAATCATTGTGTAGAAAATCTTCCACATCTTGAGTGATAGTGGTAATGCCAAGATAATATTTGCGCGCTCTTTTTACCATCGAATAAACGAACGCCGCACTGTCCGGATGCATCATGAAATACCAGGCCTCATCAATAACTAAAATACGTCTTTTGAGGTTCTTTTTTACTCTTGTCCAGATGAAATCTAGAATGACATACATAGCGATAGGACGGAGCGATTCTTCCATCTCTTTGACTGAAAAAACGGTAAATTGCGATTGAATATTGATGTTCGATGCTTGATCAAAAATTCCACGGAATGAACCTGTGATGAATTTTTCCAAACGTGCTGCAATGTCGTCGCTTTCATCTTGTTCCATGCCGATTAAAGCCTTATAAAGGTCTTCCATCAGCGGAGGAGTGTTCTTCTGGGTGGCTGGATCAGGAGTAATGCCCTTGGCTTTGTAGGCGGCAATAATGGAGCGATCCAGCAAGGCTTCTTGCTGTGGGGTCATTTCTCCAAGCATAACTTTTAGAAGACCATGTATGGAAAGGATTTTTTGTCCTAACTCATTTTCGCCTTCTTCATAAACATTGGACAAATCAAAAGGATTGATTTTAGCCTTGGAACCAAAAGTAAAGTTGATATATTCACCACCAACCATTTTACAAAGCTCTTCATATTCGTGTTCTGGATCGAGAACAATTATTTCAGCATCAAACATAAGTTGACGTAAAACCTCTAATTTGACAGTGTATGATTTTCCAGAACCAGATTTGGCAAAGATGACCATGTTGGCGTTTTCCATTTTAAAGCGGTCAAAAATAACCAAAGAGTCATTGTGCTCGTTAATACCATAGACAATACCTGTTTCCATAGTTAGCTCAGAAGAAGTAAAAGGAAAAGTGGTAGCCAGGGAGGTGGTGTCCATGTTTCTAGTCACGGAAAGACGATCAACCCCCATAGGCAGAGTAGTCTTGAAACCCTCGTCCATTTGTAGGGCTGATTTCTTGGAAACGATCATTAGTGCACCAAGTGTGCTTTGAATACTTTTTGTAATTTTATCCAACATTTCTTTGCTGTCGGCGCGGACAGTCACATAAAGACCAAATTGAAAGAATCTTTCTGAGCCAGCAGCAAGTTGCTCACGCATCGATCTAGCATCGCTCAATTTGATTTCAGTGTTAATGTTGCTGATTTTTCCAGACCTGATGTCAGAGGTAATTTCAGCTTCCATTTCGGTGATTTTTCTCTTAAGATTGTCTAAAATGTCTCCCGTGTCTGATGGAAAAACAAACATAGCAATGTTGGCTTGCTGCGGATAGTTAATTAAAGGCGATAGCCAGTTGGCTGGGACGGCTCTAGGATACCCGGCAATAAATAGGGTTCTAGTGTAGGTAGAATTGATTTTTTGATAGGTAAAATCCACCTCAATTGCTTCTGGAGCAATGATGTCTTGAATTGTAACTAATCCACGAGAAAATTCACCAAGTTTTTCTTGAGTATATTTCTCAGCGTCAATTTGATTTTGCGCTGCTGAATCGGTTGTCTTTTTTTTGCCAAAAAAATTCATATTATGGTTCTTCTCATGTTGTCGTATTTTGATTCTGAGTCTGTGTTTCAAAACTATTTTGCAGTGGCACTATTTCCTCAGTAAAATTATTTTCCACATTGACGTTCTGTTGTGGGTTTGAGTCTTGCTGTAAGCCCGAGTCTGGTTGTTGAGGAGTATTGGTGGGAGAACTTACGTTCTCGTCAGCGAAAATTTGAGGAAGTTCTAGTTTTGGTTCTGAAAGACTGCTATTGATTAGGCTTGAGTCCAGGCTGAGGCTTATTTCTGGGTTTACTTCTTGATTTACTTCTTGATTAAGTCCTGGATCTAAACTGGAAACCTGAGAAACTTCTTGAACCTGTTGAATAATTGTCGAATCCGGTAACGTATTAAGAGTGACTTGTGGAGTAAACTCTAGAGCTGCCTGAAAAACTTCTGCTGTTTGAGAAACTTCTACTGCCTGAGTATCTTCTACTGCCCGAGTGCCTTCCCCTTGTGTCTGAGTGATTTCTGTTTCTTGAATGAAATCAGGCGCTACTTTTAAATCAGTAGCAGGGTTTTGCATTGTCTCGCCACTGAGAATTTCTTCTGGACTAGGATATTCGGCAATTGGGTTTGGATCTGGAAGTGTGGTAGGACTTGGAGTAGGAATTGGTGTGGAGCTTGGAGCAGGGCTCGGAGCAGGATTTGCATTATTGATACTGGTGGCGTCAGTTGCAGTAATCACAGTCGGAACTTTAAAAGCGTCATTTGATTGATTATTTAGTTGCATATATTTTCCTCCAAAACTCGCCCTAACTAGGGGAGTCGTGTAATTCTCGCTACTGCTGATCTCCTGACCTTCTACTGCTTCAGGATTGTAATTGATATAAAAATTTTGAATGATTTCTTGTGTGCTGAGTTGACGAACATATAGACCTAGTCTATTGAACTGAGAGGTTAGATGATCCTTGCGCGGCTCCAATATGTTGTTGGCTTTTTCAAGCAGGACGCTTTTGTCTACTGTGCTTATGTCAAAAACTGTTTTTCCAGGTAGTACGCCAGAAGCAGAAATCAACCCCATTTCTCCAGGACTGGCAGGAACAGAGATATAAAAACGTTTTTGCAAGACGTTTCTCTCTTTAATTAAAGCAGCAACGAAATCTCGGTATTTTTTTATCAGAGTGGCTTTGCGATCAGAACTAGCTTTGGTGATTTGTTCATCCAACAATCTTAAATATTTAGTAGCATCTTTGGTTTGTGATTGAATGTTTATTTGAATTGGATAATTTAAAGAATTCAGCAAAGAGCCATAGGTAAAAATGACGGCATCCTGTTCTTGTTCGGCCAGTAGACTAAAATTCATGGTGCCTATTTGTAGAATAACGGTTGCTGTTCCATCCTTTAGCAAAACCATGTCATTAACAATGTCATAGACATCAAGGAATTCTTGAGTAGTAGATCTGATTGCGTTGTCGCTCATGAGCTAACAATAGTTTACTAAATTTTAGGGCTTGATTACAAGGGGGTTGAGAGTTTCGCCGGTTAATTCTATTTGCAAAGTGGGATATTTTTGATTGTCTCTTTCTGCTAATATTTGATAAATCCCGTTTGGAAGGGATTTATTGATTGCGAAATTTCCATCGCCGTCGCTTTTTAAAATGCGAAGACTTTGACCACTGCTGTTTTTTATTTCAATGATTGCTTGTGCGGCAGCATGACCGTTTTCGTCTAAAATTAGGCCAAATATTTGATTTGGCAAATGCTCGCTGCTGGAAATAAAAGCCTTAGGAGCCTGGAGTTTTCTAACTCTGGTTCTTAAATTTGGTTTTTCTTGTTTTTTTATTTCTATGCTGACATCTTCTTGATCAACTTGAACATTATCAAATTCGCTTAAAATATTGTTGATTTTGTTGTTTTCCTCAACATCAAAAGCGTCTAGCTTTTCATCAGTTGGAATACTTTTGAGGTACTCAAAAATTCTTTGTTTTTTTGCTGGATTTAGATTGACGTTTGGAGCAAAATAATCTGCTTGAGTGCTAGTGATTTTGTAATTAAAAAAATCAGGAATTTTATTGGCCTTTTTCCAGAAAAACTTAGTTGGTTTGTAAATGTTTTTGAAAAAAGTGCTAATCCAATGATCGAGTGGTCTCTCCTCGACTGGAACAAAAGCAATTGCCGCGCCGAGACCAGCGATTATGAAAATGAGTGGCCACTTGATGACACCAATGAGATTTGTCTTAAAAATTGCAAAATCGATAATTGTTGCAAGTGCTACAAAACCAAATTGCTTGAGCGTCATCTGACCAATCAGATGAAATTTGTAGTTGGTGATGTCTTGTGGAATTGGATGTTGTTTCATTTTTCTTGCAAGAAACCAGAAATTCTTGCTCCACAATTGAGTTTAGCAGGTTTTAAGTGATGCTGCCGCCCCAAATATATTGAGTAAAGTTGTGATTAAAATGTCTTCCAATCAGGGTTGTTTCTTGCACTTTGGCCATTTTTGCCAAAGTAGTTAATTGACGAAGATCTGTGCTAATCGGCGTTTCCTTGGCTTCAATGGCAATTTCTTGATCAAAAATAAAGTCAATTTCCAAGCCATTCTTTAGCGCATAATACTGAATGTCTCCTTGTCTAGACAACTGATTAAATAAGGTGTTTTCAAATTGAGCCCCAGATGAGGTTTCTGCCAAACTATTCATTAGGCCAGTATCTCCAAAATATACTTTTCTAGCTTTGACAATTTCTCGATCTGTATTGTGAGTATAAACAGCAACAGTTTTGATTAAGTATGTTTTTTCTAAAAAATCTAAATAGTTATTTATCGTTGGTCTGGATAAGCCGAGTAATTTTGACAACTTGCTCACATCTAGGCGACTGCCCGCTCTACTAGCTAGCAATTTGATTAAACTAAAAATATTACGATCGCTGGTAAAGTCTGCCAAAGTTTTTATGTCAATATTGACGTAAGAAGATAAAATATCTGATAAAAAATCTTTTTTATCTAATTCCGATTCAGCCAAAACTACTTGAGGAAAACCACCGTATTTAATGAAATCTTCATAATAACCAGTGAGTCGATTGTATTCACTTATTTCAATTGTTTTATTTTGCCATTCGCCTTGACCAACCTTCAAACCTTTAAAAATTAAATACTCTCCAAAATCTAGAGGATGTAGTTCAAAAATCTTTTTTCTTCCTGCTAGTGATTCTGTAAATAAATTTTTTAAATAAAAAGAGCTAGATCCTGTGAGAATAAATTTTATTTCATAATGATCGCTTAGATATTTAATCACGCTAGGGAGTTGTTTGACGTTCTGAATCTCGTCTAGAGCCACCAGCATTGGAGTTATTTTAGACAAGCCTCTTTCTTCCAAAGAATTTAGAATACTATCGTAGTTTTTTTGTAAAAAGAGTTCTCTATTATCAATTCTTTCCAAATCCAAAAACAATGAATTTTTGTTTGGTAAATTATCAAGAAGCTGTTTGACCAAGGTAGTTTTGCCAGTGCGGCGCATGCCGGTCAGAACAGTATTGGCTGGCTTTTTAGCGTGCTCTAAAAGTTCTGAATAAATTTTTCTATAATAATTCATGTATTTAATATTTTACAAATAGTATTACTTTTTGTAAAGTGGTATTTTACAAAAAGTATTATTGCTCAGTAGCAGTAGCGATTGCTGGTGTAATAATTGTAGCCTGAATGTTAATGCCGGCAGAATTGGTCAGTTTGGCCCTAAATTTGTAGAAAGGATAAACAATTTTCAAAACATCGTCGTAGCGATAGTCAATTTCGACTGAGTAAAGATCTGCTTCGTTGATCCAGTTGAGGTCGATGCTACTAACAATCTTGCTTTCAGCGCTAATAATGGAGCTGGTGCCGCTTTTAATATTAGAGACGGCCTGATCGACGGTAATAGAAGGCAATTGTTTGATGAGGTCGAATTTCTCAAAAAAATCTCGAAAAGTTATTCTTTCTAGTTCGTAAAAATTATTAACACGACAAAAAAATGGAAAATCATTTTTATTCTCAAGAAAAACCTTATAACCATCAAGCTCATAAGTCAGTGGAATTTGCAAAAAAGTAGCCAATTTTGGCTCCACAATATTTTGTTCAAAACTAGTGTTTAAATAAATAATATTCTCCCTTTGCGGAATTAGTGGGACAACTAGGTTATATTTTTTATAGAAATTAAGACAAATTGAAATGGCCTCTTCAGCAATGATCGACGAATACTCTTTGCTATCTTCTTTGCTGGTCGCACTATTAAAAACATAATTTTGATCATAATTATTTTTTATAAGCGAATTGTTTGTCCCCACCCAGTAATTAGGAATCTTTTCATCAGGTAAAAGATCATATCCCTTAATTATTCGATCGGCGAGAGCATCGGATAATCCAGAGCTGTTCTGCGACTTGTATAGGTTAAAAGTTTCTGGAACGATAATTGCGTTGCCGGAGAATGATATTTTCTTAAAAAAGCTCTTCGTTTGATCGTAGTTTTTTAAAGCGAAGTCGTTGGCAACAACCTTTTCTTTTTGTGGCGTAATGACTTTTAAAAAAGCAGAAATTGAAAGAATGACTAAGACGCTGATTGTCACTAGCGCGGTAAAACTTATTCTTTTATTTGTTTCATTTTTTTGTTTTATCATATTAAATTAGGGCCCATAACAACTAGTAACATTGTCGTAAAGTTTTGGAGGAATGCTTCCAGCACCAGTTTTAGGATTATTTGATTCTGGAACCCACTGTTGTACTAGCGATAGTCCTGGATTTGATCCCCACCATCCACCTCCAGCGTCAATTACTGCGCCAAAGTGTAAATGAACGTCGCCTATTCCTCTGTTGCTCATTGGTCCTATTGGCCATCCAGCCTCAACTTCTTTACATGTCCCAGGAACGTTGAGCTGTGAATTTGGTTCTTGAAAGTGAGCGAAATCTTCATAGAAAGTTTGTCCTTCACGCTCAAACGTTAATATGTATCTACAGCCGTACTGATTGTTGTCGCATCCTTTGAAGCACATGTTTCCATCAAAGTTTGCATAAACAGTTGGCCCATAAGCTCCTCCTCCAGAACAACTACTGCATCCTATATCGTAGCTATCTCCCCAACCTCCGGCATTGGGAGGACGATGTGTTGTGTCACCATTGCTGCTACCTTCTCCAAATGGCAATTGCCATAATTTTCCTGTAGTAGGCCAGCAGCCAGCATCGCCACCGCATTCGCCCAAACAAACTCTGGCTCCGGTAATTACGCTGTCTGATCCAGATAAATATGAGTTTGAGTAGTTGAATTTAGCTTCAATGGTGTTGTTGATAGCGGTGTGATTATAGCCAGAAGTGAGGTCGTCCAGGGTGTAAGTAAAAGTCAAGCTGCCGCCGGCAGGAATGACAATATATTCGTTTGTGGGAGCAGCAGTTATTATTATTGGTGTTTCTGTAGGCATTTCTGACGGAACAGCTGAACTGGGAACGGCGCTGACGGTGTTTAGCGGAGTATCACTTAAGCCGACCTGTTCTTTAATTAGATCTTGGAAATAAATAAAATCTAAAAATTTTTCACTAGGAATAGCTGGAGGAGCTTGACCGGCTTTTTCCCAGCCTTTTTTACTCTGTTTAAATTTAATGGTGTCTTCGATGTTGGTGATTTGAATGGAAAAGTCTTCTTTTGGTTTGATGACAACGGTGTATTCGATAGAAAGGGGAAAAGATGGCTGGACACATTTGGCTCCGTTGTTTTCTGGAGCAGCACAGCCGGTTTTGATGACGGCAGTTTTGGTCATTTCTGCATATTTGGATTTTTTATCTGTGCTGGTGTTGCCGTTGAGTTCAGTTTCATTTTTTGGAAAATCGACCAGAAAAGCAGAATTTAAGCTGGTTTGATAGAAAAATGTAAAAGCAGTGGTGGCGGCAACCGTTGCGATAATGGCTTGGCCAGCTGTAGTCATGGCGGTGGTACCGATACCATGAGTAACGGCTGAAGCATTTTGAACAGCAGCTTGATTGGCGGCAGCGGCAGCTTGTTGAGAAGCAAGAGTTTGTTGAGTGGCAATGTTTTGATTGATGGCATTTTGAGCAGCAGCAGCTTGACCGGCTTGATTGGCTGCTTCAATTCCGCCGAGAACTTGTTCTTTGGCGCCAACTCCTAGAATGCTTTGCAATGTTTTATAGCCAGCAAAAGCTGCAGCAAGGGCTCCGAGAAGAGGACCAAAGATGGCAAAAGCCGCGGTAGCCAAAAGAATTGGCCAATACTTTTGAATCCAGTCGAGAATTTTGTTTAAAATTTGTTCTTTAAACCACTTAACAAAGCCAGTTTGATCTAACGCTTCTGCTTTGTCCAATGCCTGGAAAGCCGCCTCAGAGGCGCCGGCACTTGCTGCCCCAGCTGCAGCGCGAATGCCCCATTCGAGGCCTTTGCGAGTTAGGTCATTTTTGATTAAGTTGTCTCCATCACCACCTCCGCCGCCAGCGCCACCCATCATGGCAAAGGCTTGCTGCATCATGCCACTTTTTTGATCACGGTTGAAAGTTCCGGCCTCAGAATGAGTGTTGGCCATAAGTATGTAGTAATCCATTGGGCTGATTTGGGGAACGATTTGTTCAACAAACATTTGAGTGGTATAGACAGTTGCTCCAGGCATGTAGAACTCAAAGTAGACTTTAAGCGTGGCTTGTTGTTCTGCTGCTCCTAGCTTTTCTAGTTCAGCTGTCAGTTGTTTGCCGATGAGATCTTGTTGCTGCGCAACAAAAGCACTGAGATTCTTATTATTTTTAACAGTGTCTGAATTGGGGTTGGCTAATGCTTCTGCGACAGTTTCACTCCTGAAAACAGTATTGAGTTGACGTAGGTCTAGTTGTTGCTTGGTTGGAAGCAAGCCGTGTTTTGCAGCCAGAGCGATGGCTTCTTCTGGAGTGTACTTTTCCTGCGCAAATTCTTGGCGAAATTCTCTGGCCCAAAGAATACGCTTTCGTTTCCAGTAGAAGACGATGATATTGGCAAGCGCGATCTTATTATCCTCGAGTTGTTGTGGAGTAAGATCTGTGCCAAAAAAGTTTTTGAGCTTTTGCGCGTCAAAATTATTTGGATCATTTATCAAATATTCTGGTGGCAAGCCTTGTTGGATATAAACATCGACTAGGGAGCTGAGATTAAAAATCAATCGTTTTGTAATTTCAGAGGGGAGTTTACTTTTTTCATTAAAGATTTCTCCAAACTGTTCTCGCAGTTTTTCATCAAGTTGTCCTTGGTTGCTAACAATATCAAGTTGTTCCCCAATGCGCTCAATGAAGGCAGAATCAGTTTGTAGGCTGGCGATTTTGGCCTCAGCCTCACTAGTGGTAGTGATATTCTTTTCGTTTCCAACCTTTTTTTCGTTTTTAACCCGCCCACTAAGCTGCTCTTCCTTGAGCTCTTGTTTTTGGTTTTCACTTAGTTTTTCTTTAAAAGCGTCGTCGTTTTTATCTTTATTGACAACCGATGCAACCGCCTGATTGAGCAATGTCATGCCGCGGATATCAATTAGCAAGCTGAGAGCGGTTTGATTGGTGAAACTAATACGGCTAGAAGTGCCTTTGATCAGGTCTTGAAGATTGAAATCGCCAGTCATGAGCGCAGTTTCAACTTGTAGGAAAGCACGATCCATTAGTTGTTGACGGACATCTAAAGGCAGTTGATCAAAAGTGACTCTAGTACCAGGCTTAAAACCCATCTCTGCTAGAGAAGCGTCATTGAAATAGCGGCCCAAGGCTTGATTGATGGTGATGATGGAGAGCGACTGAAGATAAAGTTTGGATTCTGAGTCGAGCTCGGAGATTTTGAAGGGCGTGCCAGGTTGCGGTTGGTCTGGAGGTTGATCTGGCCTTTTGCGGTCAGGATCGGTTCTATCCGGATCAGCGTTTGGTTCTTCACCGCCACCTTGGTCTGGCTCGGTGGACTGGGAAGAGCCGCCGCCAAGAGGGAGGCCACTGCCACCATTAACAGTGGCTTCTTCTGGCTTTTCATCATCAATTTTAGATTTTTCTATATCTAAGGGGCCGATGACTGGCTGTAGAATTTCGCTAATTTCGTCAATTAGTCCAATAATGCGGCTGGTCATTAGCGGATTTTCAATACGCTTTAAATCATCCAAACTAATTTTTTTATTAACTAAATGGACGCCTATCCATTCAAAAACACTGCCTAGTTGATCAAGCTTATTACCAAAATTTGTTTTACTAGGACCGGGTTTTTTTAAGTTGGTGTTTTTTTTGATTGAAGTACGGATTTCTTCAACAAAATTGAGTAAATCAGAGAGAAAAATGTAGGGTTGGTCGTCTGGGTTTTTAATTTTTGGCGATGTTCCCATTAAATCTTCTGCTCTGCTTAAATCAAAAATGCTATCACTAAAATGACCAGTTTCTGGTTTTTTGACGGTAATTTTGCAAGTAACTTTCTTGTCTCCGGCAGAAACATTGTAGAAATTTTCGATCCAATATTTAGCATCACTGAGAACCTCATTGATGGTCTTAAGCGGGAGACTTTCAATATTGGCAATGCTTTTTAGACCAATGCGATCAGAAAGCTTAAGGCCGTTTTCTTGTTCGGTGTTTTTTTCATTTGCGCCTGAAGAGTCTGACATCTGCTTTGATTATAGCTTGTTGTGGGAGAGGTGAGAAGGCGAGGTGAAATTGGCATGAGTAATATGTGTGTGTAATGGAAAGAGAAAGCGTGCTATGTCTTTTTATGTAATAGAGAAGTGAATCATACATAAGTTTGATTGCTTGGTCTTTTCAATATATAATTGTTGATATGCCTTTCGAAGGACCTCCAGTTGTAGATGCAGAAGCTCTTCAGTTAGCCACTGATATGGATAGCGTTTTGTTGGACATAAGCAATCAAATGGATGCTCTCCTGAAGAGAATAGATGCTGGTGAAAAGCTGGATCGCACAAACATGCTCTCAATTGAGGCGCTGTTTTCAAAAATAAAAAATTTAATGACAAGAATGAACTTGAAGAAGGGAAACAAGCTGGTCAGCGAAGTTAATATAGAAAGCTACTCTTTAAGGACGAGAGAATTAACAGAGGCTTATGAATACATTGTTGAGGCAATTGCGAATCAAAATCCAGCAAGCAGAGATC
>CALQZX010000007.1 GCA_943350175.1 Parcubacteria group bacterium | reverse complement strand
GCATTACTCTGCTCCACAGCGATATTTCCTTGATACCCAAAGCCATTCGTCTCTCGCAATTAACTTTTAACAACATTAGAGAGAATTTGTTCTGGGCTTTTGCCTACAACATTATCCTCATTCCAGTAGCTATGGGTGCTTTGTATACTAATTTCAACTTATTATTAAATCCAATGCTGGCTGGATTGGCTATGGCCTTTTCTAGCGTCACTGTGGTTGGCAACGCACTACGTTTGAAAGGGCAAAAATTATGAATCTCTGGGCAATCTTTTTAACTGGACTAACTACTGGAGGCGTTTCTTGTGCCGCAGTGCAAGGCGGTCTACTGACTAGCATTATCGCTAATCAGAAAAAACGAGAATTAGATGGAGATAAAAATTCCAAAGCAAACTCTCTGAACAAAATCGATCAAATGGATTGGCTGCCAGTAACAATGTTTCTTAGCACCAAACTAATCGCTCACATTATTCTTGGCTTTTTACTTGGTGGACTTGGCTCAGTTTTTGCTATTAGTCAAAACTTGCAATTAACTTTACAAATTTTCACTGCTCTTTTCATGTTCGCTACTGCAATGAACTTTTTAGATGTGCATCCGATCTTTCGTCACCTGGCATTCCAACCACCCAATTTTTTGAGAAGACTAATTAGAAACTCTAGTAAAAACGAGGCTTTATTTGCTCCAGCAACTTTAGGTTTATTCAGTGTCTTTATCCCTTGTGGCGTCACTCAAAGCATGGAAATCCTAGCCATCGCTAGTGGTAGCCCAATGCAGGGAGCTTTGATTATGGGTGCTTTTGTTTTGGGAACATCTCCTCTTTTTGCTTTACTTGGAATTGCTACAGCCAAGCTTACAGAATCCTGGAGAGAAATTTTCAACAAAACAGCTGCTGCCATTCTTATTGCTTTAGCAATTTATAGCTTCAATGCTGCGCTCATTGTCGTTGATTCGCCAATTACTATTTATAAAATTACGGAAAAAATCGGCTGGTTCTTCTCTGACGAGCGTTTTACGCAAAAGAAAACAGAAAACCAAGCAGTTAAACAAGTTGGTGACTTACAAAAAGTCACCATTAATATCAAAAACAATGGCTATGTGCCAAAATATTTTAAAGTTAAGAAAGGTATTCCAGTAGAATTAACTCTGGAAAGCGGCGACGTTTACTCTTGTGCTCAGGCTTTTGTATTCAGAGAATTTGACATCAGCACAGTCGTCAAATCAAATTCCAATCAAGTTTTTACTTTTACACCAGAAGAAAAAGGCAAATTTACCTTTTCTTGCTCGATGGGTATGTATACTGGAGTTATGGAAGTTATTTAATTAATTTAATTAAAGGAAATATGTTCAATTTATTCAAGAAAAAACAGCCTCAAGGTACAAAAGTTACTTTCAAACTCTCTGGTTTACATTGCAGCAGCTGTGGACTCTCAATCGACAACGCTCTCGAGGAAGTTGACGGTGTAATTGAATCTACAACTAGCTATGCCAAGGCAGAGTCAGTTGTTTACTTTGACAAAGAGAAAACAGATCTGAAAAGTTTGAAAAAAGCCATCCAAAAAGTTGGATATCAGGTTTTAGATCAAGATATGGATTAGGACTATCTAATTAGCCCATCTAGGCTTATAATACACCTCAGTATTAATTGTCTTGAGATGTAGTCTCAAGAAAGAAGAAGTATTTATGTCAGATCAATTTGACAACAAAGAGAACAAGAAAAAAATCTTCGTGGGTAATTTGCCTTTCAGCATGACCCAAGATGGTTTACAGAGTTTGTTCTCTGAATTTGGTGAAATTACCCAAATCAGTTTAATCACTGATAGAATGACCGGCCGTTCAAAGGGTTTCGCTTTCGTAGAATTTGCCGACGAATCTGCTGCACAAGCTGCTATCGATAAGATGGCTGGCTACGTGTTAGAAGACAGAGAGATGGTTGTTAACATCGCTCGTCCTCGTGAGCCAAGAAACGATAGCTTCCCTCGTAGAGACAGCGGTCGTTCCTTCGGTGGTGGCAGACCACAACAAAACAGAGATCGTAGATATTAATCTTTAAGATCAAAATTGGAAACGCCGAGCGAAAGCCCGGCGTTTTTTGTTGTCTAAATAAATGATAGAATAAAAAACATGATTTATGGTAAAAGTATGGATAATGGAAATGGCATCAACCCCAACTGGCGAAAGCTTTTTCCTCAACCAGAGAAAAATGATAGTTTACAACTTCCCGCATTAAAAGCTGCGAATGGAATTCGTGAAGAATTAGAAACTGGTCGAGCTGCTAAGAATGAGGAACATCATGATCCTCTAACAAGAGTAAAAAAACAGGAGATATTACGAAGAATATAAATCAAATAAATTTGATAAAGAGAAAGATAATAAGGAAATAGCTATTATTGTTATCGATCTTGATGATTTTAAAGAAGTTAATGATGAAGAAAGAGGAGGACATGCAGCAGGAGATAAAGTACTCAGAGAAGCTGCAACTTTTTTTAGTTTAGTTTTTAGAAAAGGTGATGAGATTATACAATTAAATGAAGTTGTAAGAATCGGCGGTGATGAGTTTCTTATTATTTGTCACAATAATAACAACAATCCAAAATTTGAGGAAGAACTCAATGAAAAAATGAGATTGCTGCAGAAAATGAAAAATCTTCCCGCTAAATTTTCTTTTGGCATTGCCGTTTACGACAAAAATATAGACAATGACCTAGAGGAATTACGCAATAGAGCTGATCGGGCCATGTATAAGAATAAAGAAAGAAAAAACGTGGGACTTGAAGGATTTAAAAGAAAATTGAAACTAATTAGAAAAATACTCACGGGAAAAACTAGATAATGAAAACTCGCCTCGCCGCCAAAGCTTTAATTGAAAAAGATGGTAAATATCTGATTATTGCCGGTCGTTTGCTCCTTAGCGGCAATTTATATTATGATCTTCCAGGAGGAAAAATTGAATTTGGCGAAACTCCAGAAATGGCTTTGCTAAGAGAAGCAAAGGAAGAGTTGAACGCCGAAATAAATATCGAAAGATTTTTGGGTTACTATCAATTCTTTACTGAAGATAAAAGCACCCATGCCACGTGTTTAACATTTCTTTGCACTCTAAAGAACAAGGAATCGAACCTTGAAACGAAAAACAATCCGGATCTAAAAGAACAAATTGTTTCTTTTGAATTCCTTGATAAAGAAAAACTCGTGCAAACAATGGCAAATAACTCTTTTTCCAAATTAATTGAAGCTCATTTGTAATTTTTTCTGATATAATTTGACAGTTCTTTGAAAAATGGAGGTGTCGCATAGTGGTCAATTGCACACGCTTGGAAAGCGTGAGCCTCACGGCTCCACGGGTTCGAATCCTGTCACCTCCGCATTTGTTGAAAAGTTCTGATAAACTTGCCTAATACTCCTTAATTGGTTAATGAGGTTTGCTAAATTTGCCTGAGTTGAACATTTTTCAATTTAAAAGCCTGTATAATAAAGATATGAGCATTATTTCTAACCAACTTATTCCAGAATTAAGCGTTACCAATTTTAAAAGAAGTCTTCATTTTTATACAAAAGTGTTAGGTTTTGATATTTCTTATCAACGAGAAGAAGAAGGCTTCGCTTTCTTAGTTTTAGGTGAAGCTCAGATGATGATAGACCAAATTGGGATAGGACGTGATTGGAAGACAAGTGAGCTTAAATATCCTTTAGGAAGAGGGATTAATTTTCAAATTAAAGTAGAAAACCTAGATACTCTTTTGGGAAATATTAGAAAAGAAGGATTAAGTCTTTTTTTAGTGACAGAAGAGAAATGGTATCGAAAAGGAAACAAGGAAGTTGGTAACAGACAATTCTTAATACAAGACCCAGATGGTTACTTATTACGATTGGCTGAAAACTTAGGAGAGAGATCTCTAACTTAAAATCATTATTATAAGAAAGCACAGGTTTCAGACCTAGGTGCTCCGTATCTCATCCCAATGTTTGCTAAGCATTTTATAAATACCTTTTTCATATTTCATTGCAGTCTTGTTCTAAAAAAACATCGGGGTTACAATACATTTTTTTACAATTATGAAAATGAAAAAACTCTTAACTAATTTAAGTCAAAATTGGAAATCTGGTCTAACAGTTTCTCTAGTATCTATTCCTTTATCAGTCTCTTTAGCAGTGGCTTCGCATGCTTCTCCTGTGATGGGAATCGTTACGGCAGTGTATGCAGGCTTAGTAGCAGCTTTATTTGGTGGAAGCAACTTTAATGTAGTTGGACCAACTGGAGCTTTATCTGGAATACTAGCCACTTTCGCCATAGCCAATGGGGCAGATGCTTTACCAATGCTAGCCATTACTTCTGGATTGATCATCCTGGCAGCTTACTTCTTACAATTAGAGCGTTACTTGGTTTTTGTACCAGGAGGAGCTATTCATGGATTTACACTGGGAGTTGCTTTTATCATTGGACTCAATCAACTAAACTTTGCACTTGGTTTATCTGGATTAACTTCTCATGAAAAATTTATTGAAAATGTCATTGAATCACTGAAACACATAGGTGCTGCCTCTCCAACCAATGTCTCTTTATTTGGCTTGGCCCTTATCGCCTTGTTTGCCTTTAAAAAATTCTTGCCAAAATTACCAGGAGCAATTTTTGTGGCTCCACTAGGCATCGTGATTGGCATACTCTCAGCCAACCATTTAATTCCGCTAACAATTAAGACTTTGGGAATTCTGCATCCAACGATGAGCTTCTCTCCATTTTTAGCTCATCCATTTTCACTTAGCCACAATTTAATCGGGCCATCATTAGCTGTAGCTCTGGTGGCAATACTAGAAACAATGCTGTCCGCCAAAGTAGCCGATGGTATGACTAAAACGAAGCATCACAAACAAAACGAAATGAGAGGCTTGGCTTTAGCCAATATTGCTTCTGGAATTATGGGAGGATTGCCGGCCACTGCTGCCTTAGCAAGAACCTCGCTTAATATCAAAACTGGGGCAACTGATAAAGTCTCATCAACAATTAGTAGTGTTAGCGTAGCGATCATTTCAATATTTTTACTTGGATATTTTAAATTTATTCCTCTGGCAGTAATCGCAGCTATTCTTGTTTATGTAGCAATTCAAATGGTTGAAACCGAACATTTTTCTCGCATGTTTAAGTATGATAAAAAAAACCTGATAGTTTCTCTTCTTGTTGCCACCATAACTATTGTAGAAGATCCTATTGTTGGAATCCTTTTTGGAGTAGCAGTCGCTTCACTCCTTTTACTAGAAAAGCTCTCTAGAGGACAATTTGATTTGGTATTAAATACCAACAATAAAATGACAGGTAGAATAAGCGGAGATACAATTGAGGAAATAGTTAAAGATTCAGACACAATTCTTTATTCTTTCAAAGGTCTTCTCTGTTATATAAATAGTGAAGCTCATGTTGAACGTTTTCACAAAAGCTTGAATGGTTATAAAAATGTTATTTTAAGATTTAGAAGCGTTTATTATATGGATTTAGATGGTGCTGAAGCTTTAGATGAAATTATTAAACTGATAGAAAATCAGGGCAAAAATGTTTATCTAACCAGCATTAGTCCAATCATAGAAGAATTGCTTTCTGAATGTCAAAGCTATAACAAGCTAAAGGACAGCGATAGGGTTTTTGCAAAAAGCTCTGATGTTCTTAAAAAACTAGGGTTCAAATTAAAAACATAATCGTCAATCAAGATTGGACAATATTTAGGGTAAGAAAATAGCTATTTTTTGTGCTAACATCAAATCCTATGTCAATTATTGATCAAATCGTTGCCTGGTTAGAAACTTTATCCAAAACCATAAATTTAGAACTCTTTGTTGTGATTGGTTCTTTCTTGGAAGAAATAATTGCTCCTATTCCTTCACCTTTCGTAATGACCACAGCGGCTGCCCTAGCTCAAGCTCAAGGTTATATTTTCTTGCAACTCTTCCTCTTAGTGGCGGTTGCTTCTATTGCTAAAACTGTTTCTAGTTACATTATTTACTTCGCAGCTGACAAACTTGAGGATTTAGTGGTAGGTAAACTAGGCAAATACATTGGTCTCAGTCACAAACTCATTGAGCAGATTGGCTCATTTCTGACTGGAACTTGGATTGACGATTTGTTGATGATTATTGCCCGTGCCTTGCCTTTCATCCCTACCAGCTTAGTCTCAGCTGGAGCTGGAGTAATCAAATATAACAAGCGTTCCTTCATCGTTACCACTTTCTTAGGTGTAATGATTCGCAACGCTTTTTACCTCTGGGTTGGTTATTACGGCATGACCGCTTTAGAAAATTTCTGGACGCAAAATAAAAGCAATCCAATTTTCCTCGGCCTAATGGGGGTTGGTTTACTTGGTTTGCTATATCTACTTTTCAAACTTAAAGATTATCTGTTTGAGAAGTTTTTGAGTTTAAAGAAATCTAAATAACTCAAGAGCTATCTTCCAACAATATGTGCCACTCCTTCACCCTGAGCTGCTGGAGAAGCTAAGACAAACTGAGCGTTCTTTTGGAAATCTTGTATATTTTTTGCACCAACATAGGACATGGCACTACGAAGTCCACCCACTAAGTCATTGATAATGTGTTCTGCTGATCCTTTATATGGCACCATCGTCATAATTCCCTCAGCACTGCGGAATTCTCCAAGTTTAGAACCGTTGTCTTTCATGTAATCCTCGCTGGCTTGTCCACGGGCTTTTTTGACTCCGCCGACTACCTCACCAGGAGCTTCTTCTGTACCAGCCAACATTGAACCAACCATAATTACTCTTGCTCCAGCCGCCATGGCTTTGGCAAAATCTGCTGGCTTACGAATACCACCATCAGCGATGATCTCTAATCCAGAAGCAACTGTTTCAAAAACTGCAGATAACTGTGGGAAACCAGCGCCAGCTACCAAACGAGTAATGCACATGCCACCACCACCGACGCCTACTCTGGCAATTTTAAGTCCAGCTTCTTTGTAAGTTTCTGCCTGATCATAACTTACAATGTTGCCAGCGATTACCGTCATTTTTAATTTCTTCTGAATTTCTTCTGCTGCTTCGATAATACTTTGCATGCCGCCATGAGCAACATCCAGAAGTAAAACTTGAGCTCCTAATTTCTTAAAGGCCTCTGCATCAGCCAAAGCATTTTTAAGGCCAATTGAGTAGACAGCATTAATTTTATCTTTTTGCAAACGTTCGCAAGCTGCCAAAGCTTCATCGATGAAAACTCTAGGCATAAAAGTCAAACCACCCAAGCGATGCATTAATCTGGCCATTTCTTCTCCACTGACTGTGTCCATTGGAGCAGTCACAATTGGTTTTTGTAGCGTAAAAGGACCAAATTTTACCGAGATGTCAGTCTCTTTTCTGGAACTAATTTCAGTTCTAGCTTGAGGAACCAGCAACACATCATCATAAGTTAAACTTGCTGGGTGAATGCTGCTTAGGTTTGGCCAATTTTCTGTTTTACCGAGGGATTTATAAAAAGTGGTAGACATTGTTCGCTTTCTTTATTTTTTTGATTTAATTTTTAATAATATTTGATGGTCTGATCTCTCTTTGGACCTACGCTCACCATTAATAATTTCACTTGTAAGCTTTGACTCAGGAAAGCTAAATATTGCAAAGCTTCTTTTGGCAGATCACTCATCTTTTTTGCTTTTGCCAAAGCAATGCCGTCAAAAGTTGGTAGTTCAACATACTTGGCAGTCACTTTATTTAAATATTCTTGATCTGGTCTATAGCCGACTTCTTTACCATCAATTTCATAGGCCACACAAACTTTAATGGGCACCTTTGGATAAGAAATATCCAAATGAGTTAAAGTTAAATATTCCACTCTGCCAACTTTAAATAAATAAGTTAGCATTGGCAAATCAATGTAAGCCAGATCGCGTGGTCTCTTGGTGGTAGCTCCATATTCATTGGCGTCTTCACGAATGCGTTCTGCCAGTTTTTTCTCCATCATGGTTGGTAAATTTCTGGTGCCAACACTAGAGGTGTAAGTCGCTTTAATGGTAGCTGCTTTAACAGCTAGCAAGCGATCGTCAACAATACCCTCTGTAGAAGAAAAAATTCCATCAAAAGCACAATTAGAAGCTGTGATGTCAGGATAAACTCCATAGCGAATGTCCAATCCCAAAGCTTGAGCTTTTTCAAAAACCATTGGCACAGAAGAGGCCCAGGTTTTGGAAATTACTTTAGTCACATCTTTGATGAATGGTTTTAGGATTGCTTTGGCTTCTTTTAGGTTGGCTACAAAATCCGCGAAAGAACCAGTTGCAACAGCTGAGCCATCCAATCTTGGGACTTTTACTTCAGCGATTTCAAAGCCAAAACCAGAACATAACATTTTGTAATACTCATAGTGAACTTGCGCACGTTTTTGCCAATCTTTGGCCATCAAATCGCGCATACGCAGTGGATTGCGATAAAGCACATCCGCATAAGCTGGAGAAATGCCTCTACCTGTCGCAGCTTTACTGCCGTCTGCTTTCATTTTCAGCACTGCTTCAAAAGCGCGATGAGTGTCCAAGCAAAGCAGAGCCATCTCATCAATCAATAGCTTAGATGGCATTGGCTGACCATCAAGCACTTTTTCTACTTCTTTGATTTCCAAAACTAAATCTTGTGGATGTAAAACCATTTCTTTACCAAGCACAACCGTGCAACCTTTTTGTAAAATTCCAGAACCAAGCTGATGTAAAGCTATTTTTTTGTTACCAAAAGCGATGGTGTGACCGGCATTGGCCCCGCCATTATCTCTGTAGTGCAAGACTTCTTTCTGTTCTTTAAGAAAAAGTGAAGTCAATTCATCAGTAATACGACCTTTACCCTCGTCTCCTAAAGCACCACCAAGTACGGCAATAGAATTGGCACGACGATCACTTCGCAAAAAAGGATTTTCAGTTAATTTTTGATCAACTCCAAAAAGTTTGCCGTCTTCATAAACAGCTTTTTTTATTTTTAAGAAATTATTCACGGCTAAAGCCCTTTCTTTAAAAAATTATTAACTTTTTTGACGGTGTCCTTGCTTAATTGGATCGATAAACCTAAATAATTTTCTGGACTCAAATTTTGAATTTGCTGATCTTCTTTTTTGGTCAAAACTTGCCAATCTTGCTTACTAACAATTTTATTTTTGAGAAGTTTAGCAACTTTCTCGTAAGCCTCTTGGTCGCCACTTTTTCTGGCTAGAGTTTGCCAGCCTTCAGCCAAAATATTGTAGTTAGCATGTAAATCTTGATTAATTGCTTTTTCATTGGCCACTAACTTCGACAAGCCGCCACTCAAACTTTCATAAGCTATAAAGCAGTAAGCAAAAACACTACCAATATTGCGCAGTACCGTGCTTTCTGAAAGATCTCTTTGCAAACGACTAATTGGCAACTTGCGCATCATGCCTTCAAATAAGGCGTTAGCCATAATTAGATTACCTTCTGAATTCTCAAATTCGATCGGATTAATTTTTTGTGGCATCGTAGAAGAACCAACAAATTTTTCTTTGCCTTTTTGCGATAACCAGCCATCACTTATGTAGCGCCATAAATCCTGATTCAAATCTAGTAAAACACCGTTTAGACGATAAAAAATAGAAAATAATTTCACCAGGTCGTCAGCTGGACAAATTTGGGTGGACACAGCAACAAAACTAAAACCCAAGCTTTCTACTAATTCTTGACTGAATTTCGGCCAATTAAGGCTCGGATAAGCCGATTGCATTGCCTGATAACCACCAACCGCCCCATTAAATTTGCCATGCAACTTAAAATCTTCTAGTTCTTCTAAAATAAACAAAATACGCTCTGCAAAAACTGCAAATTCCTTACCAAAAGTAGTGGGAATTGCTGCCTGACCATGAGTTCTAGCTAAAATTGGTAAAGCACTGTATTTATCAGTTAAAACTGCCAGTTCTCGTAAAACTTCCATTGTGCTCGGCACAATTTCAGCCGTGAGTCCTGTCGATAGCATCGATCTGTAAGCTAAATTATTAATATCCTCAGAAGTGATGGCAAAATGAATAAAAGGAGACAAATCGTCCATTTTATTTGCGATAAACTGTTCTCGTAAATAATACTCAACTGCCTTCACATCATGATGAGTAATCTTTTCTATTTCTTTGACTCTACCAACAGCAGCCTCATCAAATTCTTCTAGTTTGGAAAAAATGTTCAGCTCTTTTTTGGCAAATGGACGAACAATTTTATATTTAGACAAAGTTCTTAAATATAAAAGTTCAATTTTGATTCTATAAGAAATTAAAGCGGCTTCGGAAAAATGGGTGCGAAGTGAGCTTGTCTTTTTTTTGTAGCGACCGTCAATTGGCGATATAGCCAATACATCGTCTATCAGCATCCATTACCGCATTATAAAGTAATTATGCTATAACGCCACCACCTAAAATCAAATCATCTTTGTAAAAAACCACAGATTGTCCTGATGTAACAGCTCTTTGTGGTTCCTCAAAAACTACTTTTACCTCGTCTTCTCCTGTTGGAAAAATTTCTGCTGACACTTCTTTTGTACCGTATCTAATTTTCACACTAACCTGCATTGGCTCTTTTAATTTATCTATGGCAATAAAATTTAAGTCCGTAGCAATGAGACTATCAGATAAAATATCTGCCTCATCACCAATAACTATTTCGTTTTTCTCCACATCTATGCGGGCCACAAAAACTGGCTTGCCAAAAGCCACACCAAGTCCCTTGCGCTGACCGATTGTATAATGGTAAAGACCGCGATGTTTTCCAAGGATATTGCCTGATTTATCAACGAAATTTCCAGGCTCCATTTTTATGCCAGTTTTTTCTTCAATAAAGGCAGAATAATCATGATTTGAGACAAAGCAAATATCTTGGCTATCAGGCTTGCTAGCTACTCCAAGTCCCAAGTCAGCGGCAATTTTTCTAATTTCAGTTTTTTCGTAGCTCCATAATGGAAACAAAACATGAGAGAGTTGGTCTTGAGTTAAATTATAAAGAGGATAGGTTTGATCTTTGGCTAAACTCATTGATCTTTTTAGTAAGTAACGATCATCAACTTTTTCTACTTTGGCATAGTGGCCGGTAGAAATATAATCCATGCCCATTGATAATGCCTTTTTCAAAAACTCATCAAATTTAATATAACGATTACAAGCAATACATGGGTTTGGTGTTTTGCCTCGCAAGTATTCATCAGTAAAATATTGAATTACTTTTTCATCAAAAATTTCTTTGAAGTTTAAAACGTAATAAGGAATATCTAGTTTATTAGCTACGCGACGAGCATCATCAACGGCTGACAACGAACAACAGGAGCCATTTTCGTCTTTTTTATCATCCTGCCAAATTTGCATGGTGACACCATAAACATCGTAGCCTTGCTCTTTTAGCAAAGCCGCTGCCACAGAGCTATCAACACCACCGCTCATGCCAATCATTACTTTTTTCTTCATAGATTCTTAAAAATTTCTCTCAAAGTGACTATTAAATAGTCCAAATCTTCCTGCGTATTTTCATCACCAAAAGTTATACGCAGCGAACCTTTAGCTGATTTTTTATCTAGTCCAATCGCCAATAAAACATGTGACGGCTCAATTGACAAAGAGCTACAAGCTGAACCACTAGAAGCTGCAATGCCTTTCATATCTAAATTCATTAGCAGCGAATCCCCTTCAATTTCTTGAAAAGAAAAATTAACATTTCCAGGCAATCTTTTTTCTCTATGACCGTTTAGTTTTGCTGTTTTGGTTATTTTTGAAATTTCTGAAATAGCTTGATCACGCAAACTAGTCATTTTTTCTTGACGACTTTCAAAATTTTGCATCGCCAACTCTAAAGCTTTAGTCATTCCCACAATCCCGGCAACATTCTCAGTTCCAGAACGCATCTCACGTTCCTGACTGCCACCGTGTAACAAGTTTTCTATTTGTATTCCATTTTTTAAATACAAGCCACCAACACCTTTTGGCCCGTAAAATTTATGAGAAGAAAAAGACATCGCATCGATGCCGAGCTCTTCAACGTTAATTTTCAAATTAGCTACTGCTTGCACGCTGTCTGTATGAAAAATAATATTATTTTTTTTGGCTATTTGAGCTAATTTTGCGATTGGTTGAATAGTGCCTATTTCATTGTTGGCAAACATTATGGAAATCAAAATAGTATCTTTTCTAATTGATTTCTCCAAATCTTCCACGCTCACTAAGCCACCATTATTAACTGGCAAATAAGTCACTTCAAAACCATTTCTTTCCAAAAACTGACAACTGTGAAGTACGGCGTGGTGTTCTATGCTGGAAGTAATAATGTGTTTGCCTTTATCTTGGTTGGCCAAAGCCAAACCTTTAATCGCCCAATTATCTGCTTCTGTTCCAGAGCCAGTAAAAAATATTTCTTTCGGTTGGGCGCCAAAAATTTCAGCAATTTTTTCTCTTGCTGATTCAATAGCTTTTTTACTAGTTCTTCCCAAATCATAAACAGAAGATGCGTTGCCATAAAATTGAGAAAAATAAGGCAGCATTTCCTCTAAAACCTCTGGTTTAACAAAAGTGGTCGCAGCGTGATCCAAATAAACTTTTTTCATAAAAATTATTTGATAGAAGGATCTGCAACTTTTTTAGACTCTGCTTTTTTGTTTAATTCTTGAATCAATTCTTCAATCTCATCGTCTTCCAAACCATGCATCTTCGCTCCTTCTTCTAAGGTATCAAATCCAGCAGCAAAGCAATTGCCACAGTGCAATCCATATTCATAAAGAACATCATTCATTTCTGGATCCAATTCGACCAACTCTTCAATGCTGGTTTCTTTACCAATTTGATTATTTTGCATATTTAGCCAGTGCTTCTTGCAAAGCTTTGAGAGTCAAAGTCGCGCAAGCAATGCGACTTGTACTAAGATTCAGATCGATTAATTCCAATAATTTAGCTTGATCAATTTTTTTGGCTTGTTCAATGGTTTTACCAATAATTTCTTCCAGCAAAAAATCTGCACCAATAATACTGACGAAACACATTTCTCCGTTAAATTTGGCATCTTCAATAATATTATTTTTTATTTTTAAAGTTAAATGAAGACGATCGCCACAAAAAGCATTTTGCTTTTCAAGTGATATAGATGGACTAGCAAGATCGCCCTTGTGAGTAGGGTCTTTATAAATTTCCATTAGTTCGCTGCGGTAAAGATCATCCATAGTAACTAATCGCTTTTTCTAAATTGTTAAGCAATACTTCCAAATCTTTTTCACTATTATACAAATAATAAGAAGCTCTTAAAGTCGCTCCACAGTTACGACTTTGATGAAGTGGCTGAGCACAGTGAAAACCAGCTCTAAGTGCTAAGCCTTGTTTTGCCAAATAATCACTTAGGTCGTGAGCATGAATTCCTTCTACAGAAAATGAAACTAGTCCTGTTCTTTGTGACGGCGCTGCCGAACCTAAAAGCTTAACTTTTTTAATTTTGGCAAGACCATCCAATAGGTATTCACTTAATTCAATTTCATGGCTTCTAATTTCTGATAAGCCAATTTTTGATAAGTAGTCTATGGCACTGACTAGAGCAATTGCTCCTGCCACATTTGGCGTACCTGCTTCAAACTTTTCTGGATATTCTGCATAAACGACTTCATCCAAAGAAACTGATTCGATCATCCCGCCGCCCAATTGATATGGAAACATTTTTGATAAAATTTCTTCTTTAACATAGAGAACACCAATTCCCATTGGGGCTAACATTTTATGTCCGGAAAAAGCGTAGAAATCACAATCTAAATCTTGCACATTAATTTGTAAATGTGGAATGGCTTGTGCACCATCAACCACTAAAACAGCTCCAACTTCGTGAACTATTGCAGAAATTTCTTTAATATCATTTATAGTACCCAAAACGTTTGAAGCGTGAGCGATGGCTACTATTTTGGTTTTTTTATTAAGTTTGCTTTGCCATTCTTTTTGATTAATTGAGCCGTCGTCATCACTGTTTAAAATTTTTAAAGTGGCTCCAGTTTTTTCACAAACATTCTTCCATGGCAAGAAATTACTATGATGTTCAAAATCGCTCATTAAAACTTCATCATCTGGCTTTAAATTATCCAAGCCATAACTAGCTGCTGCTAAATTAAGAGAGTCAGTAGTTCCTTTGGTAAAAATTATTTCTTTGGCACTTTTGGCATTAATGAAATCAGCAACTTTTTTTCTTGCCAAATCATAAGCTTCACTGGCTTGTTCACTAAGAGGATAAACGCCACGGTGAACATTGGCGTTTTCACTACTATAAAATTTCGTAATTCTATCGATTACTGATTGTGGTTTTTGACTAGTGGCTGCGTTATCCAAATAAATTAAATCAGAATGATTTTTAAATATAGGAAAATCAGCTTTTATTTTCAGAGTATCTAACATAGATAACCTTTAATTAACTCGCGTGCTTCCTCTACTTTAACAGAATCAAAAACTTTATTAAAAAAAGCCTCTTCTAAGATTTTTTCAGCTTCATTTTTTTCAAATCCGCGACTCATTAGGTAAAAAAGATCGGTCTCGCTAATTCTGCTACTGCTGGCACTATGAGAAGCTTTGACTTTATTATTAAAGATTTCCAATATTGGTCTAGATCTATTAAAAACTGCTTTACCTAGCACCAAGCTCTGCTCCTTAAGAAAGGATTTAGTTTGGGAGGCTTTTTGACCAATGTAAATTTGGCCAAAGTAATCAACTCTCGACTCATCAGCTTGGCTTAAATAGAACTCAGTTAGACAACTGGTTTTTGGTACGAAATGTCTCGAATTACTTTCGATCTGCCAATTACTTTTACTTTTCAATCTGCCCAAAAACAACAATCTACAATTAACCTCACTTTTATTGAAAGATAAATCAACTTTTATTTTGCCAAGGTCAGCTTCTTTATCTAGCAAAACCAAATACAAAGTGTCTTGCTCTGGTTCTAAAATAAAACTTTCTTGGTTTTCAAGCAAAACTGTTTGCATTAGCCCACGCTCCCTTCCATTTCCAGCTCAATCAAACGATTTAGTTCAACTGCATATTCCAAAGGTAATTCCTTGACAATTGGCTCAATGAAACCAGCAACGAGTAAAGTCATCGCTTCAGTTTTATCCAAGCCGCGACTCATTAAATAATAAAGTTTTTCTTCTTCAATTTCACTGACACTTGCCTCATGCTCAACCACCGCGTTTTCACCAGAAATTTTCATATCAGGATAAGTACAAGTAGCTGATTGATCATCCAAAATAAGAGCGTCACACTCAACTTTGCTTTTACTATTTTTAGCCGCTTTGGAAATAAATACCAAACCACGATAATTACTTTGACCGCCGGCTATGCTCACAGATTTGGCAATAATTTTTGATGAAGTATTTTTGGCGAGATGCAACATTTTTGCACCAGTATCTTGAATCTGATGATTCTTGGCGTAAGCAATGGACAGCATTTCTCCGTAAGCACCTTCTTCAACCAAATAACAACTTGGGTATTTCATGGTCATTTTGGCACCAAGATTTCCATCGACCCACTCCATCACGCCATTTTGGAAAACCTTAGCGCGCTTAGTCACCAAATTGTAAATATTGCCTGACCAATTTTGGATTGTGGTGTAACGGAAACGAGCGTCTTTTTTGACAAAAACTTCTACCACTGCTGAATGCAGAGAATATTCACTATAAACAGGCGCCGTACATCCTTCGACGTAGTGAGCGCTAGAGCCTTCATCAGCAATAATCAGAGTTCTTTCAAACTGGCCCATGCGTGCGGCATTAATACGAAAATAGCTTTGCAGAGGTCTTTTGACGTGAGTATTTGGCGGAATATAGACGAAAGAACCTCCTGACCAAGCAGCACTATTGAGAGCTGCAAATTTATTATCAGCAGCTGGAATTAATTTCGCGAAATATTCTTTAAAAAGATCTGAGTGCTTTTGCAAAGCCTCTTCCATAGAACAAAAAATCACTCCTTGTTCGTCTAACTCTGCTTGCAAAGAAGAATAAGCCACTTCACTGTTATATTGAGCCTTCACTCCAGCCAAAAATTCTCTTTCTGCCTGAAGAACTCCCAAGCGATCAAAAGTATCTTTGATTTCTTTTGGCACTTCATCCCAGGTTTTCTTTTCTACATCAGTATCTTTAATAAAATAACGAATTTGTTCAAAATCAATTTCCTCCAAACTTGGCCCCCATGTTGGCATTGGTTTTTGACGAAAAATTTGTAGTGATTCTAAACGGAAATCCTTCATCCATTTAGGTTCTTTCTTGGAGTTGGAAATATCTTCAATTACTTTTTCTGAAAGGCCAAAATCAAAACTCAAAACTGACTTCTCTGGCATAGAAAAACCAAATTTTTCAGCATAAGCATCATTGAGTTTTTTTAAGCTTGGTTGGCGCATATTTATTCTTTGAGGAAAGCAGCAAAACCTTTTGCTTCAATTTGCTTAACTAATAATCCATCACCATCTTTAACAATTTTTCCTTTACTCAACAAGTGAACATGATCTACGCTCAGGAAATTTAAAATTCTTGAATAATGAGTAATCAATAAAACTGAGCTCTTTTTCTCTTTTTTAAGAAAATTGACTGCCTTAGCCACTGCTTCAATCGCATCAATGTCCAAACCACTATCTATCTCATCTAAAATGATTAGCTTTGGCTCTAAAACCAACATTTGCAAAACTTCCATTTTCTTCTTTTCACCACCAGAAAAACCATGATTTAGAGAGCGTTTCAGAAACTCCTCATTAAAACTTAATATTTCCATTCTTTCTTTCAAAAATGCTTTAAACTTCATTGGAGTTAGTTTTTTTTCATGACTTTTCTTATGCAGTAATTTCAAATAGTCATAAATTTTTACTCCAGGAATTTCTAAGATTTGTTGGAAAGATAAAAATATTCCAAGAGCGGCTCTTTGCTGTGGATCCAGCTCCAATAAGCTGTGAGTGTCAAAAGAAATTTCACCTTTAACTGAGTAATTTGGATTGCCCATGATGCTTTGTGCCAAAGTACTTTTGCCAGCACCATTCTGACCCATCAAGATATGTGTCTCACCGTTTTTAATCGATAAATCAATTTTATCTAAAATATTTTTTTTATTTAATGAAACTTGAAGATTTTTTATTTTAAGCACAGACATTCCTTATTGAAAAATTAATTAGTGAAATTCATTTGTTTAAAAACACAAATTTCGTGACTTTCCGGACAACTGTTGTTTACTTCATAGTAAATTTCTTTACCAATTCGTTTTTTTGATAGAAGACCAGACTTTTCCATATTCTTTAAATGATAGGAAATAGTTGGCTGGCTTAGAGAAGTCTCTTTAACAACTTCTGAAACAATTTTAGATCCATTTTCTTTTAAGAAAAGGAATATTTTCATGCGTGAATCGACGGCTAAGTTACTAAAACAATGACTGCAATTAGAGGCTTTCATGACATATAGATGATAGTCTATATGTCATGAAATTTCAAGATGAGATGTGATTAAATTTACTTTGATAAATCGCCAATTATGAAGTTAGCTAGACTGCTGCGAGCCTTATCAGAATGTGAAGTTCCAGAACCCATTGGACGAGTGTTAAATAGAACGGTAGCGTCTTTGCCGCAACCTTCTAGGATAGCTTCTCCGCCTGGATGTTTGCCACTCGTTGTAACTTTGGTAACATCATAAACTTTACCTTCGATAGCTAGCCAGCAATCTTCCTTAGTGCTGTGTTTCTCAACGTCAGCAATTGAGTACATTGTCGCTACTGGAGATGGTGTGGTTTCTTGGACCATTTCTTTAGCTGGTTCTTCTACTTTTGCATTATTTTTTTGATAAAAAAGATATGCAGGAACTAAAGCCACAAGTAGAATCAATACGATAATTTTTTTCATAGGTTACTTTTTGTAATTTATAATTAGTTAGATTTTTAACAAAAAAAGAAGAACAATGCAAACGCAGTTTTGGCACAATTACTGCAAACTAGAGGTAAGAAAATAGAGTAAGTGTCCTTAGAAATTTTAATTAATGAAATCTATCCAAATCCAGAATCGGGCAGCGAATGGATTGAATTTTTAGCAATTGGACAAATTGACGAAAATTTAAGCTTGAGTAATTACACTATTTTTGATAGTTATCATCAAATTTATAAATTTAGCGATGAAAAATTTACAGACCAAATCCTAGTAATAGAAGTCAGTGGTTTAAATAATGACCAAGACAGCGTCATCCTCAAAGATTCAAGCGGTGCCGTTCTAGATTCATTTAGCTACAGCGAAACTCAAAAAGGCTTGAGCTGGTCTAGAGAACCAGAAACTGAAAATTTTATTTTAAGCGAGACAAGTAAAAACCTAATCAATCCAGAAATAACTCCCACGCCAACAACTTCTCCAACTCCCACTACAACTCCGACTCCGACCTCAACTCCCACTGAAACGACTACTGAAAATCCAGCCACAACACCATCGCCTACTGTTTATCAGCAAACAAAAAAATCTTATAAATACGACCTAAACAACATAAAACTTCAAATTGAAGAAAAGCCATTTTCTAATAGAAAAACTCGCTTAGTTTTTTTAGGTAAAACAGAAGGGAAAACAGAAATCCTAAATGCTATAATTGGAAGTTCGCTAATCATTTTAAGTTCTTTGTTTCTCATTTATGTCAAAATCAAAGCCAAACGCAGTTAAAACTTACTTTTTAGCCTATCTAAAACCCGCAGTTTGGGCTGTTTTCATCTTTCTGCTATCATCACAGGAAGTACTCCCAGGATTCTCTATCTCCTTCTACGATTTTGTCTTTAAAAAACTCGCTCACATGTTTGTCTATGCTGTTCTGTATCTTTTGCTATTCCAAGCTTACCAGCAAACAAATGGCAAAAAGATTGATAAAAAAAGCTATTTATTTCCACTACTCATTAGTCTTCTATATGCTATAACTGATGAACTACATCAAGGAACTGTTCCAGGCAGACACCCAACTTTGAAAGATATAGGCTTCGATGCGATTGGAGTGGCAACTGCATTGTTATATCAACTAAAATTAATCTAACTACTTCTTGACTTACTCAATCAAAATAGTACACTTGGGATAACATTTAACAGTTATACAAGAGAAAGGTGCATCATGACCAAATCAGATTTGATTAATGTCGTTGCCAAAAAAGCTCATTTGACCAAAAAAGCTTCCCTCGAAGCAGTTGAGTCAATGTTTGAAGAAATTATTCGTAGTTTGAAAAAAGGTGACAAAGTCGTCCTTTCAGGCTTTGGTACTTTTTACGTTAGTAAAGTCAAAGATAAACACGTCGAACCATTTGGCGACAAAGCCAAGAGACAAGTCGTTAAGGGCCATAAAGTCATTAACTTCCGCGTCGGCAAACCTTTGAAAAAAGAAGTTTGGTAACTCGTAATTAGCTTTAAAACAGTCAATTAAGAACATGTTTTAAAGAAAGGAATACTCATGCTTGTTAGAGAACGAGTTGAAGGTGGAAGCAGCTTACCACCCAGCATAGAAGGAACTGAAGCAGTGATTGGAGAAATCTTAAAAAATTTTCCAAATGTAAAGTTTCTTAAAAATGACGGAGGACTCCAACTCGAAGAATACGAGGCATTTCAAAGCTACTCTGCATTGATAGTTCACTTGAGTATTCTGAAAAGCAGACTCTTAAAAGAAAATACAAAATCGTAATTGAAACCAAAAATTTGATTTTCAATTAAACAAATTAAGCACTGAGGGGTGAATAAAATCACCTGCAGTGCTTTTTTTAATTATTATTTTAATTTTACCCAGCTCTTCAAAAAAATCATCTCGTTCTAAGGAGTTAATTTGTCCGATATTAGAGAATTCGAGCACCAAACCCCATCAACAACCAAAAACCCGCTCTTTCGAGCGGGTTTTTAATTCTATAAAAAAAATAAAAGATAATCTTTAACGTTTTGGAGACTGTCTCTTACGGCGAGCTTTACCACCCATACCCATTTTTCTGGTTTCTTTCATTCTGTCATCTCTGGTTAATAAACCAGCTGGCTTGAGGAAAGTACGAAGTTCTGGGTTGAAAGCGACTAAAGCTTTGGCAATACCATTAACCAAGGCTTCTAGCTGGGCATCAATGCCTGATCCAGAAATCTTAGCAGTAATGGAGAATTTACCTTTAGTGCCGGTCAATTCGAAAGGCTTCATATAGATAGCTGGAGCATTTCTGACTCCGCTAAAATATTCAGCGATTAACAAATTATTAACGACTAAATCACCTTGACCTTCGTAAATACGAACTCTGGCACTGGCAACCTTACGGCGACCCATGGCTTCGAAGTATTTACTCTTAGGAATTTTGAAATTTTTCTCGACTTCAACTGCTTTTTTCTTACTAGTAGCTACTGGAGTGATTATTTTTTTAATCACTTTTTGAGCCTTAGTATTTTTCTTGTTCATTCTTATTGCCATATTATTTAGCCTTTTTTATCATTCCTTGGTATGGATTCTCACTGCCAACAATGACTTTCAATCTGTCTAATCTGATATCACGCAATCTGTTTTTTGGTAACATGTTCTTAACAGCTCTTTTGATCAATTTCTCTGGGTTCTTAGCCAACATTTCACTAAAAGTGCGCTGTCTAAGTCCACCTGGGAAACCAGTGTTCCAGGAATAAACTTTTTTCTCAGCTTTATTTCTGGTGACTTCGATTTTTTCAGTGTTAATTAAAACAACATAATCACCACCATCAACATTTGGAGTGTAGGTAACTTTGTCTTTACCGATTAATTTCTCAGCAATTTCAGTAGCTAATCTGCCTAAAACTTTGCCAGAAGCATCGTACAAAAGCCAATCTCTCTGAACTGCTTCCTTTTTTTGGCTAAAGGTCTTAAATTTTTGAAACATTATTTTTTCTCCTCTGATTTCTTAGCTTTTGCTGCTGCTGGTTTCTTAGCAACTGCTTTTTTAGCAGCTGGCTTAGCAACTTCTTTGACTTCGATTTTTTTGGTAGCTACTTTTTTGACTTTAGCTTCTGCCTTAACTTCTTTAGCTACGACTTCGCCTTCAACTTTTTCTTTTTTCAAAGAAGTGAGTTTATTATCTCCGATTAAAAGAGACAATTTGAAAACCATGGTGTTGTCACCGCGTCTAGGAGCTAATTTTTCCAAAGTAGTAAAGCCTGATTTTTTGCCTGCAAACATTGGAGCAATTTTGTCTACCAAAGCATTGACCACATCTCTTCTGCCGAAGAATTTGTGCAATTCTCTACGAGCAGTTAAAGTGCCCTCAGAAGCTTTGGAGATCATTTTGTCGGCTAATCTCTTGATTTCTTTGGTTCTAGCTTCGCTAGTTTTAATTTCACCATGTTCAAAAAGACTGCGTAGTAAATTCTTTAATAAGGATTTACGACTTGAGTTGTCTCTATTGAAGTGTTTAGCTTTTATTCTGTGTTTCATATTAAACTTTCAAGAAATTTTAGTCAGTTAAGACAACTCCTTTTTTACCAAGAGCTTCTTCGATGAGGTCGATGCTTTTGCCACCTAAATTCTTGACTCTGGAGATTTCATCTTTTGGTGATCTGGTTAGATCAGCAACAGTTTCGAAACCACCTTTACGAAGAGCATTAGCGATTCTGGTTGGCAGATCAAGTTCTTCAACGGTCAATTTCATAGTCTCAACTTCTTCTGGACTCATGCTGACCAACTCTTCTTTAACTTCTTTAATAACTGGGTTAACGATTTGACTAAATTGTTTGATCAAAATCTCAGCAGCTTGTTTGATAGCATTTAAAGGAGAGATTGTGCCATCAGTTTCGATATCGAAAACGATTTTATCGAAGTCAGTACGACGACCAACACGAGTAGCCTCGACTTTGTAAGAAACTTTGATGACTGGTGAGAATAAAGCATCGATGGAAATTTGACCAACTGCTTCACTTTCGGTTTCAGAAGCTAGTTTGTAACCAACTCCAGATTCAACCACCATTTCGATACTAAGATTTTTACCTTTAGCTAAAGTAGCGAGATAAAGATCTTTGTTGATGACTTCAAAACCAGCTTCACATTCGATGTCAGCTGCGGTGACTTCTTTGGCACCTTTGACGTTTAAGCGCAAAGTTCCTGGCTCGACACCTTCTGCTTTAACACGGATTTGTTTGATATTTAAAATTAATTCGACCACATCTTCAGTCATACCTTCAAAAGAGGTGAACTGATGAGTGACGCCATCAATGGTGACTTTAGTAATAGCGGCACCTGAAAGAGAAGTCAAAAGGACGCGACGTAAAGCGTTGCCAAGAGTGTGGCCATAGCCACTCTCTAAAGCTTCCAAAACAACAGTAGAGCGAGTGCTACTGGCTTCTAATTCAATGACACTAAAATTTGGGGTCATGACTGCGTAATCTTTAATTGTGTTTGACATATTTTCCTTTGTTTCATCTCCCTCCATTACAGAGGAATCCGTTTCCGTAATTTCTAATTATCTATTGTAATACTCGACTATTAATTGTTCTTCGACTTTTTCAGTGACATCTTCTCTCACTGGCAACTTAGTAACATGAGCTGCACCATTTTTGGCTTCTAGCCAGACTGGCAGAATAGCCTCTTGCTTCATCATTTCAGCTACAACTGGAATCTTGGCTGTTTTGGCCTTCATGGTCAAAATATCACCAACATTAACTTTGTAAGAAGGAATGTTCATTCTTTTACCGTTGACAGTGAAATGATCATGATTAACCAATTGTCTAGCGGAAGCTCTAGTAGGAGCCCAACCCAAACGATAAACAACGTTGTCTAATCTTCTCTCTAAGAAACTCAACATAGCAGTACCGGTAGCGGCTGGATTTTTACTAGCCTCTTCGTAGACAGCTCTGAGTTGCTTCTCTAAGAGACCATAAATGTATTTTAATTTTTGCTTTTCTTTGAGCTGCACACCGTAGTTAGAAATTTTACGACGACCTTTGGCACCGTGTTGGCCTGGTCTATTTGCTAATCTACGAGCAGTTTTAAGAGCATTGGTTTTAAGACCTAAATCTTCACCAATCTGTCTTTGTAATCTCTGTTTTGGTCCAACATATCTTGCCATATTAGTGTCTAGCCTTTCTTGGTCTAGTGCCGTTATGGGGCACCGGAGTGAGGTCGGCTATCATGGAAACCTTAATTCCTTGAGCACGCAACACTCTGAGGGCGACGTCTCTACCAGGACCTGGGCCCTTGATATAAACATCCATCTTACTCATACCGTAATTTTTAGCTTTGTTGATTGCATTTTCTAGAGCGACAGTAGCTGCATAAGGAGTAGACTTACGTGAACCAGAAAAGCCAGCTTCACCGGTACTAGACCAGCATAAAACTGCACCCTGTTCATCAGTGATACTCACTAAAGTGTTATTGAAAGTTGCGCTAACGTATAATCGTCCGGAAGGAACGACGCGACTGACTTTTTTGCTTTGATTTTTCTTAATTTGTTTAGCCATAAAATCATTAACTTAGATTACTTAGTACTTTTTGCTGGTTCTGCCTTTGCTGTTGCTGCTTCTTTACTTAAAGCACCAATGGTTTTCTTTGCACCTCTCTTGGTACGAGCGTTAGATTTGGTTCTTTGTCCTCTAACTGGCAAGCCAGCAATATGACGAAGACCTCTGTAAGCATGAATTCTTTTTAAACGAGAAATGTTATCACTGATTTCTCTTCTAAGATCACCTTCGATCATCACCTGATCTAAAGCAGCTTGGATTCTGTTAATTTCTTCAGAATTAAGCTCATTAGCTCTTTTATCTGGGTTGATCTTGGTTTTCTTAATGACGTCATTAGCTATTTTTGGACCGACGCCAAAAATGTAGCGAAGTGCATAAGGAACTTTTTTGTGATCTGGTAGGTCTTGACCTGCAATACGTGGCATAAATTATCCTTGACGTTGTTTATGTTTGGGATTACTACAAATAACGTATAAATTTCCCTTACGTTTAACAAACTTGCAACTAATGCACATTTTCTTTAATGATGCTTTGACTTTCATAATAATAACAATAGTCTCGCAATATACCTCATAAAAGCAACTTTTTAAAGAGGCAATTGCGCTTATTAAACCCTACTTTCGCGGATTTATTTTTTATACTTTTTCTTTACTACTTCTGTAAGTGACCTTACACTTACCCAAATCATACTTAGAGACGTAGCCTTTGACAAAGTCACCAGGCATCACTCTAATACGATAAAGACGCATTTTACCAGCTAGAGTGCCTAGTAAAACCTTACCGATCATTTGCTTAGCTGTCGCATCAGTGACCTTGATTCTGAACATGGTGTTTGGCAGACAATCTGTCACTTCACCAACAATTTCAAAACGATCTGTTTGACTATCAGCACTTTGCAGTGTGAAGTCAACCTGTCGTTTGACCTTCGAGCTTCTTCTATGATCTTGTACTTTACCCATATGATTCTTTTTTCAAAGTAACCTGGATATTATACCAGATTAATCGTTTTTTGAAAGAATGCTCTCCACTTTTTCAACAATTTGTGCAAAAACTTCTTCAACGCTTTTCTCACCATCAACCGCTGCTAGGTGTTTACGCGCAGCGTAGTAATCCAAAACTTTGGAAGTTTTCTCATGAAAAAGATCAATTCTCTTACGAATGGCTTGCAAAGTTTCATCACCGCGATCGCTGACTCTACCAGAAATTCTCCAAAGAGCTTCTTTGTCTGATACATCAATCAGAATAGTAACTTCTTCACCCTTGGTAAATTGTTGAAAAGCCTCAGCTTGTGGAACAGTACGTGGAAAACCATCCAAAATAAAACCATTCTGATACTCAGGTTTATGCAAATACTCCATGACAATGTCAACAGTCTTATCATCAGGAATTAAATAACCAGCGTTTAAAGTTTCTTTGAGAAAACGGCCAAGTGGAGTTTTTTCCTTAGACATTTCACGAAAAACGTGTCCAGAAGACAAGTAAGGAATATTATATTTCTCAGACAAGAGGTTTCCTTGGGTGGATTTACCAGCTCCTTGGATACCTACTAAGACTAATTGCATACTGCCTTTCTGCTGATTAGATGTAATATTAGGAATATTTTTCATAGTTTTCACTAAGCAATTGAGAATTGATTTGCTTAGAAGTGTCCAAAATTACTGAAACCACAATTAAAATACTGGTTCCTCCCACTGCCAAGGATTGAATCCCTGTCATCATTTGAGCAATGGATGGTAAAACTGCTATGGAAGCCAAAAAAATTGCTCCAGCAAAAGTAATTCTTGTCACTACGAATTCTAAAAATTTTCTGGTTGGGCTACCTGGTCTAATTCCAGGAATGAAAGCGCCACTCTTTTTAAGTTCGTCAGAAATGTCTCCAGCATTAAAGAAAATAATCGCTGAAAAATAACTAAAAACAAAAACCAGCACAAAATAGCTAATTAAATAGACATAGGAAGTTGGTGAAAAATAGACAGTAATTTTTTCTCCAATTCCAATTAGTGCCTCATTTTTGGCCAACATTAATAATTTACCAATAAAAGATGGCAACATCATTAAGGAAACTGCAAAAATAATAGGCATTACTCCAGCCACATTAACTTTAATTGGCAGATGAGTTTGTTGACCACCCAACTGGCGGCCGCCCCTGATTCTTTTGGCGTATTGAATAGGGATTTTACGAGAAGCTTCATTCATAAAAACAACAGTCCAGATTACACCAGACAACAAGATGACAATCATCAAAAGAGAACTAAAAGAAACGGTGTCTACTAAAGTAAAAAGGGAAGCAACACTGGATGGAATTTGACTAACAATGCCGGCTAGAAGAATCATCGAAATACCATTACCAATACCTTTTTCATTAATTACCTCACCGAGCCACATCATCACCATAGCTCCTGCCACTAAAGTGGAGATCACTACAATCATACTAGACAAACCAGCTCCAACTAATAAATTTTGAGAATTTAGCAAAGCAATGACTGAAATAGCTTGAATAATTGCTATTGGCATCGACATCAAGCGCATGTATTGATTGAGCTTGGCTCTGGAAGCCTCGCCTTCTTTTTGCATTTCTTTGATCTTTGGAAAAACCATTCCCAGAAGCTGCATGATAATAGAAGCAGTAATGTAAGGATTAATACCAACAGCTACCACAGAAAGCCTGGCTAAAGTGCCACCAGAAAAAATGTTTAAGAAACTTAAAAATTGATTTGAATCAAATAAAAACTTCAATTGAGTTAAATCAACCACTGGCACAGGAATGTGAGCGAGAATTCTGGTGAGAGCAAAAATTGCTAGGGTAAATAAGAGCTTGCTTTTAAGCTTGGGGTTGGAGAAAACTGCTCGGATTTTATTTAAAAATTTTTCTATCACTTCTGTTTGGTCGAGAAGTCAACATTCTAACTAAATAAAAGCTACAAAGCAAGATCGCTTTTAGTTTTCGATTGTTCCGCCAAGAGCTTCAATCTCTTTTTTGGCAGACTCAGAAACACCAATGCCTTTTAAATTAACTTTTTTGCTTAATTTACCTTTACTGATGACTTTGGCTTTTTTGAATCTTCTATCAATTACTCTATTCAATTTAAGAGAGTCTAGGGTAATATCGGTTAATTCAATTTTGTTTAAATCACTCAAGGTTAATTCAGCGGTTGGATGTAAGCTTTTGAAACGACCTTTACCTCTCCACATTGGGATTCTTTTGGAAAGAGGAAGTGAACCACCTTCAAACCAAAGAGGAACTTTGGAACCAGTACGAGACTTTTGACCTTTTTGACCTCTAGAAGAAGTGTGACCACCTTTACCAGAACCATAGCCCCTGCCTAAGCGTTTGGCTCCTTTGTCGGTGATTTTTTTGATTAAACTTAAAATAGACATTATAGATCCTTATTTACTGCTTGGCTTATTGACTGGTTTTTTAACGGTTTTCTTTAATTCTTTGACGGCAGCAACTTCACTCTTGTGCACAGCTTCGGTTCTAGCAGCTGAATCACTAGCTTTTTTCTGCAATTCATCCATCTTTTTTCTCTCTTCTTCTTCAATGTCTGAAATAGAGCGCAATTTAATGTCTTTGATTTCAACTAATCTAGAAATTTGCTTAAGTGCTTCAAAAGTAGCGTAAACTGAAGATGATTGATTATCACTACCCATAATCTTGCAAGTGATATCTCTGACACCAGCAGCTTCCACAACAGCTCTGACTGGACCACCGGCGATAACACCAGTTCCTTTGGTGGAAGGCTTCATCATGACTTTGCCTGCACCTTTTTTAACAGTAATAGCAAAAGGAATAGTGGTTCCATCAAGAGGAACACTGATCATTTTTTTCTTGGCTTTTTTGACACTTTTTTTGATGGCAGATAGAACATCACCAGCTTTACCAAGACCAACACCAACGCGACCTTTTTTATCACCAACGACCATCAAAACTGAAAAACCAGCTTTGTTGCCACCTTTGGTTTTTTTAGACACTCTAGAAATTTGAATGACTTTCTCTTCAAATTCCTTAACTTCTGGTTTGTTAAAATTATCTCTTGCCATATTTATAGTTGGATTCCACCTTCACGTAGAACTTCTGCTACTGCTTTGATTCTGCCGTGATACTTATAATAAGAACGATCAAAAACTAAACTGGTAACTTTTTTCTTCTTTAGGGCTGCCAACAAAACTTGACTAACAGCAATAGCTCTTTGAGTTTTAGTACCTTCAATTTTCTTATCTTTAGCCAAATCGCTGGCAGAAGCCAAAGTTTGACCAATAGAGTCATCTACCACTTGTAAGGAGATGTGTTCATTGGAACGTAAAATGGTCAGACGAGGACGAACAGGAGTACCAGTAATCTTAGCTCTGATACGCTGTTGTCTTTTCAATCTATTTTTATTTAATGTTTTAATATCTGACATTTTATTCCTAATTATTTAGCAGCAGCTTTACCTGCTTTCTTTTTGACTACTTCATCAATGTAACGAATACCTTTGCCCAAATAAGGCTCTGGTGGTCTAAGACTTCTAATATCGGCAGCTACTTGACCGACTAATTGCTTATCAATACCTTCAACATGAATGACGTCATTACCTTCAACTTTGAAAGAAATTCCAGCAATTGCTTCGACTTCAGTCACGTGAGAATAACCAAGAGTCATGGATAAACCAGCTCCCTTAGCAGTGACTCTATAACCAGTACCGATTAATTTCAAGGTTTTTTTGTAAGAACTTGCGACACCTTCAATGTTGTTGGCAATTAAACTTCTGAGCAAACCATGATTAGCCTTGGTTTGTTTTTCGTTGTTACTGCGAGATAAAGACAATTTATCACCTTCAATTTTTACCTCAATATTAGGTAGAAGAGTTAGTTTTAATTCACCTTTAGGACCTCTTGCAGTTACCTCTTTATTAAGGATAGAGACAGTAACTTGACTTGGAATAGTGATGATTTTTTTACCAATTTTTGACATATCTTTTAGAATTCTTTACCAAATCTGGAAAAGTACCTCTCCACCAAGATTACTCTTGTGTGCGCTCTTACCATCCATAATACCCTTGTTGGTTGACAAGATAGTCAAGCCATAACCATTGAGGGTTCTTGGGATTGTGCCAGAGCTTTTATAAATGCGACATCCTGGTTTAGAAACTCTTTTCACTCCACTAATGACTGAAGCTTTGCCTGCATACTTAAGAACAATCTTAATTTGAGTAAAAGCATCATCAGTTGGGGCGATAACTTTGTAACTTTCGATGTAATTGAATTCTTTTAAGATTCTAGCCAATGACTCTTTCATTTTGGAATGAGGCACTAAAAGATCTTTGTGACCTGCTGCCACGGCGTTCTTTATTCTGATAATCATGTCTGCAATAGGATCGGTCATATTTTTTGTCTTATTTACTGGTTTTTACTACACCTGGCAATTCACCTTTAGCTGCTAATTCTCTGAAAGTAAGACGACTTAAACCAAAGAAACGCATGTAACCTCTTGGGCGACCAGTGATTTTACAACGGTTTATCACTCTAGTCGAGACCTTATTTACTTTTTTCACACCAGACTTCAATAAAGTCTCGCGTTTAGCTGCCATTTTCTTTGATTGAGCAATCTTTGATTTTTTAGCCATACTTTAATTCTTGTCTTCTTCCTTTTTGAAAGGCATACCGAGAAGCTCTAATAAACGAAATGCTTCTTTATCATTTTTGTTACTAGTCACAAAGTTAACTTGTAGTGGTCTGATGCGATCAATTTGATCGAATTCAACCTCTGGAAAAGAAATTTGCTCTTCAATTCCAAGACTATAATTACCCTGACCATCGAAGGCGGTTCTACTAATTCCACGAAAATCTTTGACACGTGGCAAAACGACTGAAACTAATCTGTCAAAAAATTCCCACATTAGGTTGCCACGAAGAGTAACCATCACACCCATTGGATCTCCTTCTCTTAATTTAAAATTAGAGACAGCTTTGCGAGCCTTGGTGATTTGAGGATGTTGACCAGTGATGTCTTCGAATTGCTTAACAATCAAAGGCATAACTTTTTCTCTAGCGTGAGGATCTTGAGGTTGGGTAACACCAATATTAAGAACTATTTTCTCAACTTTAGTTACTTGGAAAGGATTCTCGTAAGAAAACTCTTTCATCAAGGTTTTGACCACTTCTTCTTGGTATTTTTGCTTCAAACGGTTCATATTATTTTTTTCTTAGCGACAGCTACTTTTTGGTCTTTAATGATCTGACCAGTTTTCTTAAAAATTCTCTCTTTTTTACCATCAGCAGTAAGCTGATAAGCTATTCTGTCTGCTTGATCTTTGTCATTCAAGATGGCTACTTTAGCTACAGACATTGAGCGTTCTTTTCTTACTTTTTCTCCTGGTCTATCCATCAAAGGTTTGACGTGTTTAACGTACATGTTAACATCTTTAACCAAAACTTTATCTTTGGTAGGAAAAACAGCAATGATTTCGCTCTTTTTGCCTTTGTCTTTTCCAGAAGTGACTAGAACTTTATCTCCAATTTTTAATTTCATAATACCTCCGGAGCTAAACTAGCAACTTTATTATATCCTTGATCTTTGACTTCACGAGCAATTGGTCCGAAAACACGAGTACCAACTGGTTCTTTGTTGTTACGAGCTTGAATGATAACTGCGGCATTTTCATCGAAACGAATATACTCACCGCTATCTCTTCTTTGCTCTTTGGCAGTTCTAACGATGACAGCTCTAACTTTTTCACCTTTTTTTATGGTGCCATTAGCATCGGCGTCAATTACTGAACCGATAACCATATCACCAACGCCGCCAAATCTTCTTCTAGAACCACCATAAACTTGGATGACTCTAATTTTTTTGGCACCGCTATTGTCAGCTATTGCTAGGACTGTTCTTAGTTGTATCATGGCTATTTTCCAATTTTCTTGATTACTTTAAATCTCTTAGTTTTACTAAGAGGACGGGTTTCGACTATTTCAACGACATCATTTAAAACCAATTCCATAGTCTTGGCATCGAAATCACAAGCATATTTTTTACTTGTTCTAATTAATTTCTGGTATAAAGGATGAGCTAGAACACGACCAACCTCAACGATGGCTGTATTTGTGGTCTTTAAAGATGTGACTTTACCTTGTAACTTTTTCATATTATTTGTTTCCGAGCGTCTCTTTTTGTGTAAGAACGGTTTTTATTCTGGCAATATCATCACTAAGATTTCTAAGCTTTGAGACACTACTTAGTTTGCCAACTTTTTTCTGCAAACGCATGTTAGCAAGATCATGACTTAGCTTAAGCAGTTCTTGATTGAGCTCGGCCACTGTCTTTTGACTCAGTGCTTTGATTTCGTTTCTTTTCATTATTTACTTTTTTTCACAAATTCTGTTCTAACTGATAACTTAGCAGCGGCTTTTTGCATTGCAGCTTTGGCCATTTCTTCGCTAACACCACCAATTTCAAACAAAATAAAACCTGGCTTAATAACTGCGACGTATTCTTGAATAGCACCTTTACCTGAACCCATTTTGATACCAAGTGGTTTTTGAGTTAAAGGTTTGTGAGGAAAAATCTTAATCCAATACTTTCCTTCTCTTTTGGTAGCGAAAGTGATCTTTTTACGAGCAGCTTCAATCTGGCGAGCAGAAATCTCACCAAGACTTAGGGCTCTTAAGCCATATTCACCAAAAACAATTTCACAACCTCGAAAGGCTTTGCCTCTGTTTTTACCTCTAAAGGTCTTGCGGTATTTTACTTTTTTTGGCTGTAACATTGCTAGATTACTTCCCCTTTATAAATCCATACTTTAATACCCACATAACCAGAGCGAGTCTTGGCTGGGGCTTCAGAATAATCAATATTAGCTCTAAGTGTTTGAGTTGGGACACTACCTTGGAAGTATTTTTCTCTACGACCAATTTCAGCGCCACCGACTCTACCAGAGAGTTGAATTTTAACACCTTTTGCACCGGCTGCCATCACCTTTTCCATAGCCTGCATAACAGCGCGACGGTGAGGATATCTAGCAAGTAATTGAGAAATGATTCTCTCAAGCACTAATTTGGCACTTAGATCTGGTTTTTTAACTTCTTCTACTTTTAATTCAATTCTGGCTTTGTCTTTTTTATCTTTAGAAACATTAATCAAGCGTTCAACACCTTCTTTAACTTTTTCTAGGTTTGAACCACCCTTGCCAATGACAACACCTGGTCTAGCTACTGACAAAACAATCAAAAGTTTATTGATAGAGCGTTTGATTTCAATATCAACTAATCCTGCATTATTAAGACTCTCTTCCAAATATTCACGAAGACGATAATCTTCTAAAACTTTGTTAGAGTAATCTGCTTTAGTTGCAAACCAGAGAGATTTCCAAGTGAAAATCCCGCCCATTCTAAATTTGATTGGATTAACTTTTTGTCCCATATCTTTACTTAGACCCCTTTTTCTGACTTTGTATTAGTTTGTTAGCCTGACCTTTACCAGAACCCTGCAGTTTAGCTGCTTGATTCTTGCTACGGTCCAACTTAATAGCATCTTGAGCTTTTTTGACGGTTTTTTTCTTGACTTCTGTGACTTCGGCTTTTGGAGCTTCTTCTACTGCAACTTCGGCTTTTGGAGCTTCGGTTTTAGCAACAGGCACAGCTTCTTTTTTAGTTCTAAGGTCAACTCTAACGTGACAGGTTCTCTTTAAAATGGTGTGAGCGCGACCACGACTAACTGCTCTCCATCTCTTAAGAGCTGGGCCATCATTAATAACAATGTTATCAATTTCTAAATCAGCAACAGCCAAACCAAAATTATTGGTAGCGTTAGCAACTGCTTGACCCAAAACCTTGAGCACCAAAAGACTGGATTTTCTGTTGATAACAGCCAATTGTTTGATGGCATCAGCGATACTCATCTTTTTGACCACATCAGCAACTAAACGCACTTTGCGTGATGTCTGTCTGGTGTTTTTTTGTTCTGCTTTAATTATCATTTTAGTTTTTTCCAAAAAAGTTTAAGTTTTAGTTAGCAATCTCTTCACAATCTTACCGTGACCTCTGAAGGTTCTGGTAGGAGCGAATTCACCCAATTTATGACCGACCATTAATTCAGATACAAAAACTTCAATGAAGTTCTTACCCTGATGAACCATGAAAGTATGACCAACGAATTCAGGAGCAACAACACAAGAGCGACTCCATGTTTTAATTGATTTATTCTCCCCTGAAGCTTTTTGAGCTAAAACTTTTTTTAGAAGTTTTGGGTCGATGAATGGTCCTTTTTTACTTGATCTAGACATATTTTATACTTTATCTTTACTTTAAATTAATTTTTAGCTCTACGATCTCTTATTAAATGACGACTTGGTTTTCTAACACTTCTGGTCTTCTTACCTGGAGCGACGTTCTTGCCCCATGGAGACTTAGCGTGTTTCATACCGACACCGCTACGACCTTCACCACCACCGTGTGGATGACTGTCTGGATGTTGAGCAGTACCTCTAACAGTTGGTCTGATACCCATCATTCTCTTACGACCAGCTTTACCAAGCTTAGTACCCTTCCACTCTTGATTGCCTACGCGACCAATAGTGACTGAACATTCTAAACTCACTAAGCGTTGTTCTTTAGAAGGCAGAGCAATAATAGCATATTTACCTTCTTTGGATTGTACCATGGCTCCAAGACCAGCTCCTCTGACAATTTGAGCTCCTTTGCCTTGACGTAATTCGATATTATGAATATCGACACCAATTGGCACATTTTTCAATTTCATGCAGTTACCGACTTTAACTTCAGTTTTTTCTTCTGAAATGATCTCGGCACCAATCTCTAAACCCTCTGGAGCAATGATATACCTCTTTTCACCATCTTTATAGAAAAGTAGGGCGACATTAGCTGTACGCATTGGATCGTATTCAATTCTCTTGACGATGGCTGGAATACCAAACTTCTCGCGACGAAAATCAATAACTCTCATTCTTTTCTTAACACCACCACCTCTATGTCTAACAGAAATATGACCAGAAGAGTCTTTGCCTTGTCTTTTCTTATGGCCTTTGACCAAAAGAGATTTCTCTGGCTTGCCCTTGTGTAGGTCGCCACGATCAACATCTAAACGATGTCTGACTCCTGCGCTTTCACCTCTGACTTTCTTTAGCATTAGTTTTCTCCTCCTACATCAAAAAGATCGATATGATTATCAGCAGCCAAAGTGACATAAGCCTTTTTGGTTTTTGCACTGACAGTGTTCATTCTTTTCTTACCAGTTTTTTTCTTAACTCTATGTCTGACGACAGTGTTAACTGAAAGAACTTTAACTCCAAAAATAGTTGCAATGGCCTCTTTGATTTGACCTTTGTGAGCGCTCATCTCTACTTCAAAAGTATAGACGTGCTCTACTTTGGCTAAGCTTAGAGATCTTTCTGTGACGACTGGTTTTTTAATTAAATAAGCGTTCATGATTATTTCTTAATAGTTGTCTTTTTAACTTTTAACAATCTATCTTCTAAAACTTTTAAAGCAGTGAATTCGATAACAATTTTATCAGCCATAGCAATGTGAAGAGCGTTAATACGATCTGCAGTCATGACGATAACATTTTCTACATTACGAAGTGAACGAAGAGCTAAACTTGAGCTTTTGGTCAAAATTACCAAAACCTTTTCGCTGCCAGTGCTAACTGGAGCTAAAAGAGCAATAGCTTCACTAGTTTTACCTTTTAAGGAGGAAATATCTTTACTTAAGAATAAGTTAGCTTTTTGAGCACTCAAAGCAACTTTAAGAGCCAAAAGTTTGTTTTTGGCATTTAAAGTCTTGGTCCAGTTTTCAATACCTCTTGGACCAAAAGCGACTCCACCACCAACAAAAATACTTGGAGTACGGGCACCATGACGAGCGTTACCGGTACCTTTTTGCTTGTACCATTTCTTCTTGGTTCTATTGACTTCTGATCTGGTTTTGGTGTGAGCAGTACCTTGTCTTAGGTTACTGAGATAAACTCTAATAGCTTGAGCCAAAAGAAATTCAGAAGCAGAATTAGCAAACAAAGTGTCACTAACTCTAACTTTCTCATTTTTGCTGGCAGAATCGATGACTGTCAATTGCATTATGATTTACTTTCTTCTGATACTTCTACGACTTCAGCTACTTCTGGTTCGGTTTTAGCCAAACCAAGTAAGTTTAAGTTTAATTTGATTTCTTTGTTAACACCAGTTTTACTGATTCTGATGGTGGAATTTCTGGATCCTGGAATTGGGCCATTAACCCAAAGTTCATTGTTCTTTTGATCGATGTAAACGATAGTTAAACCAGAAACAGTTTTGGTTTCTTGACCGTATCTTCCCGGCATTCTCTTGCCCTTGTAGACACGACCTGGAGTAGTACCGGCACCGATGGAACCGACAGCTCTAGCACGATCTGATTGACCGTGAGTCTTTGGGCCACCATGGAAACCATGACGTTTCATAGCACCAGCAAAACCACGACCTTTAGTAGAACCCTGAATTTCAACAATGTCGCCCAAAGAAAGGACATCAGTTATAGATAAAGTTTGACCAGCTTCCAATGGAGACTCTGGATTTTCTTCACCTACAAACTTAACACCTTCAACTTGTTTGACTCCGGAGGTAAAACCGCTCTTAGCCATCTTTGATCTAAGTGGTTTAGGAACATTTTTCAATTTTTTGTCACCATAACCAATTTCGACAGTGATTTGTTTATCTTGAGTTTCTTTTTTAGATAAAACAAGATTATCACTAACTTTTAGCTTGGTGATTGGTAAACGCTTGCCGTCCTCTGACCAGGCTTGAGACATTTCCACTTTGGTAGCAAATATTGTATTTAGCATTGTCTGTCAACAAAATAGTGTCGGATTTCTAGCCCGACTATCTTACCGCCTCAAACTACATTTTGATTTGAATATCAACACCAGCAGGTAGTTCCAAGTGCATTAGAGAATCGATGGTCTTATTGGTTGGATCGACGATGTCGATCAAACGCTTATGAGTACGAATCTCGTAATGTTCTTGAGCATTTTTATCAGTATGAGGTGAAGTCAAAACAGTAAAAGACTTTTTGTGAGTTGGCAAAGGTACTGGGCCGATAACTTTGGCGCCAGTAGACAGTGCGGTCTGCAAGATCTTACGGGAAGCCTCGTCAATGACGCGGTGATCGTAGGATTTGAGTCTCACTCTGATCTTGTATGAGTTCTGATTTTTGGTCATACTATTTTTAATTTATTACCTTAATTTGTTTGCGATCCTCTTGAATCACAAAACGCGATTATAACTAATGTAGCCTCGCTTGTACAGAGGAAATTTGTATTTTTTAGTGATTTGAGCTTAGCAAAAATCTTAAAAAACAAATTTCTCTCCATATTTCTCGAGAGGATTGTATTGTACCAGAAGGAAAGGCAGAGAGCAAGAGTGCAGATAATAGATAGTAAGCAATCAATCAAATTTATTTTGGCGTCTCAACCGGCTCAACGGTTGCTGTTTTAATTAAAATGCGTTTTCTTTCCATAGTTGGAGAATAAGGAATTTCATATTCTGCAAAAACTGGCGGACAAATAACCCTACATGGCTCTCCATCTTTAATCGTTTGATGAGAATCCATTGTTTTTTTATCAAAGGCAACGCTAGGACCAAATTTATAATCAACGATGACTTTGTTTTTGGAGCTTGATATTACATCAAAAATCATAAAAACTATCTTCTCCAAATCATCACCGCCCTCAAGTTTGGATGCTAACTCAGACAACCTTCTTCTTGCTTCTTGATCATCTCCACCTCCATATTTTTGGATAATTCTATAAGTTGTTGACGAATATAAATCAGGAAAAATTTTTAAGATATCGTTGGCAATTTTGACTGCATTCTCTCGCCTCAGATTTTCTTCCTCAGCAATTGCTTTTTCACAAGCTTTATCCTATCTACGATCAAAATATTCTAAAATCATTATTTAATTATACCAAAAACCCCGCCTTTAAAAGCGGGGTTTTTATTTACTTTCTTAATTTTAGAACTAGTCTAAAATTTTGGTAACAGCACCGGCACCGACGGTCAATCCACCTTCACGAATAGCGAAGCGGAAACCTTCAGTAACAGCTACTGGCACTAAGAGCTCGACAGTCATCTTGGCATTATCGCCAGGCATAACCATTTCGACTCCATCTGGAAGCTTGATCTCACCAGTTACGTCTGTGGTTCTGATGTAGAATTGAGGTTTGTAACCTGAGAAGAAAGGTTTGTGACGACCACCTTCTTCTTTCTTTAAGATATAAACTTCAGCTTCAAATTTCTTGTGAGCTTTAGCGCTACCTGGTTTGGCCAAAAGCTGACCTCTTTCGACGCCATCTTTTTCAATACCACGAAGCAAAATACCGACGTTATCGCCTGCTTGACCTTGGTCGAGCATTTTTCTAAACATTTCAACACCAGTGACGGTAGAAGAAACTTTGTCGCGAATACCGACGATATCAACGTTTTCACCGACTTTGATGATACCACTCTCGATACGACCAGTGACAACTGTGCCACGACCCTTGATCGAGAAGACATCTTCAATGTACATACTGAAAGGCTTCTCAACAGCACGAACTGGCTCTGGGATATATGCATCCACAGCATCCATGAGTTCCATGACTTTAGCTTGAGCATCAGCATCACCGGCTAGAGCCTTGGCAGCACTAACACGAATGACTGGAGTGTTGTCGCCATCATAACCATATTTGGTTAAGAGATCACGAACTTCAAATTCAACTAAGTCTAGCAATTCAGCGTCATCAACCATATCGCATTTGTTCAAAGCGACTACGATTTGAGGAACGTTAACTTGTTTGGCAAGTAGAATATGCTCGCGAGTCTGAGGCATTGGACCGTCAGTAGCGGCAACCACCAAGATGGCACCATCCATTTGAGCGGCACCAGTGATCATATTTTTGATGTAATCAGCATGACCTGGAGCATCGATGTGAGCGTAGTGACGTTTTGAGGTCTCGTACTCAATATGTTTGATGTTGATGGTGATACCACGAGCAACTTCTTCTTTACTATTTTCGACATCAGCATAAACCATAGCTTTGTTGGTTTCGCATGGAACAACCTTAGCCAAAGTTTGAGTGATAGCGGCAGTCAAAGTGGTTTTACCGTGATCGACGTGACCAATGGTACCAATGTTGACATGTGGCTTGCTTCTGACAAATTTATTATCTGCCATAATTTTGTCGTAAAGTTTATTTTCTTCCTCAGCATCTCTAGAGTAAGGACGCTTACTCTGGCGATGCAATGCATCAGAAAATTAGCTTTACTCCTTTCTTTAATTTACTAATTTATAAATTTATAGACTTAAAATAACTCAAGACTATCGAACTTGTATTCTACCTTAAAGATCCGAGCAATCAAAGATACAAATTATCTTCTCTTAATACCCTTACGATCTTCAACGATCTTTTCGGTGATATTCTTTGGCACCTCTTCATAATGACTTGGCAACATTACACTACTAGCACGACCTTGAGTCATACCACGTAAGTTGGTAACGTATCCCTGCATTTCAGATAAAGGAGCTAAAGCTGTAATGATTACCACGGTACCTCTAGTATTGGTGCCTTGAATTTGAGCGCGGCGTGAACCAAGATCACCAATGATGTCACCCATGAATTCTTCTGGGGTGCTAACTTCAACCTTCATGATAGGTTCGATAAGAACCATACCAGCCAAAGCTACAGCTTCTCTCATACCAAGAGAACCAGCCATCTTAAAAGATAATTCACTAGAGTCAACATCATGATAAGAACCGTCGTAAAGAGTAACTTTGATGTCTACCATTGGGTAACCAGCTAAGAAACCTCTATCAACTGACTCTTTAACACCTTTATTAACTGGCTCGATGTATTCACGAGGAACAGATCCGCCAGTAATAGCGTTGACGAATTCATAACCAGTGCCACGATCTTTTGGTTCAATCTTGAGGAAAACATGACCATACTGACCACGACCACCAGACTGTTTGATGTATTTACCTTCACCCTCAGCAAGCTTAGTAATGGTTTCACGATAAGCAACTTGAGGCTTACCTACATCGGCTTCGACCTTGAATTCTCTCTTCATACGATCAACGATGATTTCGAGGTGCAATTCACCCATACCACCGATGATGGTTTGTCCAGTTTCATGATCGACTTTAATATTGAAGGTTGGATCTTCTTCAGAAAGTTTGGCGAGTGCCATACCCATTTTTTCTTGATCAGATTTGGTTTTTGGTTCAATAGCTAAAGAGATAACTGGATCAGCAAAAGTGATACCTTCCAAAATAATTGGCTCGCTCTCGTCGGAAAGAGTGTCACCAGTCTTGGTGTCTCTAAGACCGACTACAGCAATGATCTCTCCAGCAAAAGCTTCAGTAACATCTTCTCTATCATTAGCATGCATTAGAAGCAAACGACCAACTCTTTCTTTAACATCTTTACTAGAGTTGTAAACGTAAGAACCAGCTTTGATCGATCCTGAGTAAACGCGGAAGTAAGTTAATTTACCAACGTGAGGATCAGTTTGAATTTTAAAAGCCAAACCACAGAATTTTTCTTCTGGAACCAAACGACGTTGCACTACTTCTTCTTTACCCTTAATATGACCTTCGATGTGATCGATGTCGGTTGGGGAAGGCAAGTACTCAACAACAGCATCTAACAAAGGCTGAATGCCGGTGTTCTTGAGTGAAGAACCAGCAAAAATTGGGACTAATTTGTAATCAATAACAGCTTTACGCAAAGCAGCTTTGAGGTCATTAATAGCAATTTCTTCTTCAGCGAAGAACTTTTCCATTAAAACATCATCAGTTTCAGCAATAGCCTCAACTAATTTTAGTCTTTCAACTTCGGCTTTTTCTTTATATTCCTCTGGAATATCTTTGATTTCTGGCTCGGTAGCAGCTTCATGGTCTTCCCAGAAGTAAGCTTTACGAGAAATCAGGTCAATAACGCCATCAAAAAAGTTCTCAGCTCCCATTGGCAAAACCATGACGGCTGGAGTAACACCAAATTTGACACGAATATCTTCAACAGTAGCGTTGAAGTCAGCACCTAATTTATCCATTTTGTTCACAAAACAGATACGAGGGACATTATATTTATCTGCTTGTCGCCAGACAGTTTCAGACTGAGATTGAACACCTTCAGAAGCGTCTAAAACAGTGATGCCACCGTCTAAAACACGCAGTGAACGCTCAACTTCAGCGGTAAAGTCAACGTGCCCTGGAGTATCAATAATGTTGAAACGATATCTAGCTTTTGGCAAAGCGGTTTCGAAGTAAGGCTCCCAAAAACAAGTGGTAGCAGCAGAAACGATGGTGATGCCACGTTCTTGCTCTTGAGCCATCCAGTCCATGGTAGCGGCACCAGCGTGAACTTCACCAATTTTATAGTTACGACCAGTATAAAAAAGGATGCGCTCAGTAGTGGTGGTTTTACCAGCATCAATATGAGCGATAATACCAATGTTTCTAATGCGTTCCAATGGAACTTGTCTTGTTTTTGAAATATCTGACATAGACCTATTATTCTATAATTTATCTACCTAATAATAAATGAGAAAAGCTTGAAAGTTTACCACTTGAAATGGGAGAAAGCCTTGTTGGCTTCAGCCATACGATGTGAACCGTTTCGCTTTTCAATTGCACCACCTTGCTCGGTTAGAGCATCAAGCAATTCAGCAGCTAACTTTTCAGCATAGCTATGATATTGTTTGTTTGGTCTCTTGTTGGCTTCGGTTACTAACCATCTAACACTCAAAGAATTAGCTCTACGACCGCGAACAGCCATAGGAACTTGATAAGAAGCGCCACCGACACGACGAGAGCGAACTTCCATTTGAGGTTGAATTCTAGCAATAGATTCTTCTAAAACTTCCAAAGCTTTACGCTTGGTTTCTTTTTCAACAATAGCTAAAGCATCATAAACTTGTTTTTGAGCGACAGATTTCTTACCATCTTTCATACTGCGATTGATGATATTCTGCACTAAAACAGAGCTATATTTAGCATCTTTTTCTATTTCACGGACTTGAGCCTTTTTGGTTCTCATACAATTTTTCCTTTAACTTTTCTTGACTCCATATTTGCTACGACTGGTTTTTCTCTTATCTACGCCAGCACAGTCATATTTACCACGAATAATGTGATACTTCACACCTGGCAAATCTTTGACACGACCACCTCTGATCATAACAATGCTATGTTCAGCGAGATTGTGACCTTCACCTTGGATGTAAGCAGTGACTTCCATTTTGTTGGACAAACGCACTCTAGCAACTTTACGAAGAGCTGAGTTTGGTTTTTTTGGAGTCATGGTTTTAACCACGGTACAAACACCTCTTTTTTGAGGACTATTAGTGGCAACTGGGCGATTTTCGTTAGAGTTGAAACTACGACGCAAAGCGGTAGCTTTGATACGCTTAATTCTACTAACCCGACCACCTTTTCTAATCAATTGATTAATTGTAGGCATAATTTTTTGTTTTCTATTTCGCTAAGGTAGCAATTTTAACACATACACCTTAGTTTTTCATTATTACTTCTTAAACTGTGGCTCTAGCCCTTTCTTCACTGGTTGGAATCAAACGTCCAATAATGACGTTTTCTTTCAAACCTTCTAGATAATCGATGGCACCCTCAGAAGCAGCATCAGTCAAAACATGCTTAGTGTGTTGGAAAGAAGCAGCAGATAACCAAGAGCTGGTAAAGAGAGATGATCTGGTAATACCCAGCAATAAAACTCTTGCGGTAGCTGGATCACCACCGGCTGCCATTACGTTATCATTAACTCCAACGAAGCGAGCACGCTCAACAACTTCGCCAACTAAGAGATCTGTATCTCCAGAAAGCTCAATTTGAAGTTTGTCACCCATTTTACGAGTAATAACTTCAAAGTGTTTGTCGTTGATGGTAATGCCCTGAGACTCATAAACCTCTTGAACTTGATCAATTAAGTGTTGTTGAGTAAACACCAAACCCTTAAGTTGAAGTAATTCTTGAATGTTTACACCACCAGCAGTTAATTTTTGACCAGCAAAAACCAAGTCTTTGTCTTTGACCAATAAAGCCACTGAAGCTCCTAGAGTGAAAACTTCTTCTTCACCTTCTTTGTTTTTGATGGTGATAGTATTTTCGCCATCTTTCTCTTCAATTTTGACTTTACCAGCAATATGAGCGATCAAAGCTTGCAACTTTGGATTACGTGCTTCAAGTAACTCTTCGACACGTGGCAAACCTTGAGTAACGTCCAAACCGACGATACCACCAGAGTGCTTAACACGCATAGTCAGCTGAGTACCTGGCTCACCAATAGATTGAGCAGCAATGACACCAACTGGAACACCGATCTCGACGTCTGTTCTGGTGGCAAAATCCCAACCATAACATTTGATACAGAGACCTTTGTTACATTTACAAGTCAAAGGAGAACGAACCCAAACTGATTCGACTTCGACAGTAGCAGCAATTTCTTTAGCAGCGTCGTCATGAATCAATTCACCAGCAGTGATTACGATATTCTTACCAATCTTAATGTCTTTACTTGCGTAACGACCCAAAATTCTGTAATAGAAAGCATCGCTTCTTGGTTCTCTGACTAATTCCACTCCATCGGTGGCACCACAATCATCTTGACGGATGATGGCGTCATGAGAAACGTCAACTAAACGACGAGTCAGATAACCAGCATCAGCAGTTTTGATGGCTGAGTCAGTCAAACCTTTACGGGAACCACGAGCTGAAGTCACGTATTCGAAGATAGATAAACCTTGTCTAAAGTTAGACTTGGTAGGCATCTCGACGATATTACCCAGTGGATCAACAACCAAACCACGCATAGCAGCCAGCTGTTTGACCTGATCCTTGGAGGCACGAGTACCACCAGAATCAATGATCACTTTAACTGAGTTGTCATCACTATAAGTCTTCCAAGTTTTTTCAGCCAAATCATCAGTGGTTTTAATCCAAACATCAAGTGTTTGACGGCGACGTTCTTCATCGGTAATTAAACCTTGGAGATAATTATCACGAATCAGCTCAGCTTTTTGGTTAGCGGCAGCAACGATTTGATCTTTTTCTGCAAGCATTTCACAGTCACTCACCGAAACAGATAAACCTGATTTGGTAGCAGCTTCAAAACCTAAATCTTTGATAGCGTCAATCATGGTAGCCACGATTTCATTATCTTCAGTTTCAATAGCTTTAGTGACAATTTGCTTAATCATCTTGGCATTAACTGGTTCGTTAATAAAGCGTAAGCTTTCTGGCAAAACACTATTGAAAAGCAAGCGACCAATGTTGGTTTCAACAATTTGTTTCTTGCCTTTAACAGCCATGAAAACTTTAACTTTTTGACGAAGATCAAGTTTACCAATTTGGTATAAATGGTAAGCTTCGTTTTTGCTACCCAAAATGGTTGGGAACATTGCGATTCTCTCATCAAAACTGGTGTAGTAATAAGCACCAAGAGCCATTTCTTTGTTAGGCACAGTGATAGGCTCACCATTAGCTGGTTTAAGCAAGTTGTGATTGGCCATCATCAGGTCAATAGCTTCTTGCTGGGCTTGCTTGGTCAAAGGTACATGAACGGCCATTTGATCACCATCGAAGTCAGCATTATAACCAGAACAAACACAAGGGTGAAGTGAAATAGCACTACCCTCGATCAAGACTGGGAAGAAAGCTTGAATACCTAATTTATGCAAGGTAGGAGCACGGTTCAAAAGAACTGGATGGTTCTCAATGACTTGTTCCAAAATGGCATAAACTTGAGGTTCGCGACGATCGATAAGGTGACGAGCACTCTTAACGTTTGGAGCGATTCCTTTAACGATTAATTCTCTGAGAACATATGGCTTGAACATTTCTAGAGCCATATCTTTTGGCAAACCACATTGGTTAAGCTTCAATTCTGGACCGACAACGATAACGCTGCGACCTGAATAGTCGACACGTTTACCGAGCAAGTTTTGACGGAAGCGACCAGTCTTACCACGTAGCATCTCAGAAAGAGAGCGAAGTGGGCGACGGTTGCTACGACGACGAGTTTGTTTGGTTTGAGAACTATCGATTAAAGCATCAACAGCTTCCTGGAGCATTCTTTTCTCGTTACGTAAAATGATTTCTGGAGCACCTAAGTTGATTAAGTGAGCCAAACGATTGTTACGATTAATAACACGACGATAGAGATCATTCAAATCTGAAGCAGCAAAACGACCACCAGACAATTGCACCATTGGACGTAAGTCTGGAGGTAGCACTGGCAAAACAGTTAAGAATAACCAAGCTGGATCAATACCAGATTTCTTGAAACCTTCGACAACGCGAAGTCTCTTGGTAACCTTAGCTTTTTTAGCGCCTTTGCTTTCAACTAATTCATCTCTTAAAATTTTAACTTCACCATCAAGATCAACTTTTTTGGCCAAAGTTAAAATACTCTCAGCACCCATGCCGACCTGCAAATGAGAAGCAGCATCGTATTCATCGAGCTTGAGGTATTCATCTTCAGTTAGAACGGTTTTGACTTTGATTTTTTTCACCATTTGTTTAATGGTTTTGTAAATCTCTTCAGTTTGTTCTAATTGAACTTCCAACTGTTGTTTTGTGGCAACAATTTTATTCTTAGCCTTGAGTTCGAGCTCAGCAATTTTGAGTTGCATGGCTTCTTTACTCTTCACTTTTTCACTTAGAGAAACCTTGTCTTTATCTAAAGTTTCTTTGATAACTAAAACTGCTTTTTCAGCATTGTCGCGCAATTGATCGAAAGCGGCTACCT
>CALQZX010000006.1 GCA_943350175.1 Parcubacteria group bacterium | reverse complement strand
CGACCAGTGGGGTCAGTAGTTACACCACGAGGACCAGATCCTGTAGCAACAGCTGCGCCAATTGAGGTTAATGCTCCTGTTGACTGATTGACAGAGTACATGGAAATGGTACTTGAACTGAAATCTGTCACATACACAAAACGACCAGTGGGGTCAGTAGTTATATTGTAAGGACCAGATCCTGTAGCAACAGCTGCGCCAATTGAGGTTAATGCTCCTGTTGACTGATTGACAGAGTACATGGAAACGGTATTTGAACCTTGATTTGTCACATACACAAAACGACCAGTGGGGTCAGCGGCTACATCCCAAGGATATGCTCCTGTAGCAACAGCTGCGCCAATTGAGGTTAATGCTCCTGTCCCCATACCCACAATTCCTTTTGGAGCAACTATTTGATAGGGTGATGATATAAACCCATTGATCCCGGTTGCGGCTATGTTTCCTACAACTTCTAATCGTGATCCTGGGGTGGTCGTGCCAACTCCAACGTTGCCTGTTATTGAATCAGCAACAACAAATGTTCCTGACTGATTAGGGAAGGAAAAATTTTTATCGGTTGTGGCAATGGACAAGGTGTCGAGAATTGCACTTGGACGATAATTTCCAGAAACACCGAAAACTATTTTCCCTTCACTGCCACCACCTTGTCCTTGCCCAACGTTAAAATACAATGATCCGCCATCTCCTGATGTAGGGGCACTCCCAGCTGAAAATGAAAGGTAGCCTCCATTGCCTGATGTTAGTCCGCCAGATCCTCCGTTGAATTCCATTGCTCCGCCATCGCCTGTCTCTCCACCTTCTCCACCACCCACGTAGACAGGACCACCTGAGCCTGTTCCGTTTCCCATTCCTCCATTCATATTCATCGATCCGCCATTCATGTCAGTGCCAGAGGCATTGCCACCCAAAAACATCAGTCCAAATGAGCTGACATCATCCATTACTCCACTAATAGCTCCCATCCACTGATCAACTCCATTGCCGCTGAGAACTAGCTTTTTGTTGACGTTGTCCCAGGTCATGCCAGAGTCGCCATTAAAAATTCCACCGTCATTGAACTGAATTTGTGTATTTAAGCCAGCTGCTTTTAAATTTCCTGTGTAGTTGATTGAGCCATTAACATCCAACTCAACGGTAGGAGTGGTTGTTCCAATACCAACTCTAGAATTATTTGTGTCAAATGACATCAGTCCAGACTCTATGTCTAGAGAATTGACCGTAGAATTGGCTAGATCAAAAGCTGAGGCCTGATTGGCAAAAGACAGTGTTGGAGTTCCATTGCTAATGTTTTTAAAAGCAAATTTTGCGGAAGCAGTAGAAGTTCCACCAAATAATAAATCCAAAGTATTGTTGTTTGGTTGAAGTGTTCCGCTAGTAACGTTCCAGAAAGAGCCAGTGCCTGAGCCAGTGACCGCATTGATTGCAGTGTCCAAGTCTTTTAGAACCCCCTGGACATTTCCAGAACTAGAATTGATAAATTCGTCGTAAGCTCCCACTAGGTAGGCTCCAGAATCATTAGCGGCGCTAATTTCTCCGAGAGCAGTGATTCCGCCAAAGATGAGATTGTTCGGACTAGTTATATAGACATTGCCAGAAAGCGTGCTGGTGCCAGAAATACTAGCGTTGCCTTGGATATCAACAATTCCGGTTCCATCGGGGTCTAAAACAATGTCGCCATTTGAACCAGAATAAGTTTTGATAGTGATTTTATTCGCTTCAATAGTCATTCCAGAGCTAGTGGTAGCAGCTTTAATGATGGGGTTGTTGGTTCCAAGGACGACTTCTCCCAAGCTGTTCATCATCAGGATGGTGCTGTTGGTAGCGACTTCTGCTGGAGGTAAGCCTTGTAGAGTAGATGAGTTAAGAGCGTAAGCCACGGTGCGGATCGGTTGACGAGGTGTAAGAGTTTCTGCGCCAATAGTTACTTGCAGCCAAACATTGGCGTATTCAGTAAAAACTTCGTCGCCTATAGTTCCACCGCAGTTTTCGCTGTCTGCTCCGGTGCCAGCTCCAGCTCCCAAATTGGCATTAAAAATACCATCTTGATCAGGATCAATAGTACAGGTGTTGGATGACCAGAGTATCGAACCGCCGGTATCGGCATCATAAAGCGAGTAGCTCATAGCGGTTGGCGATGAGATAGGGCTTTGGGCGGTGTTGGTTAGGCGACCTTGATATGAAAGAATTCTGCTTGGAGCGACTGGTGCACTTGGATAAGCCATGGAAATAATAGCCTGGCCGAATTGTTGGTAGGCGAAATATGCTAGGCCACCCATGAAAAGTAACAAGGCCAATATGTTTAGAAGGATCAAAAGGCGACTGCGAGATTTTTTGTCTTTTCTTTGGTCTTTCTTGCCTGGAGTTTGTGTTTCATTTGTCTTTTTATCATTGCTTTGATTGGTGTGTTTCTCACTGCGTTGATCAATGATGTTTCTTTCCAAATCGTCATTTTGATCGTTTTTTGATTGAGTTTGGCCAAAGGTACTGAGAGGAATTTCTGAATTGATTAAACCTTGGTCTTTAAGCCAGATCTTGAACTGAGTAATACTGACCAATTTACGTTTAATGCTGTTTTCTTTAAGACCCTTGTCCCTCTGGAAATGGGCAAAAGCGAGCAATTTGGGTTTGTTTCTCAAATCATTTAGTTCGTAGTTGCCTAGAAAATCCAAGAATTGATTGATATCACTTTTGTAATTGCGAATGGTGGCTGATGAGCAGCCGGTCTTTGCGACTGCCAAAAGATAGTCTTTTAGATATTTTTGGACGTCTTTTGATTGCTTTGAGTCGGAGGATTCTGTTTTTTGGGTTTTTTCTTCAATCGAGTTGCTTGAGTTTAGTTCTTTTTCATTGTTTTGCTCATTATTTTGCTCCACAACTTCTTTAAAAAAACTCAAAAAGCCGTTTTTAGTGGCTTGATTGTCGATTGGGCTGGTAGGTTTGGGTATTTTGGCAAGCATGCTTGACTAGTCTTTTTTTTCTTGTCTAATCCAGATCATTAGACGTTTTTTTTGGGCCCTTTTTGTTAACTGCTATCAGTCTAGATGTTAGTAGATTTGCTAGCAAGAGAGAAGATTATTTCGGGTTTTTCTCTTCAGTCAAAATTATCTTCACTCGAGAGAACTAGAAATTCATTCCCGCTTGGTTTTCACGGGTTTTCATAATAGTCAAAACCAAGCAAAATAGATCAACTTGGCTTTCTTAGTCAGAAATGGTGTTTTTAGCTCTTCACCTTTTCCACAACTTTAGCACTTGTGAATTGACTTAGTTTTTGTGTATTATGTGAAGTGAAAACTAAAAATACGGGTTTGAGAAGGGTTTTTGAATGTGTTGAATTGACTATCAGATCTGGAAAATTACTTTTTAAGTAAATTGATTCGCGATCTTAGACAGCGATTTTTAGGTTTTGGGTATTTAATTTTGTGAAAAACCTTTGGCTGCAGCCTGCTTTGAATATTAATATTTTAGTATATTATGCGTTATTAATATAAAAAAGATTGATCTATGAAAGAAAATAGTAAGAGAATTTTGCTTTTCCTTTATCCAAGCGAAAATGAGCTGGTTTGGCTTAATTTTCAGCAACTTCATCAACTAGTGCCAGTGCTTAGCCAAACGGGACTCCAATCTTCTTTGTTTCTTTTGGATAAAAAAGATTTCTTACGCATCGATAAAACTCAAGCAGAGTGGAGATATGGCCTTAGTTCCTACGGCAAAAGCTACCTAGGAGACCTTTTTCCGGCTCTTCTGGCAGATCATGACAAATGGCAGGGTGACTGGTCGATTATCGTCTTTTTGGAGGCACCAATCACAGACAAAAACTTTCGCTATCTGCGCTCTTACCTGACTCAAAATAAGGCTATTAGCTTAACGAGGGCCGTTTACCTATTACCTGGACTACTTACTGAAAAAATCCAACTGGAACTACAAAAAACATACAAGAATGCTGCTTTAGTTTTAAAAGTTTCAGAGTGGCTCTTTGGCGACGACTTTAAGATTATAGGACAAAAGGCTCAGCTCAACGATCATTTTGAGCTCTACTCAAGTATTAGCAAAGAAGTTGATCGACTGATAAGGATAAAAGCAGAGAATAAAACGTTCACTCAGCAAGAAAATTCCAATTTTTTTTCGGCTTTAGATCGATTTTTAAGCGTTTTGGTGGCTGATGAGGCTATTTTAAGCTACTATTTTCCTGAGGTAGAAGGCGTCAAAAAAATCCTCGCCAAGTTCCAAAAGTGCCTAAAAATATAGGACTTTCGTCTTTTGTTTGTATAAGCTAGCATTCTTCATCTAGTGTGATCTTAAAATTTAAAAGAGACTGTCTAAAAAAGCTTGATATTTCTACTTATTCACATTTATTCGCCTTATATTCGTTTCAGATAACCGTAAACATATCAGTTTTGGGTCTGTTATTTTTATACAAAACCCAAAGCAATAAGTAACAATAGGATGCACTTATAATCAATAATTCATACTTTCGTTAATACTTATACCAGATGTTGCGTCAATAAAGCGTCAAATATGCAATAAAAAACTTATGGTCTTGAATTATAGTACTTTGGAAAAGATTTGGGTAAAAACCAGGTTCAATTTTTTTATCAAACCGAATGTGTTTAATTTTTAAGTTAAAAATTAGTTCACTGCTTGGTATTTGCTTCGGAGCATTTTTCAATAATATTTAACCATTTTGTAAAAGGAGAGAATGAAAGTTATAGGATTCTTTTTAGCAAATTGCCTTACTCGATAAAAAGAGATACAATTCAGGAGAGAAGAAAGGGATTTTTATGCCAGATCACAAGTATGATCACCAAGCAGTGGAAGATAAGTGGCTACAATTTTGGGAAGCCAGTCGTTTGTTTTGTGGTGGTGATTTGAATTTGGCAGAAGAAGAGAAAAAAGATAAGGAATACTTGCTTTACGCTTTCGCTTATCCTTCAGGTTCTGGTCTTCACGTTGGCCACGTCGAGCCAAAAACAGCTCTAGACATCCAGGCTAGATTCAAACGCATGAATGGCAAAAAGGTATTTTTTCCAGTTGGCTGGGACGCTTTTGGTCTGCCGGCAGAGAATTACGCCATCAAGACTGGCATTCACCCCAGAGAAACCACCAAGACTGCCATCAATACTTTCCGCAGTCAAGTCAAAAGACTAGCTATTTCTTATGATTGGGATAGTGAAATCGCCACAAATCACCCAGAGTATTACAAGTGGACGCAGTGGATCTTCCAACAACTTTATAAAAAAGGTCTGGCTTACCAGAGTGAAGGCAAAGTTAACTGGTGTCCATCTTGTCAGACCGTTCTGGCCAATGAACAAGTGGTCTCTGGACTTTGTGAGCGTTGTGACAGTGAAGTTATTCAAAAGGATCTCAAACAATGGTATTTCAAGATTACACAGTATAGAGACGAGCTAATTGAAGGTCTCAAGAGTGTGGACTGGCCATCTCCTACCAAGAGCCAGCAAAATAATTGGATTGGCAGAAGCGAGGGAGCGGAGGCTGATTTTGCCATCAAGGGTTCCTCAGAGAAGCTAACAATTTTCACCACGCGTTTAGACACAGTGCTGGGGGCGACTTTCATGGTTATCTCTCCAGAGAAATTTGACCAAAAGAAACTGATTAAACTTTTATCAACAGAAAATCAGCAAAAGGTGCAAGACTACATTGGTCTTGCTTATAAAAAAACCGAGGAAACTCGTAAAATTGGTGAGAAGGATAAGACTGGCGTAGACACAGGTCTTCTAGTGATTAACCCATTCAACCAAGAAGAAATTCCTTTGTTCGTGGCTGATTACGTGCTTGGTGGTTATGGCACTGGCGCGATTATGGCTGTGCCTGCTCATGATGAGCGCGACCTTGCTTTTGCCAAGAAATTTAACCTTAAGGTCAAGGAAGTGGTGGCTGATGGAAAATTGATTAATTCAGGAGAATTTGACGGTCTAAGTAGCAGTGCAGCAGTGAAAAAAATGTTGGTTGCTTATCCAGAATTTGCTCGCCTGAGCATCAATTATCGACTCCGCGACTGGCTGATTTCTCGCCAGCGTTATTGGGGCGCACCTATTCCAGTAGTTTATGATCCAGAAGGTAAGGCTCATCTGGTCAAAGAAGAGCATTTGCCATGGGTTTTACCAGATGATGTGGACTTCAAGCCAACTGGTGAGTCGCCACTTCGTTCTTCCAAAGAATTTAAAGCCAGAGTAGAGAAACTTTACGGCAAAGGCTGGACTCCAGAGTACGACACTATGGATACTTTTGTGGATAGTAGCTGGTATTACCTCCGATATTGTAGTGCCAGAGACAAATCTCAATTTGCTGACAAAGAACACTTAAAAACTTGGATGCCGGTTAATCTTTATCTAATTGGCCCGGAGCACATTGTTTTGCATCTGCTTTACTCAAGGTTTTTCACCAAATTTTTGCGCGACGAGGGTTATTTGGACCTGCCATCAGGCGAACCTTTTGCCAAGATGCGTCATCAAGGTATGATTCTCGGCCCAGATGGTAAGAAAATGAGTAAGAGCAAGGGCAACGTCATCAATCCAGATGAGATTATCAAGGAATATGGTGCCGACACTTTGAGAGTTTACGAGATGTTCATGGGACCTCTGGAAGCAGACAAGCCGTGGAATCCTCGAGCAGTCGCTGGTGTAGCTAGATTTTTACGCAAGATTTATCGCTTAGTAAACCGAGAAATTGCCAAATATGGCGATTCTTCTCTTAAACTCAAGTTGGTTGAAGATAGAGCCGACCTGGTGCAAAAACTCCACTGGGCCATCCAGAAGCTAAGTCTCGATCTGCCAGAGCTCAAATATAATACAGCAATCGCCGCCTTGATGGAATTTGGTAATGTCTGGGAAAAAATGGATTCTGATACAGAGCTGCTTTTAGAGAAAGAAGAAATCTTGTCTTTCATCAAGCTTTTAGCTCCTTTGGCTCCATTTATATCTGAAGAACTTTATGATCAGGCTAGAGTTCTAGGTTTGTCAGCAAAGAATTCCATTCACCTGGAATCTTGGCCAAAATATGACGAATCTTTGATCCAAAAGAACTTTACAAATATCGCTATTCAGGTCAACGGCAAGCTACGTGGACAGATGGAGTGGCCAACTAATCGTTTGCAGGACAAAGAAGCCATTTTAAGCCAAGCCAAAAGCCTTGAGGCAATGAATAAGTGGCTGATTGATAAAGAGATTAAAAAAGAAATCTACGTTCCTGGCAAAATCATCAACTTGGTTGTGGTTTAAGCGAATAGCAAATTGCTGGCGATGACGTTTCTTGTAATCTTGCTGATTGATAATTGGTTCTGTGCCAAAAATCATCATCTTTTTAAGTATTTTTGTTCCCTCATCGTTTATTGTCATTGGCTGCTACATGGCAGGAGTGGCAGTTCGCTCTTTGGTTGCTAGCTCGCAGACTTTGGAGTGTTTCTGTCCTTCTTGTTCGGAGATGGCTTTTCCAAATAAGGGCGCTGAAAGTCTTGGCTTGATCAGAGTAGATGTTGCTGGAGCTGTGAAGAAGCCAGGAATTTATCAATTGGAAATAGGCCAGAGAGTGGCGGATTTGGTGGCCTCTGCCAGTGGTTTTACCAAAGATGCTGACCAGGCTTATGTAGCTAAAACCCTTAACCTAGCAACTGAGCTAAAAAATCAGGATAAAATTTATATTCCATTTCAAAGCGAGGGTGAAAATGCTAGTAAATCTGCTAGCTTGGTGCCGAGTTCTTCATCAGTTTCCAATTCAAATTTAATCTCAATTAATCAAGCAAGTAGCACGCAACTGCAGGGCCTATCTGGCGTCGGTGAAGTGAAGGCTCAATCGATTATAGATAATAGGCCGTATTCCAATCTGGAAGAGTTAGTCAGTAAGGGGGTTCTATCAGAGAAATTATTAGCCGATTTAAAAGCCCAGATATCCTTATGATTATAGGACTTTGCGCTAAGAAAAACATATCAAAAAATATTAATTGCTTGCGGATGAGATGCAGAAAGAAGTCTGTCTCGTCTAATTTCTCACGAGTTAGTTGTTATAAATCACTGGGTGGACGCTTTCGCGTCAAAAGGGTGGATGACTTATAAGAATTTAAGGAAAATACAAGTTTATATATTGATATCTTTAGGTAGCTTAATATTTACTAAAAATTTTCAAGTAATATTTACGACCCGAAATATATCAGAAACATATCGACCAAAGCTGCCTGGAGTGATTTTTTTAGTAAAAAAGCCCAAAACCGAAGCAAATGCAAACAAAGGTGGTTTGACTGCTGATACAAAGCCTACTAGTGAGGCATTTTTGACCAAAAACGATGAATATATCAAAGATAAACAGAGTAAATCACTTAGCAGAGCAACTGCTTCGACTGATAAGATCATTTTTTTATTAAAAAGACTCATTAATCGATCTATTTATCTATTACATAAGACTTACAATTCGGTCGAGTATCGCTATTTACTCGGCCAGAAAGCTTTGGAGCATAAAAGAAATGACTCCCTCGAGAAACTTGAGGAGACTGTCGGAGCCAGAGGTATCCCTCTAGTGAAAGGAATACTCTTCGGAGATGTATCTGGGATAGATCGAGAGACATATCACTCATTTAAAGTTATTGGGATTCTTCATGTTTTATCAGCATCCTCGGCTAACTTCATCATTTTTTTGCAGTTTTGCCTCTTTTTTATCAGGCCTTTGATGAAGCTCTTGACTAAGAATCAGGTTTTTTGGCTGTACTTCTTGATTGTATTTGCCTATTTTTCTCTGGTGGGAGCAGTGGCATCCACCATAAGAGCCTTTCTAACTCTTTCTTTGGCCTTTTATGCCTCTTTTGTTATTCAAAGGTCTTTTTTATCGCTTTTTAACTTGTATTTGGCCGCTGTTTTTATGCTAACTATCAATCCTTTTTATCTTGAAACCTTGAGTTTTCAATTTTCTTTTTTAGCAAGTTTTGGCATTATATTTTTATATAATTACCTGGAAAAAGAGCCATTTATAGGTAAAAATTACTTTTTAAAAAATATCTTGCTCACTTTTTGCGCTCAGTTTTTCTTAATCCCTATTTTGATTTTCAATTTTTCTGAATTGAACTATTTGTCTATTTTGGCTAATTTTGTGGTATTACCTCTGGTGGAGTTGTTGACTATATTGTTTTTAGCTTCATTTATCATGTTATTTTTGTCTAGCACTTTTATGGTCACTTTTTTTGATCACATTTTATCTTATATGATATCAAAAACATTGGATATATTATTTCTAATAATAAATTTACTGGAAAAATTACCTTTCAAGAACTTCGTCTTCATTGAAAATAAAGAACTATATACAGCAGTATTTATCCTAATTAACTTGCTAGCTATCTGCTGGACCGCTCGTTTAAAAACTAAAAGATACTCAAAAAATAAATATAGGATTTTTGCATGAAACCGGTTTTTATATTCTGTGCTTTGGCGATTTTTGTGTGTGAGATTTTCTTTAAATGGCCCGACCATTTTTTGCATGTTGTGACGTGCGATGTGGGACAAGGCGACGCGATTCTACTTAGTTTTGGTTTTACGCAAATACTAATTGACACTGGTCCCGATGAAAGCGTTTTGTCGTGTTTGGATAAGCAACTGCCGTTCTGGGATAAAAAAATCGACGTGCTTGTTTTGACGCATTTCGATGAAGATCACATTGGAGGTTTCCAGCAATTAACGCAAGTTTATTCAATTGCCTATCTAATCTTACCACTGTCTAATTATAAGGATTCTCAGACGTTTCTCGAGTTAAAAGAGCAGGTATCTGCCTTGCAGAAGCTCGGAACTATTGTAAAAGAGCCGTTTTTAGGCCAACAGATTGCTTTTTCTGAATTTAGCTCGCTCCACCAGGCTAAGTACAATAGTAGTAATTCTCTCTTATCTTTGACATTTTTAACGCCAACTGACTTTGATCTGGAAGAGTATAAAAGTCTAGAGGCGGCACAAGCTTTTTCTTGGCAGTCACCCGAACATGAGTTATCGGACGAGGATTGGCAAAAACTAGCTATTAAAATGAGTGATAATAACGGATCTATAGTGATATTTGCTAGTTTTGGTGAAGTGAAACTGCTTCTGCTTGGCGACCTCGAGTCCACCAGGGAAGTGGCACTCGTGAGTGCCGGACTGATAGCGAGAGTAGGCATGCAAAAAGTAGGGCATCATGGGTCTAAAACATCATCTAGCCTCGAATTGTTGACTAAATCTAGACCCGAAATTGCCCTGATTAGCTGTGGCTTAAATAATAAATTTGGCCACCCAAACGAGGAGATTTTGGACAATTTCCGGTCTATTGGTGCTCAAGTATTGCGTACCGATCAATTGGGCACAATTGAAATGATGAGCGATGGCCAGAAATTTTGGTTAAAGAACAAAAAACAAAATCTTTTTTAAATGTTTGGCTTAAAAAAGCTTCGGCTGGTAAAAGAAAGCGGGCAGATTTTGCTTCCAATTTACAGCTTTAACTATGACAAACTTTCACAAATTTTGCAAATATATTTAGATCTTTGACTATTTTTCTTGTAAAAAGCCAAGTAGAAAACTGTTCAGAATATGAATTTTGGCTGAGCATTTATTTAAAAATCTTGTTCGTTTTGATTGTCACTCAGTCAAAAGAATGAGAATAAATATATTTTTTGTTGATCATTTTTTGCCAATTATTTGGCGAGTTGTGGAGGGTGGAGGTTATCAAATCTTCTTTTGCCTCACAGTAATTATATTTTTTAACATATTAAGTCATTTTCCATCATTTTTAAATAAATGAGTACAAATTTTTTGCCATAAAACATGCTAATTTTACAACATGCCCCGCATGTCAAAGAGTAAAAAATATATTCAATTTTATTCGCTCTTTGTTCGCCTTTTTCTGGGACTAGTTTTTTACTTAAAAGTGCTTAGAATTAAAGATATGTTCCAAGTCTCTTACAAAGAAATTCAACTCAAAAAGACCTCGCGCAAGCTTCCCGTAATTTTCATAGACATCAAAACTAGCAAGTCAGTGACCACCATGTTTTTGGCAAACACTGGCTCCCGTTATGAAAAAAAAGAAGAAGAGGGTTTGGCTCATTTTTTTGAACATATGGTTTTCAAAGGCACGGATAAATTTTCTACAGCTAAGGAAATTTCAGAAACTTTGGACAGCGTTGGCGCAGACTTCAATGCTTTCACCAGCAAAGAATATACCGGCTATTACGTTAGGTCAGCGTCGGCGAATTTCCCCTTAGCTTTAGACGTTTTGTCAGACATGCTTTTTAGACCTAAGCTTAGACAAACAGATATTGATCGTGAGAAGGGAGTGATTGTTGAAGAGCTAAACATGTATGCAGACAATCCTTCTTCACACATTGCCGATGTTTTTGAACAAATGATTTTTAAGGGTAGAGACCTGGCTCATCCGATCATTGGTCGCAAAGAAACCATTAATTCTTTTAACACTGCAGATTTCAAATCATTTCTCAAGAGATTCTATGGTCCAGAGAATTTAATCTTGGTGATAGCAGGAGGGTTGAAGGATTTGGCCAAAAGCGAAGCTGAACTATTGATTCAAATAGAAACCGCATCGGCCAAATTGGAAGACGAGCGAGCTGATTTTAAGAATCCATATCCAACTACCTCAGCAACCGGTCCAGCCAGCATAGGCTTGGAAAGTTTTTCAAATGATAAATTTAGACTAGTCAACAAAGATACCGAGCAGGCTCATTTTCTGATGGCTTGGCCGGCTTTGCACACCAATCACGCTGATAGATATACGTTGCAAGTGCTTTCGACGATTGTCGGCGGCAACATGAGTTCTCGCTTATTTAGCAAAGTTAGAGAAGAGCTTGGTCTGGCTTATTATGTCAATTCAGACTTAGATTTTTTCCATGACACCGGTGTTTTTGGCTGTAGTGCTGGAGTTGATCGTAACCGTGCAGAAGAGGCGATTAAAGTTAGCAAGGCAGTTTTTACTGACTTGCTGCGTGAGAAGGCGAAAATTGGCTCTAAAGAGCTTGCAAGAGCCAAAGAATACCTAAGAGGTAAGACATTGCTGAGTTTAGAGGGTAGTAATAGTGTGGCGCAGTTTTTTGGCATCAGGAAATTGTTGCGTAATGAAATGATTTCTGTGGAAGATGCTTTGAAAAATATGGACGCTGTCACAATTGACGATTTGGAGCGGGTAGCTGCAGAAATTGTGAGAGATGGTGAGTTGCGTTTGGCAATCATTGGCAACTTTAAAAACGAAGAAAAGATCCGTTTAGCGATGTCTTAATTTATGTTTTGATATATTAGTTTATATTAAAGTACAGAAAATTTGAGCCAGTTAGTGATCCGAAAGAGAAAAGAGAATCATTTGATATACTTTTATAGATTGCTTTATATTTAGATGGTAGTAAAAATTATTAAAAATTAAAAGAAAGGCAAGAAAATGAAATTGACTAGAACAGCTGTCTTAGTCAAACCGGATGGTTTGCAAAGAGGCTTGATTGGTGAGATTATCGCCCGTTTTGAGCGCAAAGGCTTGAAATTGGTGGGTCTCAAGATGGTGAATATGAGCGAAGGTATGCTCGACCAATGGTATATGGAACATCGCGAGAAGAGTTTCTTCAAGGATTTGAAGAGTTTTATGTCTTCGATGCCAATTGTAGCTATGGCTTGGGAAGGCATTGACGTCGTTCCAGTGGTGCGTAAATTAGTCGGTACAACTCTAGGTCGTGAGGCTGAGGGTGGTTCGATCCGCGGCGATTTTGGTATGAGTCAACAAATGAATTTGATTCACGCTTCTTCAAATAACACCGATGCCGAGCGCGAGATTGGTATTGTTTTTAACGCTGACGAATTGTTTTCTTACAGCAGCGTAATTGAGGCAGTAGTTTATGCCGAGGGTGAAGTAGAAGACGAGGCACTTTAGAAATTAAAAGTTAGGGAAAATTTAAATGGCAAGCTTGGACGATTTTTTGAAATTGGACATTAGAGTGGGAAAGATAGTTGAGGCTATGGATTTCCCAGAGGCACGCAAGCCTGCCTATAAATTAAGGATAGATTTTGGGCCGGAGATTGGACTTAAGGAGTCTTCGGCTCAAATCGTCACTCATTACACCAAGGAGGAATTAGTTGGTCGTTTAGTGCTTGGTGTGGTAAATTTTCCTCCCTGTCAAATCGGTCACTTCATGTCTGAAGTCTTGACTCTTGGAGTGCCAGATGAAAACGGGGAAGTGATCTTGATAAAGCCTGATGACGAAAAGGCGGTGATTGGTGGAAGATTGTACTAAAAGAGTAGATTTATAAATATGAACGAAGACTCAACCTTAATAGAAACATTTAAAAATCACTTAATTAAAAATGGTTTCCCTGAGGATGAATTTGTTATTGGACTCAGTATCTCTCCAAATAAAAATGCTGACTTGGCAATTGTAAGTAAGGATAGTGGTGACATATTAGCTATTTTTGAAGTAAAGAGTCATGGAATTAAAGATAGTAAAAACGTTGTAAGGCAGCTCAATGATTATGACAAATTGATTGGAAGGTCAGTTTCTAAATACGCAATCTCTAAAGAAGCGGGAAAAATAGTTTTATATAGAGTTAAAGATGACTCTCTAGAAAAAGTTGGCTCAATTCCTGCTATCGAAACTTTGCAGGCAATTTCAAAATATAATAAGAAAGTTGAATTAAAACAAAAGACAGATTTCTTAAAATATCAATGCTATGCATTTATATTATGTCTAATTTTTATTTTAATTGCTGATTTCAATGGTAGTTATTTGTTAACTGTTGAGCGACTGGGGATAATAGTAGTCATCGTTGGTATTTCTATAGTTCCGTATTCATCAATTCTTAAGCTGCCTGGTGGATTTGAATTCCAAAGAAACAAGAAAACAAATAAAGAATGAATTGAAAATTAAATAAAAATGTGCCCCCACCAAGAATCGAACTTGGATTTAAGGTTTAGGAAACCTCCGTTCTATCCGTTAAACTATGAGGGCTTTTTATGTTTGCAGGCTTTATTATATAATAAGTTACTTATGATAGAAAAAGGCGTTGGATCAATCGGTGAGGAAGAGAGAAAAAAATTGGAAGAAAATCTTGAAGAATTGTCTGTTAAGGATGATTCTTCTTACTCACAAGCTACTCTTGCAGGTAAGGCTTGGTTTGGATGGGGCGAAAATAAAGAGAAGCCTGAAGAAAAAGATCAAGAACAATAGGTTTATTTTTTTAACTGATCTCCAAAACCTTGGAGAAAATCTTTGCTTTCCGACAATTTTTCAAATATAGCTTCGCTTTTTTTGTTTTCTAAATCAAAAATTCTCACGTCTGGATCTGCCAGACAACCTTTCCACATGGATTTGTGTTTAAGTTTCGCAAAAAGCACCTGTGCTCTGTGTTCGTAGAATATTTTTCGAAATATTTTTGGCATGGGTGGAGGAGCACTAATGTCTTTGCTGATACGAATGGCATCTGCCAAATTAGCGGCGTCAGAGAATGAACAGCCACAAGCGATGGTAAAAACCTGCGGATGCTGGGTTTTGAGGTAAATTAGGAGCTCTTGAACTTGTTTTGTAGCCTCGTCGGCATTTTTTAAATGAGGGTTGAAATAGGGTGCGTACAAAAAATCCAATTTGAGTAAAGAAATGTTCCATTTTCTCATCATCTGGTCAAGGCTTTCAAAAACGAATTGCTTGACTTCCTTTTTGTTAAAATCGAGTAAAAATCTTGGGTGAAGAAGGCTGTCAAAAAAGGGAAAACTTTTGAAACCATTAACTAATTTGCCAGATTTGCTTCTTAAAAAATATTCTGGATGCTCTTTGAATAAACGAGATTTTTTATCTGCTAGAAAAGGTGCTAGCCACAAGCCAGTTTTAAAGTTTTTTTGAGCCAGTTTTTTACTAAGTGCACCAATTCCACTAGGAAATTTCTCCTCGTCAACTTTGTGCCAATCACCCCATTTGGTCCAGCCATCATCAATCAAAATGTAGTCTATTTTGAGTTTGCTTTTATTGAGCAAGGAAGCTTGCTCGAGGATGATTTTTTCGCTGATTTTCTCGCCAAAAGCATACCAGGAGCACCAGTAGCTAATGGGTTCTTTCGTTGATTTTTGCTTGAGGAAATTTGTTTTTTTATTAGCTAGGGGGAGCGGGCAGTAATCCCAAGTTGGCAGACCAAAAATATTGCGTTTGGCTGGACTCCATGATTGCCAGGGTTGGAAGTGGGACATAAAAATTCAACCAACTATTGTGGATCTGATAATTAAAGTTTCAACTAATATTACATCGCAATATCATAAAAGTCTCATTTTTTATTGACATTGTCTCACGAAGTGTTACAATCATCTTTAATGATGATTTTAGTTAATCAACTAATTTTTGATGAAAGAAATAGAAAACATATTAAAAAGCATCAAGTTATGCAAAGTGAAATTGAGAAGTCTTTTGCAGACGAATATGCGGTTTTTATATCTGGCTACAACGATAGAATTATTTTGCTTGGGAGATCTGGAGAAAGACTAATTACAACTGTAGTGCAAAGGCAGACAATCGATACCCTTTATTATGTGGTTACCGCTAGAGATATGGCGAAGAAGGAAAGAGCAATCTACAGATTAGAAAAAGCAAAAAAGGAGCAAAACTATGAAAAATAACAAAAAAATTCCTACCTTCAAAAACATTAAAGAAGAAGCTGAATTTTGGGACAAAAATGACGTTGGAAATTTCATGGATGAACTGAAAATTGTTGAAGGAGTTTATTCACCTTCAGGAGAAGTAAAAACCACTATGACAATTAGGTTGGATGCTGGACTGAAACAAAAAATTGATCAAATTGCCAAAACTTACGATATTTCTGCCAGCTCTTTAGTTAGAATGTGGATGGTGGACAGATTGAGGACTTTATAAAGTCGGAGTGACAGGACTCGAACCTGCGACCTCGGCGTTCCGAACGCCGCACTCTAGCCATCTGAGCTACACTCCGTTGATCTGATTTTACTGCAAGTTTATTTTAAATCTATTACGTATAGATTATCTGGGGAGTCTGGACTGAAGCTGGTCTTGATAATCAGCTTGCTTCCATCTGGCCACGGGTAAACGAAGTTATTGGCAAATGGTCCTGAATAGACGGTGGTAATGTTTTGACCATCGTATTCCATGATTTTAATTTTTCCATCTTCAACTAGGAGTAAATGTTTAGAATCAGGGAACCATTGCATGGTGTTTAAACGCACTGCTGTGTAGTAATTAGCAAAGCTAAGTGCAGTAGAGAAATTATTTCCCTTTTGTAGACGCGCAAAGGCGGTAGGAGAGGCTTCTAGAGACTTGGCTATAGTTTGGTCCAAATCGTCAGCCAAAGTGATTTTTTCAGTGTTAATGACGACTGGTTCATCTTTTATAGTTAGTTTGGATTTTATAGTAGCTGCAACACTAGCTTCTACTTCTTTTTGGTTTTCCAATAAGTTTGGTAAGGCAGTAATGGTAGCCACTTTGAAGTTTTTATCTTCTTCGCGGTCGTAGACATAAATAGCGCCAGGTTCAATAATTCTAGATTCAACTTGAGTGTTGGTTGCTGGGACAGGAGGCACAATGTTTTCTGCTAGAGTAGCTGCGGCAGTGGCAGTGTAGAACATTCTCTTCTTATCTGGAGAAATGTAGACGTTTTTGGCAGAATTTTTGGTAATTTCTAGAATTTCTTTTGGAAATTTGGCCAGAAATTGTCTTTCACGTAAATAAATATTTTCTTCCCATTGAGCTAAGATGTCTTTTTTCTGAAAAGTGATGTCTTTCTGTTCAGAAAGAATAATTTTTTTATCAATGCTGACTAGGAACTCTTTTTTATCTGAAAGAATCATAAATTCTGTACTGTCTGGAGACCAGATAATTTGGGCATTGATTAGGTCCAAGTCTTCCATGTCGTCAGTAATTTGTTTGGGGCCGCTCTGCATTGAGAGGAAATTGCTGTTTAGATCAAGAACGTAAAAGCCATTTTTTAATTTGGAGCTAGCTTGATTGGTAAAAAAGAGAATTTTTTGACCATCAGCGGATGGATGGAGATTACCGATGCCCGTAAAAGTTAGAGGAGTAAGACTTGGGGCAATTGGAAAAAGCAGGGCGTTGCTTTGAGTAACCAGCTCTTTTTGGACCGTTAATCTTTTGTTCCAAGGCGAATAACCTTCTTTGATTATTTTAACATCGTAAGTATCTGGTTCTAAGTAAGCAGTGTCATCAGTGGCTGTGATCAACTTGTCATCAATGAAAACTTGAGCTCCAGCCGGAAAGGAATTAACATTGAGCAATCCAGTGTTAGCGACGACGCCTTTATTGGTGACGCGCCAGCTACCTCTGGCATATTGAATGGCGAAGTAACTACCAACCGCAACGATGACGACAGACAGCAAAGTATAGACAATTCTTGAGCCCAAGATGTGGAGAAAACGATTGAAAAACTTTTTGGACTTATTTGGCATATTAAGTATTTATTCTAGATCTTTGTTTGTTTAGATGAGAGACCATTGAGCGAGTATTATGTCTCTCATTTAAAGAACAAAGATCTGAGTGTTATTATAACAAGCAGATGTTTAAAAGTCTTTCAAAAAAAATCGCCATCGATCTGGGCTCATCAAAGATCAGAATCGTCATGATTTCAGATCTCAAGAATGATGTGTGGGAGTTGTCTCCAGTCGATTTTAGAGCCAAAGTTTTGGAAGAGGACGCTTGTATAGCCAGAAGAAAAGATAATCATAAATTGTTGGCGATTGGCAAAGAAGCCTTAGCGATGAAAGGTAGACTAGATAGTTTTGCTGAGATAATTTTTCCTTTTGCCAAAAGCAGGATCTTAGATCAAGAGGCAGGTGCTATTTTGATGAAAGAACTGTTGAAGAAGGTTTTCAAGGGTTTGGTTTTTAATCCAATTGTCATGGTGACCACGGCGGCATCGGCAACAATTCTAGACCGCAAAATTCTCAGTCAATTTTTTTATGAACTAGGTTTTTCCAGAGTTAATTTAATTGCAGCTCCTCTGGCGGCTGCGATTGGAGCTGGAGTCCCTGTAGCCGATACTTCTGGGACTCTGTTCTTGCAGATGGGATCCAGTGGAGCTCAATTTAGCGCCATCGCTCTTGGTTCATTATTATTTAATGAAGACAGCGATTTTGGTGGAGATCGTTTGAATGAAGAAATAATTGGACACTTGGCTTTGGCAGAGAATTTTGCCATTTCTTTGGAAAGTGCTGAAATTTTGAAAAAAAATGTTCTCTCTTTAATTCCTTCGCAAAGGAGCCAGGTAATCACTGGCAAAACGATTAATGGAGCTAGTCCAATGGAGTTAAAAATTAAGTCTAGTGATTTGGATTCAATTGCCGATTACTTCAAGTTGGAATATGAGTCTTTAATCAATGCTTTATTGACAAAAATTCCTCCAGATTTAGTTGCTGATGTTTTGCAAAAAGGCTTGCTACTATCTGGTGGATTGGCTAAAATTCATGGTTTGGAAGATTTTCTAATCACCAGGTTTTCCTTGCCAGTGGCTTTGCTCGACGCTCCAGATTTATTGGCTAGTATGGGAACCGTGGCGATGCTTAAAAATATCGATTTATTTAGTGAGAGCTTGGCTTTTGATGCTTAGCCACCAAGAGTTTTGTCTGCAAAGTAATTTTTTAGCTTCTTTTTCTTCTTTCATCATTTCTTTGATCGCTTCTTCTAAGAAAATTGTGTTCTGTGAGCCTTTAACCAAAATGATGTCGCCGTCTTTTAACAAGCTGGCAATTTTCTTGCCGGCTTCTTTGGAATTTTCAAAGTGAGTGGCTTGAACTGTATTATTATTTTGAATAATTGGTAGAGCGTAATTTCGCATTTCCTGACCAACTAGGAAAATTTGATCAAAGCTTTCGGAAGCGAGCAGAGCAATTTCTTCGTGAACTTGCTTGGTCTCTTCACCAAGTTCTCTCATATCTCCAAGTAGAGCCAACTTTCTACCTTTGTTTTTAATTTTTGTGACCAGCTCGATCATGTCTTTCATGGAAGAGGCATTGTAGGAGCTATCTATAATGATGGAATTGTTTTTGCCATGAATGGCGGTGGCGCGACCAAGTGGAAGATTGAGATGATTCTCTAGAGAATCTCTTATCTCTTTAGTGTCGAGGCCGGCCTTAAGGCCAATTAAGATGGCAGAGGCCAGGCCGTAAGCAAAATGTTTTGGCAAAAGAAAGTTTTTGATTTTAATATCTAATTTTTGATTTTTTGCCTTCAATTTGCCGTAGTGTCTTTGAATTTGGAAAGTGAAATTACTGCTAATTTCTTGTTCATTGATTTGTGTTTCATGACCAATGATTTGCAAATCGCAAATATTATCGCTGCCAAAAGAATAGGTTTCAGCCTCAATATTTTGACAAATTTCTCTGATGTTGCGGTCATCAAAATTTAAAAAAGCGAAGCCAGTTTTTGGAAGTGACAGAACCAACTTGGCTTTTTCTTTGGCTATCTCACGAATAACTTGTTTTTTTCTTTCTATTGGATCTTTTTCAGTAACCAAATGGTCAAAGGCAAAACTGTGATTTAGTCCAGCATTGAGAAAAACAGCCATTTTTGGTCTGATAATGCTGAGTAAAAAATCCATATTTTTTGGTGGATTTGGGCTATCGATGCCCATTTCTACCAGATAGTAATCAAATTTTTCGAAGTAGCTTAGGAAGCGAATTGGAGCGAGAATCAAAACTCGCAGCCAATCTAAATTGGAATAGTTTTTCATCTCCAAGCCAAGGATGTCTAAAGAAATGCCTGACTCAGAATTGGCTTTGAAGCTGGCTTTAACTTTGTATTTATTTTTGAGAACACTGTAAATGGCGTTTCTAGTGCTACTTTTGCCGGCGCTGCCAGTGATACCCACCACTTTGCAGGTTTTGTTCTTTTGCAGCTGAAGCTTAGCAAAAAAACGCAGGTAGTAGAGGACGAACATGGCTAATTTTTGTTTCATTTTTTGTTTTTGCTTTTATTATTTCGCTTGGTTTTCCAAAACTGCTTTTTTGAAAGCATCGCCTCTTTCTTCATAGTTGCTGAAGCTATTGTAGCTAGCACTAGCTGGGCTGAGCAAAACAATATCATTTACTTGAGCTTTTTCATAGGCGATTTTCGCGGCTTCTTGGATGGTTTCTGCTGTTTCTGTTGCGATGTCAATCTCAGATATGTTTTTTTCTTTCAAGACAAAATCAATCAAGCGCTGGCCAGTAGTTGGCAAAGCGATGAGGGCTTTGACTTGATATTCAAGGATCGTCTTGGCTAATTCGGTAAAATCTTGATCTCTTTCATAGCCACCAGCAATGAGAATGACGGAGTTTTTTGGAAAACTTTTGATAGCCATAATTGCAGCATGAGGATTGACGGCAATGGAATCATCGAAGTATTTGACCTCATTTATTTCCGCGATTAGTTCTAGGCGATGAGATAAGTTGTGGAAATTTTTGATGGTCTTTCTAATTGATTCGTTTTTGACGCCCAATAGTTTCCCGACCAAAATGGCTGGCATAATGTTGTAAAGATTGTGCTCGCCAATTAAGGAAATTTCATTGATATCGATGATCGATTCTTCTTGGTAGAAAATTTGGTTGTTTTTCTTATAGACCTCTGCGGTTTTGGTTAAGCTGTGAGTTATTTTTTTGGCAGGGCTTAGTGAAGCCATTTTCGCAGCGCCTTCAAGCTCTGGATTGTAGATTAAGTAGTCGCTTTCTTTTTGAAAACGAGCAATGGCACTTTTGGCTTCAAAGTAACTGGCGAAATCTTTGTAATAGTCCAAATGTTCGGATTTAATGTCCAAGATGACGGCGACGTGAGGACTTTCTTTTAGCTCTGCTAATTGGTGACAAGAAAGCTCATCAACGACTAGAGTTTCTTTAGTAATTTTGTCTAATTGATTGAGTGGAGCTTCGCCAATGTTGCCGAGTAAAACCGTATCTTTAGAAGCATCGCGCAGAATTTCATAAGTTAGTTTGGAAGTGGTGCTTTTGCCTTTGGTGCCGGTGATGCCGATGATTTTACCCACACAAAGAGTAAAGAAAATCTGAGTGTTTGAGAGAATTTCACTGCCTTTAGCGATGGCTTTTTGGACTTCTGGAGTCGTTAGAGGAATGCCGGCGGTTTTGATGATTAAGTCGTACTGGTCGATTTTTTCCAGATAATTTTTGCCAAAAAAAGCAGTGAGCTCTTCATCTACTGGTAATTTTTTCTCTTGCTCGTCAGCCACGGCGATTTTTTTGTTTGGAAAGTTTTTGCGCAAAAACTCTAAGCTAGAAAAACCTTCACGACCCATACCAAGAATGAGAATCGACTTATCTCTCAATTTATCCATGAGTTCTTTTTGAGCAATTTTTTGTGCAATTTCCTTGAGAAATGGACTTGGGGCTTTGCTTTTTTGGTAGGCGAGCGATAAAGCCTGACACACTTCGGCAAAAGTGCCGACGCATTCGAAGGGTTTCTTGTCGCCTAAACCAGCCAAATCGAGGAAAGTTTGTTCTAAAGAGTTTTTGGCAAAAAGATTTTCTTTGAAAATTTTCTCACTAACAAATTTTTCATCCAAAAATGCTGAGAACATGGTGAAAACAAAAGCGCATTTTGGACAATTGTGACACCAGATATCATTTTTTTGGCCGACATTGCAACTCTTAAAGGTAGTCAGCACTTCGGCGAATCTAGGATCTTTGGCTGCGAACTCACAAAGTTTTTGTGTAATTTCTAGTTCAGAAAGTGAGCGCAGTAGAGATAAATATTTTGGTGGAGTAGAAATTTCAGCAAAAAGGTGGTTGTCGGAGTATTCAGAGAATTTTTTCTCAAAATCCAGACTTTTAGAGTACTGGTGATTAATTTTATGACCTAGGTAAAGCAAATTTTCTTCTTCGCTGCTGGCTTCATTGCCGAGTAAGATATTTTCCTGACCATAAAGATAGGCGATAGTTGAACTGGCGAAGGCCAAGTAGGCACTAAATGGAGTGTGGCCATTGAGATAGCCATTTTTATTAAGCTCGATTAGCTGCGGATCAATTGTTCGCTCGAGTTCGATGATTTTCTGGCACAAACCATTTTTTTGTAGGAGTGAAGCGATTTTTTTGGCGGCGGGGGCGTGAGGAGCAAGTAAGAGCACATCATAAGGCAATTTTCTTTCCTCCATCATTGCTAGGACCGTTGCCGAATCTTTCCCGCCGCCAACAGGAATTAAAACCTGACTGTTTTTGGTGGGGATAAATTTTTGTTTTTTTGCTGAGCCGACAGACTCAGTTTTTTCGAGTTTAATTTTAACGAAATTCTCATCGGTGAAGTCGATTTGGTTTTGGTAATAAAACTCTCCCAGTCCATTGATGAGTAAATCATGCCAAAAGCTAAGCGCTTTTTCTGTGATTTGGCCTTGATGCTTGATGACTATTTCAGCAGGACAAGCGGCTTTGAAATAACTAGGAATTTCAGCTAGGCCAAGATGAAAAAATAGACTATCTAGTTGAGGGTCTAAATTTTCTTTTTGGTCGATTTGACTGAGGATTTCTTGACGCAGATTCTTTATTCTAAGAGTTGGCGAGAAGTTAATATTTGGTTCCAGAACCAAATCAAAAGTTAGTACAAGATCGTTGTTTTCTTTGGCCAAGTTGAAACCCTGATAAATCAAACGAGGGTGCTTTTGACGCAAACTTTGGATATCCATGTAGTCATTATAGCTTAGACGCTAGCTTAAAAAACCTGATAAAATCAAATCATGTCCACAATGCAGACGAGCAATCTTTTTGGCTTATCTATTTTAAATGTTTCTAAAAAAGAGCTTTTTTCTTTTTTTGACCATTTTTTATCTGCTGCTGGAGTTTTTTCCGGTGATGGTTCTGCTTCAAAAACCAAAACTTTATCTATTTTTACGCCAAATCCAGAGCAAATAGTTGTAGCCAAGCATGACCTGGTTTTTGCCGACACTCTAGCTAAGGCCGATTATTTATTGCCTGATGGCATTGGCCTAGTGATGGCGTCAAGAATCCTAAAATTTTTTGGCAAAACCAAGCAGAAAATCAAAGAACGTCTCCCTGGTGTAGAACTAGTTGAGCATTTGCTTTTTTTAGCCAAACAAAAGAACCTAAAAACTTTGATTATTGGTGGACGTGATTACATGGGCTCTTTTGAAGGCGAAGCCTTTGAAGATAAGAAGAGTTTGAAAAAAATGGGTGAGAACCTCTATTGGACTGAGGGTTATCAGGAAAAAGCAGAAATTTTACCGATTGAAGAAGAAGCTTTGGCAGAAATCATCAAGCAGCTAAAGCCGGATTTGGTCTTTGTGGCTCTTGGTGCGCCAGATCAGGAAGAGTGGATCATTAATCACTTGCAATTATTAGAGGAAAACCAGGCAAAAATTGCTATGGCAGTGGGTGGATCTTTTGATTTCCTTTTTGCCAAAGTGAAAAGAGCGCCATTTCTTATGCAAAAAATGGGCTTGGAATGGCTGTGGCGTTTAATAAAACAACCCTGGCGCAGAAATAGACAGCTCCGGTTGATCGAATTCATCTGTCTGACCTTCAAAGAAATTTTCTAAAATCTCAAAACTTGCAGTTGAATAAAGACTATTCTTCTTCTGCTCCGTTTGGATTTACACCGAGAAGCCAAAGAACTGCTTCTTTCTTGTAGCGTCTATCGCCTCTGGAATTGATGCGAATGGCTGGTAATTTGCCTCTTTTACCCCAACGCTTGATAGTGAGCGGAGAAACGCGCAATAAATCGGCAACTTCACGCACGGTCAAAAGATCAGGAAGGTTTTTGATGTCCAATTTGTTGGCATCATCTGCGCGGCCTGTTTTTTTGTCGTCTTCGGTAATCATGTTGACGTTGTCGTTCATTTTTCCTTTCGTTTGGGGCATTTTGCCCTAATATACTTAAGTTGTTAGCCCATAACTTTTAGGCTATCGTGGTGAGGAATGAGTCTTTTTAGATCAAAGTATTGTTCTGATCTATATCCAACAGTAACAGATTGAGACTCTGTAGGTCAAGAGGGAAAATCGCCTTTTCTTCAAAGTTGCGAAGAGTAGTTTTTGGGTTATCCATAGCTTTCCACATAATTATCCTATAACTTTTTATAAACTGAGAAAAAGGCGAAACATTAAGCCTATAACTTTTTTAAATGATGAAAAGTGGGAAAGAATGCCTTTTTGTTGAACAAAACTTAATAAAATGGAATAATGGAAACCATATGAAGCAAAAAGCCACCTCTTTGGAAAACAAATTTTCTTATTTTGTTGGAGTTTTAGCTCTAGTCTTCTCACTACTCGGTGTTTTTGGCAGCGTCAGAACGCTGACTAATGTTTATTTATTTGAAAAATATCCAAATGGAGGAGTCTTGTCCTTCAATAATAATTTTATGCAAAGAGAAGAGGATTGTCAGTCTTATCCGATGACTTATTTTGACGATAAGGGTCAAACAAGACCAGCTGCTGAGGAAGAGAAAAAAATGGCTGAAGAACAGAAGCAAATTTGTCTTAGTTCAGTGGCAAAATCCAGAGAAACTGCCAAAGTTAATGACATCAGCATCTCTCTATTTTACCTATTTTTAGGCGCTGGAATCTTCATTGGTAAGAAGTATTTGTAGCTGAAGCTTGGTCGTCTTTCGCCTATGCTCCAGACACTCCTTCGTGTGGGCTCTTGGTCCTCCGCTTCCACTTCGGACATACCCTCGATGAATCTCGGGTACAAAAAAACCCGCCTTTTACAGCGGGTTTTTTATTATTTCTTGCTTTAAAGAATTGAAATTACTTCAATTCAACGACGCAACCGGCCTCTTCCAAGGTCTTTTTGGCTGCTTGAGCATCTTCCTTCTTGGCACCTTCTAAGACTGGCTTAGGAGCTGATTCGACGAAAGCTTTGGCTTCACCTAAACCTAATTCTGGTTTAAGAGTACGCACTGCTTTGATGGCGGCAATTTTGTTGCTGCCAGCTTCTTTGAGGATGACGTCAAATTCGTCTTGTTCCACAGCAGCTGCGGCTGGAGCACCAGCGGCGGCACCCATCATCATAGGGGCGGCTGCGGTGACACCAAAGGTGTCTTCTAAAGCGGTTACGAGTTCTGAAACTTCCATTAAGGAGAGTTCCTTGACTGCGTCAACGAGCTTTTGAACTTTTTCTGAGAGTTCTGCCATATATTTGTTCCTTTCTTACTACTTTATTAATTAAATCTAATCTAATTGATATTATTTTTTGTCGGCGATAGCCTTCATGACGTAAACTAAATTACGAGCACTTGCCTGAAGAACATTGACCAAACCTTGACCTGGAGACTTAAGTGTCTGAATTAACATGACAATTAGTTCGTTCTTACCTGGCAATTTGCTTAGAGCTTGAACTTCTTCAACTGATAAAACTTTGCCATCCATGAAACCTTGCTTGATATCTAAAAGCTCTGTGTCATCGTGAAATTTCACTAAAGCTTTGATAGCGGCGACTGGATCTTTATAAGAAAAAACCACCGCACTCATGCCTTGTAGGGAGTCGCTGACCTTGCCTTTACCAACGGCGATGTCGATCAGGGTGTTCTTGGTGACAAACATTTCACCACCGGCTTCTCTAAGAGCAGCACGGAGATCGGTCAAATCTTTGACTTTGGCGCCAGCGTAGTCGATAACGACCATGGAAGCTGCCTTATCCAATTTTTCTTGAATAATCTTAATTTGTTCTTGATTATGTTGATTTGGCATAAATTTCTTTCACTTTTACTAAATAAGATTTGCGTAATTTTCTATTTAAAAATTTTGTGCCAGAGAGAATGTGGGGTAAAAGCAGGGGAGATAAAATAACAAAAAAGCTATTTTCCTCGGTGCGATTATTAACTTCTCGCTTAGTTTTACTAGGTTTGAAGCCACACTGTCTTTGGAACAAGAGGAGATTATACATCAATTCTGTGATTTTGAAAAGGGTTTCTAGCCACTTGAAAGTTTTAACTCAAAGCGGTTTATTTTGTTGAATTTAAGATTAATTTTAGATAATGTTGTTTTTTGTTGGTAATTTTTAAAAATTTTATATATTTAGATCATTTTTGATCTTGTTTAGAAAAAACATAGACTCGACTTCTTTTAAACGACTATCTATCATATTTATAGACATGAATTCGAGATATAAAATTCGCGATTTTTTTGGTTTGCATGCTGCGATTTTATCAGTCGTATTTTTTGTAGTATTCAATTTCATCTTTTTCTCCAGTTCTGTTTCTGCCAATCAAGCCGTTTTTACCACCAGTTCTGACTGGAGTGCTGGCACTATGACTGGTTTGGACAGCTCTGTCAAAGAAGGCGATTTCTCAATTGAAGCGGCTGGAACAATTGGGGCAAGAAGCTGGAGAACTCCAGACCTGAATATGGGAATTGGTACGGCTCTGGCTTCTGATGGCAACGATCTTTATGTTACAAGAGGTTTAGGAGATGTTTTATTTTGGAAATATTCTCCGGCTGATAATACATGGACCACTTTGGCAGATATGCCACGCGGCACTTACTCTGGTTCTGAATTAGAATATTTTGACGGCTATATTTACGTCATGTTTGGTGGCTATCAGACTGCTTTTGCCCGTTATTCAATTGCCAGCAATTCATGGGAAATGTTAAGTGACCTTCCTGACCTGGTTTATGCTGGTGGAAGTTTGGAAAATGATGGCGAAAACATTTATGCTTTGCGTGGTAATAGCACTCAGGATTTTTATAAGTATGATGTTGGAAGCAACTCTTGGACTCCGTTAACCGGTGCTCCTGCCACAATCGGAGCAGGAGCTGATCTCACAATAGTTGGAAATTATCTTTATACGCCACGTGGCCTTAATACCACTACCTTTTATAGATATGATTTGGTCAATAATATTTGGTCAACTGTGGCTGCTTTGCCGGCTGCTATCAATGAAGAGGTCGACATATCGACAGATGGAACAAAAATTTATGTAACCAGACAAGGAGGTACGGCAACTTTTTATGCTTATACTGTCGCTACTAATACTTGGTCAACTCTAGCGAATTTACCAGCCGTATCCAGATATGCTGGTTCCATAAGCAACAGTAGTGATGGTTACATCTATGTTTTTCAAGGCAATAATTTATATAGTTTCTGGAAATATGATCCTGCAGCTAATACTTTCCTTGGTGTAGAGGATGCTCCCACAGCTCTTTCTACAGGTAGTGATTTCGTCTATTACGGTGGAAACATGTATGTTCTACGTGGAGCTAGCAGCACTACTTTCTATAGATACAATGTTTCTGCAAATACTTGGACTGCGTTAACAGTTGCTCCAGCAACGTTGGCAGATGACACTAAAGGAGTAGCAGCTGGAACTTATCTGTACTTTTTCCGTGGTTCCAATACCAATACTTTTTATCGTTATGATGTGGCAGGTAATTCTTGGTCAACAATGGCCAATGCGCCAGCGACGGTTGGAGCAGGCGGCACCTTAACTTATCCAGGATCTGGAGATTACATCTATGCTGCTCGTGGGAACACAACGCTTTCATTCTGGCGATACAGTATTTCAGGCAACACTTGGGATGACGTTTCGGTGACTGATTTACCTGTAGATTCTGAAGCAGGAGCAGGTGCGCGTCTAATTTCTAACGGAACAGATTTGTTTTATGCTCCAGGTGTTGGTATTAGTCGCTTTTTCAAATATACCATTTCTGGTGGGGGAGCTAACACTTGGACAGAAATGGCTAAGCCGCCCTTTGCTCCTTATTATGGTACTGACCTAAGTTACTATGATGGAAAAATTGTTGCTTTGGCTGGTTGGTATAAAAATGACATGTATGAGTATGAAATTAGTGAAAATTCTTGGAGGGAATTACAAAATATTCATGGCTATCTAGCTCAAGACTTGGGTTTGTATGCTGGAGCCTCCATTGAATACGATGGGAGTGGTTCTTTTTACATTGCTTATGGTAATAGCAGAACCTATGTTTTGACTTACACGCCAGGAGCAACTAAATATGTCAGTAGTGGCACTTGGATTTCTGAGCCTAGAGACTTGCAATATGTGTCTAGCTTTGGTGATTTCACTGTTGTGGAATCAACTCCAGCTAGCAGCGACATTCTTTATGAGACGAGGACGAGCAATGACTCTATTTCTTGGAGCAGTTGGGCTAGTGTTAGTGGGAGCAATATTGCTTCTCCAGCACAGAAATATATTCAAATTAGAGTTACTTTATTAGCTTCTGGAGGTGGATTGACTCACACACCAACACTTAGTGAAATTAATATTGATTACGCTGGTGATGCTGGTGTGCCAACTAACCCTAGTACAGTTGTGGCTAGTTCACAGGAAGTAGGTGGAGTAGCCCTTAGTAATGGGGAAAGCTATTCTCATATCAGACCTTATTTTTCTTGGACTGGAGCTAGCGATGCAGAAACTAGCGTAGCTGGGTATTATGTTTATTTTGGCAATAATGAAGTAGCTGACCCAGAGATTGTTGGCAATTATCAAACCAATGCCAATTATGTTTCCACCAGCTCTTTAGCCACCGGTAGTTATTATTTGAGGATTAAAACCAAAGATATTGCCGGCAATATTAGTGAAGCGAGCACTTTATTTACCTATGTTTATGGAGGTATTTCTCCAGCACAGAGTTTAAGTGTCACAGAATTCCTTGGCACCACTGAAGAGGTGAATACAACCAATAATCAATTGAAATTAGCTAGTCGCGAAAATGGTTTTTGGTTGCAAGAAGCTTTGAGTAATACTCCAGCAGCAATGCAATATGGGGCAAAGAATACTGCTTATGTTTCAACTTCCAATAAACTTTACGTTTTTAGAGGAGCTAACGTTGCGACTTTCTATAGTTATGATTTGGAAACAGATCTTTGGACAACTTTAGCTAATGCTCCAGCCAATATTTATATTGGTGGTGGTGTGGTGGAAGGACCTAGTGGATATTTATATGGTTTGCGAGGCAACAATACTTCTTCCTTTTATCGTTACGATATTGATGCTAACGAATGGAGCGATGAAGCTGCTTCAGATACTCCTTTGGCTGTTTACTATGGAGCAGCCATGGAATATGACAATCTTGGCTATATTTATGCCATGCGTGGTAATGATGACGATGCTTTTTGGCGTTATAACACCACTGATGATAGTTGGGAATCTTTGGCAAATTTAGATTTTGGAGCTACTGCCAATGCAGTTAATAATAGTGCTTATGCTGGAGCTGATCTAGCAATTGATCGTGCTGGAGGTTATGTTTACGCTACTCAGGGTAACTTACGCGATGGTTTCTCTGTTTATAATATTAACAGCAATTCATGGACAGTTTTGCCTGATGTGCCACAATTACCTTACCTTGGTTCCTCGATAGAATATGTGCCGAGTGTCAATGCGGTCTATTACTTGGCTGGCAATTATTCTGACAAGGTTTATAAATTTGATGTTGGCTCTCAAGCTTGGTCAGAAGTTAAATCTGCACCAACCACCTTTTACTATGGAGCTTCGATCAAAAATATAGGTGACAATCTTTACTCAATTGTGGGCAACAATACCACCAGTTTCTATAAATATGATGTTAGTAAAGATAGTTGGCTTATTCCAAATAGAGATCTTTTTGGCAGAACCTATCAGGGTGTAAATAACATTCCTCCAGGATATGGTGAAGACTTGGTCAAAGGCGATGGCGATTATTTTTATCTGACTAGGGGCAACTATTCAGACGACTTCATTCGTTATAATTCAAGAAGTGGAGAAATTAAGAGAATGGCGGTTGCGCCAGTCGGTGCATACAATGGCTCTTCTTTAGTTTACGACAGTACTGCAAATAAGATTTATTTTACTGGTGGCTATTTTGTCCAAAAATTCTATGTCTATGATATTGCTAGTAATACTTGGAGTGAAGACGACCCTACTCCAGCAGTTATAGACTATGGTAGCTCGATGGTTTATGACGGATCTCGCTATATCTATTTAAATAGAGGTGGTACTAATACAACTTTTTATCGTTTCGACACACAAGGAGCTAGCGGTTCTAAGTGGTCAGCTATGGCAGTTAGTCCAGTTGGTTTGGGTTACGGTGCAGAGCTGGTTTTAAATGGCAATTATATATATTCACTAAGAGGACAAAATGTCGCCAATAATCCATTTTATCGCTATGACATCACGGCTAACACATGGAGCGATCCTGCTGTTAGTGATCTGAATATTGATGTTTATAATGATGGTTTTGCCAGCTATGGCGGTGATGGCAATATCTATGTAGCTCGTGGTGAGAATGACAATGATTTTTTCAAATATTCGATTGCTAACAATATTTGGACGACTCTGGCCAATGCTCCAGCCAATGTTTCTGCTGGCGGTTCTGGTGAGAGCGATGGAGTTAACAAGCTGATCATGTTGACTGGCGCTGCCACAGGTGCAAACACCTTCAATGATGGAATTTACACCTACGTGATGCAAACGGAAGATTCTGGTTTTGAAGAAATTGGCACTTATATTTCTCCAGTTCATGATTTGACCTCAGTTTATAAGTGGGTTAATTTGCAGCTTGATTATGTTGTTGCCGACAATGCAGATTTAACTATTCAGACACGCAGTTCAGCCGACAATAGTACTTGGTCATCTTGGACAGCGGTCTCAGCAGAGAAGTTCAATGGAACTGCCTATAATTACGAAATCAAATCTCCACCTGCGCGCTATATTCAAGTTAAATTTTTCTTTACTTCTGCCGACGGAGTTTATTCTGGAGTTGTTAATAACTATACCGTCAATTATTACAAGGACACTGCTGCTCCAACCAATCCGCAAAACGCTGGGCTTGCTGCTTATAGCAATAATACTCCAGGGAGCATTATCGTTTCTGGCAACTGGCATAGTCATGAAAATCCGTACTTTGATTGGCCAGATGCTGAATCCACTGGAGGAGCTTCAGATACAAACACTGGTTCTGGTGTGGTAGGGTATTACGTTTATTTTGGCACAGATGCAACTGCTGAGCCAACTTCAGCGGGGTCGTTGCAAACCAATAGTTCTTATTCTGCCAATAATCTAATTGACGATACTACTTATTATTTAAGAATTAAAACAGTTGATGATGCTCTAAATGTTTCAACCGATGTTTGGGCGCCATTTATTTATAAGCATGATGGAGGGGCTTCTTCTGCTCCAGCTGACTTAGTCTCAGATCCATCTGGTTACACCTCTACCGATGACTTTGATTTTTCCTGGAGCGCTGCCACCAGCAGTGGAGCCTTAGTTACAGAATATTGTTACAAGACTGGCGCTGAAACAGGAATTTATTCAGCTGATCAGTGTACTTCTGACACTTTTGTAACGGGCATTCCTTCCCATAAAGTGGGCGCGAATACTTTTTATGTTCGCAGTAAGGATGAAGCTGGAAATTACAGCGGGTATGCTTCAGCACCTTACTATTTCGTGGATAGCGGCAATGCTCCGGCCCCTCCAACTAATTTAGCAGTTACCCCATCATCAAATACTGAAAATTCTTTTGCCTTCAGTTGGGATCCGCCAGCCATCAACACTTATTACGGATCTGTTTCTAATTTGTCGTACTATTATAGTATCAACGCTTTGCCAACTGCGCGCAGTACAACTGCCACGAGTGTTAGAAACTTAATTGCTGGCTCATACGCTACTTTACCAGGAGAAAATGTGTTTTATGTTGTAACCAAAGATGAAGCTGGCAACATTAACTATTCTAATTATGCTTCAGTTGTTTTTACAGCAGACACCACGGCGCCTGGAATTCCCTTAAATATGGATATCGCAGACGTGTCTGTCAAGGCCACTAGTTCATGGAAGATTGCTTTATCTTGGGAAAAACCAGCGGAAGGTGTCACGGATCATTATTCAATTCATAGATCAACAGATGGTGAGGTTTTCTCTCAAATCGCTACAAGTGGAGGAATTTCCTACGTTGATACTAAGCTGACGCAGCAAACTTATTATTACAAAGTTAAAGCTTGCGATAGCACTAATAATTGTGGTGTTTTTTCTGAAATTGTCGAGTTGTTTCCTGATGGTAAATTTATAGAAGCAGCCGGCTTAACTGCAGAGCCAGTTATTTCTGCCATTACCACCAGAAAAGCGACCGCTTCTTGGGCTACCACTAGAACAGCAGATTCTAGAATCGCTTACGGTACTGGCTCTGGCGATTACTTCGATGAAGAAGTTTCGAACTCCACTCAGACAACTAGTCACACTTTAAATCTGCTTAATCTTTCTCCAGGCACCACTTATTATTACGTGGCTAAATGGACTGACGAGGATGGCAATACTGGCGAATCAAAGGAAGCTACTTTCACAACTGAGCCAGCTCCAACTACAGAAGAACCCAAGGTCAAAAGTATGGGATTGGACACAGCATTGATTGAGTTTATTTCTAAAAATGCTGCCAAGATTAGACTTTATTACGGAGAATCATCGGCTTTTGGTGGGATGGAGGAAATTTCAACTGGATCAGGTGAAGGTGCTCATACAGTTCAACTATCTGACCTTAAAGATGGCACCAAATATTATTACAAAATTAACTCTTTTGACTCGGAAGGTGAAGAGTACGAGGGTGAAATCCATTCCTTTGAAACTTTACCCAGACCAAAAGTCAAAAATATTAAAATCAGTCAGGTCAAAGGCACAGCCAGATCAACTCTTTTGATCACTTGGGAATCAAATACCAGCACATCTTCAATTGTGACTTATTATCCAGTGACTGCTCCTGGAGCTGCCAAAGATGAAGTCAATTTGGCCCTTAAATCTGGTAAACACCAGATGATTATTTACGATTTAGAACCACAGATGACTTATGCGATCTTAGTCAAAGGTAAGGATGCTGCTGGTAATGAAGCTGCTGGTGAATTACAACAAATTGCCACCTCAGCTGACAGTCGCCCTCCGCAGATCACAGATCTTAAGGTTGAAGGAGAAATTCTTGGGGCCGGAGAAGAGGCTACAGCGCAATTGGTCGTTTCATATAACACTGACGAGCTAGCTTCGGCACAGATAGAATTTGGTGAAGGTAGTGGTGCCACCTATTCACAAAAAACTCAGGAAGATGGTTCGCTGACCAGTCACCACTTGGTGGTGATTTCTGGACTAACTCCTTCCAAAGTTTATCACTTAAGAGCCTTGTCCAAGGATCAATACAGTAATGTCGGAGAGTCAGTTGATAAAGTGGTGATTACGCCAAAAGCAGCTGACAATGCTCTGGATTTGGTGGTTTCTAATATGTCTTTAATATTTGGATTTTTAGCGAAATGAAATTAAAAAAATCATCATTCAAACAAAAGTTAATCATCGTAATCATTTTGGTGGCTTTCGCTATCGGCCTAGCTTTCTCTCTGGTGATATTCAATAAACAGCAACGTGAATTTAACAATCACTTCGAAGTAACTTTCATCGATCCTCATCAGGCGATAGTTTTTTGGACGACTCCTAATGAGACCATTGGCTTCGTCAAATATGGTTCAAGTGAAAAAAATCGCTCGCAGACTGCTGAGCAAACAAGTAGCGTTCCTGGAACAATTCATGCAGTTTTACTGACAGATGTTCCAATGGAAGGCTTTTATTTATCGTTACATACAGAAAATGATAGTAAATTTTTATGGCCAGAAGTTAAGAAAATTAATTTCGATCCAACAACAATAGAATAAATATAATATATGTCAGAACAGATCTTAGCACTAACTGGAATTCACAAATCTTTTAACTTGGGTACGCAAGAAACTCAAATCATTAAAGGGGCTGGTTTTTCGGTTAATAAAGGTGATTTCATGATCCTCTTCGGGCCATCTGGTTGCGGAAAGAGTACGATGCTAAATATTCTGCTTGGTTTGGAACCGCCAACTAAGGGGGAAGTGACTTTTTTGGGTAAGAACTTATATTCTTTCAGTGAAGATGAGCGGGCACAAATGCGTAAACAGCAAGTCGGTATTATTTATCAGCAATCTAATTGGGTGAAGTCTTTGAGTGTGTTGGAAAATGTTTATTTTCCACTCACTTTGCGTGGTTTACCAGAAGAAGAGAGAAAGAAAAGAGCTTTGGAAGTATTAGCAATGGTGGGAATGGATCAGGGAGCGACGCAGAACCCAGCTGAGCTCTCAGGTGGTCAGCAACAGCGCGTTTCTTTGGCTAGAGCTTTGATTTCCGATCCAGCTTTGATCGTAGCTGATGAGCCAACCGGTAATTTAGATTCTAAAGCCAGTGAGGAGATCATGGCTTTATTTAAGCGGTTTAATGAACAAGGAAAAACAGTTATCATGGTTACACATGACTTGGAGTATCTCAAATTTGCTTCGAGATCAGTTAACATGGTAGACGGAGTGGTGGTGGGAGAATATGGTGCCAATGACGAGCGTCTTGGAAATCTGAGTGTGTCCAAGCGAGGCAACTTGACGAAAGAACAACAAGTATGATGAAACTTAAGCAGTTTTTGATTAAGCTTAAGAGCATAAATTATCTCGCTCTTCTCAAAGAGCTGGTTTTCTTTTTGCGTTTTTTTCTGATCGTGATTGTTTATTTATTTTTTGATGTCTTAAAGTTCGTTGGTAGGTGGCCAATTATTAGATTAATCGCCAATCCTTTTCGTAAAATTGGCTCAGCCGCGTATAGAAAAATCATGGATCCACTCAATTCTAGTGAAGAAGGAGAGATTTCTTCGCTAGATTTAGTTCATTTAGCAGTTCGTCATTTAAAATTAAAAAAAGTTCGCACAATCATCACCATCGGTGGCATGTCAATCGGTTTTGGAGCGGTGGTTTTTTTGCTGTCGCTTGGATATGGCGTGCAAAGATTAGTTATTTCTAGAGTGGCTAGATTAGACGAAATGAAGCAGATTAACGTTTCAATCGGTCAATCATCTTCATTGGTAATTAATGAGCAAACTTTGGAAGATATGAAAAAGATTGAAAATGTTGATTTAGTGATCCCAATGATCTCAGTTGTTTCCAAGGTTAATTTCAATAATTCTGTCTCAGACGTGGTGGCTTATGGCGTGACCAAGCAATTTTTGGAACAGTCAGCTATTCAGCCAGTCAAAGGAACGCTTTTTGAAGATTATGAAGAGGATTTTTCCAAGCCTAGTAATGAAACCAGCTCCATTGATGGTCAAATGCAAGGTCAAGTGGCTGGTGCCGCCAACAAACGCCTGACTGGGGCTAAATTGAGTAAGGAATTATCGCAAATTCGTTATTCAATTTATCCTTTAGTTTGGAAAGCAGTTTATGCCGAGCCAAGTAGTAAGTCCAAGATTCTTGGTTACACCAATCGAGGTGTTGGAGAAATTGACGCCACTGAAGTTTGGGGTGAAACTTATCAAAGCAAAGAAACCCTAATCGAAGGTGTGGATTTATTTGGCAATGTTTTCAATCCATGGATTGCTGATTCTGTGCCAATTTGGAAAAAAGAAGTTTGTGACGAAAAAGTGTTGGATTGTGTGGACGGTAAATACCAAATGATTAAAACAGGTGGAACTCAGGAATTAGCTCAGGGTTACATGACGGAAGAAGATGCTTCAATTGATAGATATAGAGTTATGGCCTCAGCCACGCCAACTTTTGTTGAAGGAGATACTGTCCAATCAATTAGTTTTAGTATTCCAGCGAGTAAATATATCGAGATTTATTCTGATGTTTTTAAGGATGATCAAATGCTTGATATGTACACTTCCAAATCTGGCAATTTACTAGTTTCTGGAGAGTTGGTTTATGGTGAGTCATATTACAGCGAGAATGGTTGGGGCAATGTCGGTAGTAATGTTAATGGCCAGAACGTTGGTTATTGGATTCGCGCCAAATTACCTCTTTGGCGAAAAGTTGACTGTAGTGATTGCCAAAATGTTTACTTGAAAGATGTTGATAGCAGTGAAAAACAAATTGAATCTCTGGTTTATTTAAGAGCTGATGAGGTCGTAATTGAAGATATGGTTGAGCCGCCAATGTATGGTCGAGTGCTTGGAGAATCGACCTCTAGTGCAGAGTTAGCAACAAGCGACAGCTTTGAAGGCAGTAATTCAGCAGCTTTGACCGAAGAAGAAAGTAGTGGCAGCGGTCAAATTGCTTTAGCAGATGGATCGATTTTGGAAGCCAAACAAATGTCTGATGGTACTCTTGATTGGACTAGTATGGGCGGCGCTTCTGATTCTGCTTCCACCGTCAAACGTGAGATTGTCCCACTTAGAGATTCAGCAAAAAAAGTCGCCGTGGTTAATAGAGCGATGCTAAAAGTTCTTGGAATGGACGAAGCAACAGCTGTTGGCCAAAAATTTAATACCACTTTCATGCTTGATCAAGAATTTTTTTCCAAAGATGGCTATCAAGCCGAGTCAGCTCCTGCAGACTTTACAATTATTGGTGTAATTCCTGAAGAAAAAACCCCAGCTTACTATTTACAATTCAATGATATCAGAGGCTTGGGAGTAGAGAATTATTCTCAAGTCAAGGTTGTGGTTAAAGAGCAGGATAACATTAAAAAAGCTCGTCAAGATATTGAAGCCAGTGGCTTCCGCACCAGCTCAGTGGTTGATACGGTCGGCAAAATTAATGAGTTATTTAACACCGTTAGATTTGTGCTCTCAATTCTTGGAATGGTAGCTTTAAGCGTTGCTGCTTTGGGCATGTTTAATACTTTGACAGTCTCGCTTTTAGAAAAAACTAGAGAAGTGGGCTTGATGAAAGCCATTGGTATGAAATCAAATGAAGTTAAAAGATTATTTTTGGCAGAATCCATCGTCATGGGCCTGTCAGGAGGAATTTGTGGGCTTTTACTCAGCGCCATGGCTGGTCAATTACTTAGCTTTGCTCTCTCAGTAATTTCTGTAACCAAAGGACTTGGTTATATTCAATTGGTTTATATTCCATTTTATTTGGGATTTGGAGTGGTAGCCTTATCATTTGTGATTGCTGTTGTTACTGGAATGTATCCATCATATAGAGCAACTAAAATATCTGCCCTGAATGCTTTGAGATATGAGTAAATTAATCAATTTATTGTTATTTTTTTTTGGAACAAGTTTTGTTTTTCTTTTTTCTTCGCCAATTTCCGCCAAAGAATACACTTTAGATAACGTTGAGATTCAAGCTTTTCTTAATAAAGATGGTTCAATGAGTGTCACTGAGGAAAGGCGCTTTAACTTTCAAGGTGATTATCGTTTTGTTTACCAATACTTTGATAAAAATGCTGCTCGCGGAGAACAGTATATTTTAAGTAACTTCACGCTTTGCGAAAAAGATACTAAAGTTTGCTACAAGCAGTTGGATAAAAATGTTGTTAATTTTGAGGAGGCCAGAAATAATCCAGACAATACTTTTGCAGTGGAGGATCGTGGCGATCAGTATTATTTACAATGGCATTTTCAGGCAAATTATGAAGTTAAGAATTTTGTTCTAAGTTACAAAGTCGACAATGCTATAACTAAACATGAGGATGTGGCTGAGCTCTATTGGCAATTCATTGGAAGTGATTGGGAAGTGCCAAGCGCAAATATTAAGGCCAGAATTTATTTGCCTAAAGAAATCTTGCCTAGCCAAATGGATAGTGTCAAAGCATTTGGTCATGGTCCACTTAATGCTCAGGTGAGCATTTCTACTTTGCCAGAAAAAGAAAATGGTCTTCATTACGTTTTACTGCAAGCTAGCCAGTTGCCGATGAATAAGTTTTTTGAGGGCAGAATATTGATGCCAAAGAATCTCTTCTTAAATGGAGTGAGTGATTCGCTGACTCAGGCAGGAATTTTGAAAGAAGAAGAATCTTTTATTAATGATACGATAGCGAAATTTAGAAAAGCAGAGCGTCTTGGTTTCTTTTATTTTGTTTCAGCAGTCTTGCTCTCTTTACTTGGATTTTTTCTGACAGTCGTGGAATTTTCTAAATTCTGGCGACTAGGCAAAGACAAGCCACTAAAAAAATTGAGTGGTGTTTGGGAGCCGCCAGCTGATAGCGAGCCGGCTTTGGTCACACAAATTTTGACTGCCACCGCCAGTCTTAATCCTAAAGTTTTTACTGCCACTGTTTTATCACTCGTCCAGAAAAAACTTTTCAAAATCACTCGCAGTAATAAGAAAGAGGGTTTTTTCAAAAAAGAATATAAATACTTTCTGGAAAAAACCAATCGCGTGGTTTCTGGAATCGATGAAGTTGTTAAAGGTTCAAGAGTTGTAGAATTGGCAGCAGTAGAAAGAGAAGTCTATGAATTTTTGACCGATAAAATTGGCAAAACCTATTTGCAATTTTTTGACGAAAAGAGCCAAGAGTGGGTAAAAAGAGTAGAACTTTCTTCTGCGCCAACTGACCAAACCAAAAAAAGATTAGCACTTCTAGACATTGGCCAGTATGTGAAAACTTTTCCATCTTCTAGTTACACTTTCTTTAAAGGTTTGGAGAAAATCGCTTTAGACGAGGGCTTAAAAGAAGGCTACTTTGAAAGAGCTTCTTACGACTATGCCAAGAGTTTTTCTGCTCTGCGAGTCCTTCTAGTGCCGTTTTTTAGCTTTATTTTGTTGTTTTTGCTCGGTAGTCTTCTCGATAATGAATCATCTGCAAAAACGACTGCTTGGGCAAGCCTGGGTTTGTTTGCTGCGATAGGCAATTTAATCGTTTTCTTCTCGATAGGAATGGCTTTTACTGTCTTGCAAGCTCATGCTCAAAAACGCACCAAAAAGGGTTGGGAAGAAGCCAGTTCCTGGAAAGCTTTCAAGAAACATATGTTTGATTACAAAAAGACAGAGGAATATTCGATAGACAGCGTCATTTTATGGGAAAAGTATTTAATTTATGGAACACTTTTTGGCGTTTCGATGAAAGCCTTATCGCAATTGCCAGTGCATTTTTCAGATGGTGATCAAAAGGTTCTAACAACTTACTGGGGAGTTTCTAGCTTTAATAATCTAGGCGACTCATCGGTAGGGGATTTAAACTCTATAAGTCTGGGAGGATTCGCTGATTCTTTGAACTCTCTTGGCGGAGCCTTTAACACTCTTTCCAGCAATGTCTCCACTAGCTACGGTGCTTCCGGTAGTGGTTCAAGTGGTGGTTTCTCTGGAGGTGGAGGTGGCGGAGGTGGTGGCGGAGGCGGTGGAGCAGGATAAATTCTCAGATAGTTTGTTTAATGCTTTGCCTTTATAAGTAGGTTTGTCTATGTTACGATTATTTGGTGAACCTACCAGACTCTCCATCATCACCAGAACCAAATGAATCGCAAAGAAAAGAATCTGTTCGCAAAAAACTCCAAGAATTAATTGATAAATATAAAAATTTAGAATCTTTTTTTGAAAGTGATTTAGGTAAGACAGTAAAAGGTTTAACTGGATTATTTAATGAGATAAATTCTGTTAAAGCTGAATCTGATATTTTAATTAATAAAAAAAATAAATTAGCCAATCAATTAACTGATGAAGAATCAGCTGATGAGCTACTGATTGCGCAGGTAGACGAACTTCATCGTGAGGTTACTACTAGAATAGAAGAATATTTATCAGAAAAAAAAGATGAGACTGAAAAGGAAAAAAAACGACAACAAATAGAATATTTTTATTTTGTTAGGCAGCTGCTAACTAGTCGTTCATTAGATTCCCTCCTTTCAATTTTGAGTGGTGAAGCAAGTTCTGCAAATGAAAAAATTGGTCAAGATGCTAGGCAATATTCCACCCTCATCGGTCAGATAGTTGTAGATTTTAACCTGAATAGCTATGAAGAACTCAAAGAAAATTCTAGTAGAGAATTCATCTTAACGAAACTAAGCTCAATAGAAAATGAAAAGTTGAGAAATTACATTTGTGATTTGTTGACACAATCAGCTAAAGAGAATCTAGAAGATAAGATAATATTTGAGTTGCAGGACAAATCATCTTCAATATCTAAACTCAGCGAGCTCATTAGTTTGTTAGAATCATATTCTCAGGATTCTCAAACAGTCAAATCAATGTTAGAGGCTTTGCAAAAGGCAAAAGATGACATAGATAATCAAAAGCTTTTCGTCGTTTTAGCTAACTTTAGTGGCTACCAACAAGCTGAGTTAAGAGGGCTTGCTGAAAAACTTTTAGAATCTTACAAAGAAGAAGAAACAGAGAAAAGAAAGCTTGAATTGGAGGGAGTGGTAAAAGAACTAAGAGATGCTCTGAGCGAAAAACTAGCCAAGGTGATTCCAAAAAAACTGCAAGAAGCTTTTATAGATGATGAAATATTTCTGCAACTTTTCGATGCGGCGAGCGTAGATCCAATCCAAAGAATGTCCTCAAAGATAATAGAATCTCTCTTAGCTAAGCTAGAATCTTTTGACTTTAGTGGCGTGACTGCAGTTGCTGTCAAAAAAGATCTCTCATTTTTGGATGATTATGTTGACTTGTATATTAGTAGGTCAACTCCAGCAGAAATGAGCCAGCAAACACGCGATTTTCTAAAGGAAATTGTAAATACCTTATCTAGTGAACTAGCTGCTATGGAGAAGGTTGTAAACCATATTCAAGTTTCATCTTCTGAATTCGGTCGCTTGGGAGTGTTGTCACCTGTTTTTTCTGATTACTTTGACAACCGTCAAAGAACCAAGGAGACATCTGACAAATTTAATGAGAGAAAAGTTCAGGAAATTAGAAATAGCATCATTCAAGTTTTAATTGAAAGAAATCTAGCAAGCAATGACAAGCTTTTACAGAGGCGTAACGAAGTTGTTTCTAGGATTGGATTTCAAAAAAATGCTTATCTTGATATAAGCAAAGATTTGGATCCAGAAATTTATGATTTGGCAAAACAAGAGGCAGTTGACTATTTGGTTTTAATTCTTGGTTATGATCGCAATGAATTAGATGAAGAAATTAACAGCCTTTCATTGCCTGCTGATTTAACTGCTGTTGTTAAACTGATTGATGGAGCCTTAGTTGATAAAAATGGAAAGATAGAGCTATTGGATCCAAAATTCCAATCTGATGAGATAGCAGAAGAAAGGCATGTCGGTTATATCAATATTCCAGATGAGGTAGATGCCTTAGGAAAATCGTATAGTTGGATGAAGCCAGGTAGAACTGCTGGTGAAACATATACTGCTGCTCAAAAAAAGGAAAAAGTAATCAATCTCTTTTCAAAGGGGAAATTGACATTTACTTTTGATGGATTTATTGATGGAAATAATAAAACAAGTTTTCGCGAAAGAATTATTAATTCATCTTTATTTAAAAGTGGAGACTTGCAATACGTTAATTTGAAAATTGATGTTGGTAAATACTTATCAGAAGAAGTCCAAAAAAAGATTATTGCTCAGGCAGAGCAGTCTTATTCTCAGGATGAGATAATTGATTTAATTTATCAATCACTAAATAAATCTCCCTTGGTTAAGAAATTGATAGAAGAAGTTAACAATTTTGTAGAAGGTGTTGTAACCTCCATTGTCCGAGATCCTGGAGATTTTTTAAGTAAAACAAGAATTAGTATGACAAAAGAAGTTTTCTCTCATGCAGATTGGCTAGCAGTGATAATTACACTTGTAAAAGGAAAATTTGAGTCTGCGAGTGACAAGCCTAGAAATCCTATGCCAATGGTTTCTTCAGTAAAAATAGAAGACAAAGAACTCATCAGATTGGTGACTGCTGTTAGTAGCATGAGCTTGTAACTAGCTTAAAAAAGTCTTGCCAGTTTAATTTTCTAGGTTCCATGGCAAAGCATCTTTCGTACCAGCTGCTTTTTGCTTTTGCAAAAAGACAGGGTCCGAAATTCGCTTTGCATCTTTCATACCAGCTGCTTTTTGCATTACATTGCAAAAAGACAGGGTCTGAAATATAATCACCTTTGTGTTAAAAGCTTTTTCAAACAACAAAACTACTACCACTGCTTAAGAAGCGGGGTATTTTTTGTTGTTTAAGAAAAATAAGAACCCCGCCAAGAGCGGGATTTTTTGTGACTGAGTTATACGAAGGAGTGTCTGGAACATGGACGGAAGACGGACTCATTTTTTTAACTTCGCAAACAAATTAAAAGGAAACAAAGTAAAATAACAATTAGAAATCAAAAAAGAAAGGCATTATGCCAAAGCAAAAAAATCAAAACCAAGCCGAAGAACTTTTACCAATGCGTCACACTGCCGAGCACGTGCTGACTATGGTTATGGAGCGACTTTATGGCAGTGATGAGAAGAGTAATCCAGTAATTATTAAGGCTATGGGTCCGGCCATTGCTGATGGTTTTTATTTCGACTTCGATGTTGAGGATGGTGCTCGTGAAAAAGGTCTAAAAATCTCAGAAAAAGATTTTCCAAAAATTGAAAAGGAAATGAAAAAGCTTATTCAGCAAGGCTTATTGATGGAAAGAGTCGACGCTTCGATGAAAGTGGCTAGACAAGTTTTCGCCAATAATATTTATAAACAAGAACTATTAGATGGCTTGGAGAATGCTCAGGATTTTGAATTGAGTGAATCTGTCAGTGATGGTAAATCTCCAGTCAAACATCAAATGTTGGAGAAAAAACCAAGCAAATTGACCTTCTATCTAACTGGCAGAGCAGAGCAAATTGAAGCGGATAAGAAATTGTTAGCTGGCCTGGAAATGATGGCAAATAACGATGGCGCCAGCATTAAATTGGCTTCATTTGTCGATTTATGTAAAGGGCCACATGTCAGCAAAATTTCTGAGATTAAAGCCTTTAAATTACTCAGTATTGCGGGTGCTTATTGGCGCGGTAATGAGAAAAATAAAATGCTAACTCGTATCTATGGCACGGCTTTTGCTACCCAAGCTGATTTAGATGAATACTTAGCCAACAAACAACTAGCTGAAGAGCGCAATCATCGTAAAATTGGTAAGGAAATGGAGCTTTTTGCCATCATTCCTGAGATTGGTCAAGGTCTTCCAGTTTGGTTGCCAAATGGTTATGCCATGCGTCGTGTTTTAGAGAACTACATGATGAAGATGGAAAGACGTTTTGGGTATGTTCACATTTTGACTCCACATTTGAATAGAAAAGAATTATTTGAAACATCAGGACATTTAGGCTTTTATGATGAAAGTATGTACCCTGCTTTGACCTACGAAGAAAAAGATGATTCGGGCAAAGTTATAAGCTCTGATGAAGTTTATTATCCCAAACCAATGAACTGTCCGGCCGGCATGATGGTCTACAAACTTAAAAATCATAGCTATCGTGATCTGCCAATTAAGATGGGTGAATTTGGCACGGTTTATCGTCGCGAGAAATCCGGTGAACTTCATGGTTTGCAACGCGTGCGTGGTTTTACGCAAAATGATGCTCATATTTTCTGTACCCCAGCTCAACTGAAAGATCAGTTCCGTGAAGTGATGCGTATGTTGGACATGTTCTATAAAGACATGGGTTTTAATAACTACCACTTCCGTTTGTCGCTATCTGATCCAGAAAAAGCTAAGTTTCAGAACTGTGGCAGTCGAGCAGATTGGGATAAAGCCGAGGGTATTTTACGCGAAATTCTTGATGAAGCAGGCGTCGAATACGTCGAGGCTAAGGGCGAAGCAGCTTTCTATGGTCCAAAGCTTGATGTGCAAGCAGTTAACGTTTTTGGTAAAGAAGATAGTATTTCCACCATTCAAGTGGACTTCAACTTGCCAGAGCGTTTTGACATTACTTACGTCAACGAAAAAGGTGAAAATGAACGTCCATTTGTAATTCATCGTGCTTTGATCGGTTCTTTTGAGCGCTTTTTCTCATTCTTAATTGAGCATCATGGCGGTGATTTCCCAGTTTGGCTGGCACCAGTGCAAGTCAAAATTTTGCCAATTGCTGATCGTCATAACGAGTACGCACATAAGGTTTTTGAGCAACTCATGGATCTGGACGTCAGAGTTGAAATTGATGATCGCTCAGAGCGTTTGCAGGCCAAAATTCGTGCCGCTGAGGTAGCTAGAGTGCCACTCATGCTTATCATTGGCGACAGTGAAATCGAAGCTAATAAAGTTGGCATACGTGTTCGTGGCAAAGCTCGTGAGAGAGCAGAAGAAATGATCAAGAACGGCGAATTGAAGGCAGAAATAAGTCAAAGTGGCGATCTAGGTGCACAAGACTTGAGTTTGCTGGATACGTTTTTGAAGAAGTAAAAACTATGAAAATCAGCGAAGCTAGTGATTTGTCTGGGAAAATACTTGCCAAACTGGGCTTTCGATTGGAGGAGGTAGAGTTAATTACTCAAAATCTAATCGAAGCTGAATTGGTGGAGAAGAAAACTCATGGCCTGGTTCGTTTAATAAGTATCGCTTCATTAGTTGTTGCAGGAAAAATTACTGTTAACGATCAAGATATCGCTTTAATTAGTGAACATAAGGCAGCTCTTCATTTTGATGGTAAATATAAGCCAGGTTTTTACGCGATCTATAAATCTTTGGAAAAGGCTCTCTCCAAAGTCAAAGAAACAGGCATTTTGGCAGTTGGAATCAAAGATTTAGCCTATGCCTCTGGTTACATCGGTGATTACGCGCGCCTAGCTACAGAGCAAAACTTAATTTTTGTTGGTTTTCATAATTCTCCAGGTCATTTAATTCCTTTTGGTTCAAGCAAGGATCTTTGGGGGACAAATCCAATCACGATAGGAGTCCCAGCCTATGGAGCTCCAGTGATTCTAGATATGGCCTCTTCCAAATCTACTTTTGGAAATTTATTAGTTGCCAAAAATGAGGGTAAAATTTTGGCAGAAGGTGTAGCGGTTGCTAAGAATGGGGAGCCAACTACTGATCCAAATGAAGCAATGTTGGGTGGCTTGTTGCCAATAGCTGGTCACAAAGGTTCTGGCTTAGCCTTTATCGTTGAACTTTTGGCTGGCGGACTCAGTAATTCTAGAGTTGGCAAAGCAGTTGAGGGCGGTTGGGGCTCATTTTATTTATTAATTGACCCAACTCTTTTTAGAAATATAGAAGATTTCAAAAATGATGTGCAAAAAGCAATTGATGAACTCAAAAATGCTCCAAAGGCTCATGGAGTAAAAGAGATCTTTTTCCCTGGTGAGCAATCTTTTTTAAATAGACAAAAGAATTTAGCTACTGATCAAATTGAAGTGAGTGAGAAATTGTTGTTTGAGCTTAAGAAATTATTTTAATATGCAAAAAACCCGCCTAAAAAGGCGGGTTTTTCTATTACAAACTAAGTGAAGAAATTATTCTTCGCTCTCTTCAATGAGGACTTTGATTCCAGGTCCCATACTTGGGGCAAGACTCAATTTGAGAATTCTGCCTTTGAGGGCTTTAACTAAAGCCTCAACGTTTTCGACTAATTCAGAACTCTTCATATCGGTTTTGCCGATAATTAAGTGCATTAGAGGAGCTTTTTTCTCAGATTTGAGCATGAATTTACCGGCTTCGAGCTCTTTTTTCTTGAGTTCTGGATTTGGGGTCAAAGTGCCATTTTTTGGATTTGGCATTAAGCCTTTTGGTCCAAGAACACGAGCAAATTTGGCTAGCTTACCCATAAATTCTGGGTGAGCGACCAAGATTCCAAAACCATCAACGTTACCGGCTTCAATTTCTTCTAGAACTTTAGCATCAACGATGGTGACTTTGACGGTCTTGCCAGTTGAATGAGGTAGAGCTAGGCCTACGTTATCGCCAATTTCTCTAATGACGACGTGAGCTTCGACACTGCCAACAAATTTGGTGTAGGAAAGTTTTTTGACTAATTCGACAGCTTCTGCAACTGGATAAAGCTTGGCTTTTTCTAGTTTAGAGCGAACAGCGCGGTATTTTTTGCCACGAACTTTTTTGGCTTTGGCTGGTTTTTTGGCGACTGCAATTTCAGCAACTTCGCCTTCTGCCTTAACTTCTGTTTCTACTTCGACGACCTTGATTTTGGTTTCTTCGACGGTCTTGTCGACATTTTTTTTGCTTCCCATGTTTTACTTTCTGTGGTTCAAGCGGCTAGGGTAAAGGTTGAGCCTCCCACGTATTTTGACTTGCAAGCAAGTCTATTTATTTTAATTAAACGATATCAATGCCCATAGATCTGGCCGAGCCGATGACACTTTGCATGGCTTGGTTAATGTCTCTGGTGTTCATGTCTGGCATTTTCTTTTCAGCAATGGCTTTGACTTGGTCCATAGTAAGTTTGGCTTTGTTGTCTTTGCCTGGAGTGGCGCTGCCAGCTTTCATCTTGAGGGTTTGCTTGATCAAGTCAGAGACTGGAGGCAATTTCAAAACGAAAGTAAAAGAATTATTTTCGTAAATGGTGATTTCAGCTGGGATAATCTGACCTTTTTGATCAGCGGTTGCAGCATTGTATTGCTTCAAAAAGTCCATCATGTTGATACCAGCTTGACCCAAAATTGGACCTACTGGAGGTGCTGGGGTAGCGGTACCTGCTGAGAGGTTGAGTTTTAAGACTGATTTTATTTTTTTGGCCATACTAGTCGCAATTTGAATTTTTCTCCTCGGTAGTCTCTCGATCAAAGACGTTTGATCGGGTGACTAAACGCATCGGAAAATTAAATTGCTCCTTTCTTTAATTTTTCTTTTAATTTAGTTTAATTATTTGTTTTTCTTCAAGTTGGAAATCTGAGAAGCGCGGATCCCTAATCCACCAAATCTACACTTTGAAGAAGAGTATTATAGCATGAAAAAAGCTTGGGAGAGGCTGGTTGAATGAAAAACTTTACTCTAGAGCAGAGCCTGCAGCTTTTCTCTCTATAATTAGATCTAAAATGTCGTGTTGCAGCACCACCATATTGTCCGTACCACCCATATTAACCAGATCTTGTTTAATTTTTCTCACTTCATCTAAAGGCATTCTTGCAAGTAGGCTGATCATCATGCTAAAAGCTTCTCTGTATACTTCTGTAGAGTTCTTTTTTTCACCTTTACTTTCAACAGCTGGAATAGGTTTAATTTTATCTGGTCCTTGTCCGGGACCACCGTGTTCAACTGTCCCAGTAGCTGCGGCCCATCCTTCCAATCTTTTATAGCTTCCATTTTCGTCCATAAATTTCCTTAGCTGTCATTTATAAATACAACTAAGTATCTCAAACAGAGAGAGAGAGTTCAATGGGGAAGTGTCTTTTCTTGACAGAACTGTCATTTGTAGTGTATTGTATATACATGAAGGTTTGGCAGTCACCAGCGAAGTTCGAATGGGATCAATGGAACATTGAGAAGAATCTCAATCATGGATTGGAGACGAGTGAGATAGAAGAAGTGTTTTTGGGTAGAGAAAAACTGTTAGCGATTGATCATAAACACAATCAAGTCGAGTCGAGACATATTCTAATTGGTCGCAGTCAGCGCGCTCGTTGGCTTTATGTGGTTTTTACCATGAGACAAGAAAATATTAGAGTAGTTTCTGCCAGATACATGCATCAGAGGGAGGTAAAAAAATATGAAAAAGCCATTACAAATACCAAAATTTAAGACAGCGCAAGAAGAGCAAGATTATTGGCATAGCTTAGATTTAACTGAGCATTTTGAAATAGAGGATTTTCAGCGCATTGCGTTCCCAAATCTTAAGCCAACTAGTCAGCCAGTTTCGATTCGCATGCCTGAACATTTGCTTGTCAGACTCAAAGAAAAAGCCAATGCTTTGGGCGTTCCGTATCAAGCACTCATGAAACAGTACGTTGAAAAAGGTTTAATGCTGGCTTGTGAAAAGTAGGTTTTAAACCTTCTTAACTTGCAAAAAGTCCAATTCCACTGGAGTTTCTCTACCGAAGATGTTGAGAAGAACGGTGACTTTACCTTTTTCTTCATCAATTTTGTCAACGGTACCGAGGAAGTCATTAAATGGTCCTTCGACAACTTTGACAGCTTCACCATCGACGAAATCAGCTTTGTAAGAAGCTTCACCTGATTGCTCGGTGTATTTCATGATAGCCTCGACCTCACTCTTTGGAAGTGGAGTTGGTTTGCTGCTCATGCCGACGAAACCGGTCACACCATCGGTGGTGCGAATAGCTAACCAAGCATCATCGGTCATTTCTAATTTGACCAACATATAACCTGGGAAGATTTTTTCACTAACGGTTTTGCGTTGTCCGCGACGAATTTGAATTTTGTCTTGAGTAGGAATCAAAACTTGGATGATTTTATCAGTCAAATGAAGGGTCTGAGCACGTTGGCGCAAAGCCTCGGCGATTTTCTTCTCATGACCAGAGTAAACGTGAACGACGTACCAACGAGCTTTTTTGTTGTCGACATCAGAGATGTTGACCAAGTTTGGAGATTCAACTCTCACTTCTTGGATCTCTGGTACTTCTGGGACTTGCATTTGATCAGTCATAATTCCTTTTTATTCAAACTTTACTTACAAAGGAGAATATTATATCAGAACTCCCATAATTTCTTGTAGGAGAAAATCGATGCCGCCAAGATAGATGGCGAGTAGAGTGGCAACTAAAATTACGAGTAAAGTCATGTTCTTAGTGGTTTCTTTACTTGGCCAAGTGGTTTGCTTAAGCTGCGAAATGACTTCTCTGAAATATTCTTTGATTTTTGTAAACATAGGTTTTCCAACTTGTGCGATTCTATCTGCAAGCTGACTTTTTTTCAAGCCAGCATCTTACTGGATTTGTGACATTTTAGAATTGCGTCGGTTTGTCCTCTGGAATTTTGACAGTCTCCTCAGGTTTTTTAAATTGAGTCATGCTGTCAGATTGCCATGGATCTCTTTTGGCCTTGGCAATTGAAGCAACAATTAAGGCAATTGCGATGAGCAAGATCGCTCCGGCGAAGGCTAGCCATTGCCATGAGAAGTTGGATAGTATTTTGCCGATGCTATTGTCTCCTTGAAAAATTCCATTATTTGAAGCTGCAATTGGAGTAGTGCTTGGCTCACCTTTAGTTGCACTGCCACTAGCGCTCTTGTCTTTGTCAGTTGTTGATTTGACTGCGCAAGCGATTTCTTCTGGGTTATCTGCTAGACGACATTTGCCTTTGTAACAGCGCATATCTGCTTCACAGTCTCTGTTATTGTTGCAACCTTGATTGCAGCTGCTAGTGGTTAAGTCATAAGCTTCGCTAGGTAGAAGCACTGTTTTTCCTGAAGCATCTGTGTAGGAATTAACATTAGTGCCTCCTTTAGTCGCTCCAGAGCCGCTATAGGTAGATTTAATGGCAACTGTTTTTACTGCACATGAGGCGCTGTCTAAGTTCTTTGGATCGCGACAACGATTCCAGAAACAGGTTAGACCAGCTCCGCAATCATTGTTATTGGCACAATATTGATTGCAACTTCGGTCATTAGTTTGAATGCCTGGTGTGGCAAGACAAAGACTATTGCTTGGATTACTGGTGTTTCTACAGATATTTTCTGCAGTACAAGTCATACCTGGAGCACAACTCTTGCTCTGGTCACTATTTGTTCCACAGGCATCATTGCAGTTCTTATAGCTGCTTTGGTTGCCGCTACAAAAAGTGATGTAATAACGAACTGAGGATATAAACTTGCCATCGTCATTTGTAGTGTAAAGACGGAAGAAATATTCTTTATTTGGCTCAAAGCTGAGCGGACCTTTGGTTCCAGTGGCGTGAGTAAAGCCTTTGGCATTAACAATTAGCCAGTCTCCATTGGTCTGATCAATGTTGCCGTCAACTTTTTTATGATAGAAGTCTCCAAAAGTTGGGCTACTGCTGACATCGATCCAAGTGACATTGGTGTATTTCTTGCTATTCCAGATGACGTATAAAGAGCCACCTTCAGAAGGCTGGTTTAGACAGCTATCGTGAGAATCTAGGTAGAAATAACTGCTATTGGCACTGATGACATCGTTGTCAACGCATTTTTGACTTAGTTCTTTTAGAGTTTCATCCTCATACCACTGACATTTATCTGGTTGAGTTGAGTATTGTCTGGTTTGCCAGCCATTTTTACATTCTCCCCAAGCAGTGTATTCAAAATAGCATTGAGAACGGTCGATGCCATTTTCGGTAACATAATATTGAAAATCGATGACAGATGGTTTTTGTAAGATATCGTCGGAAGTTTCGTGTTCAATGACGGTGCTGTCTTGACTAATTTTTAGCTTCAGACTGCCTTCTTTCTTTGGGGTAAAGCTTAATTGAGAGACAGTTTTCATCTGATCATGAGTACTAAAGGTGACGGCTGGATCTTTGGTGCTTAAGAGTAAAGTGACTGTGTAGCAGTCTTTTTCGCAGATGCTTTGAATGACCTCTTGCTTGCTGATTTCTAATTCGGCTGGAACGGTGCCGGTAAATTTGATTTTGCTTTTATCTAATAATCCTTTGTCGGCGATCACTTCAAAAATTAATTCAATAGCATCGACTGATTTGTTTTTGGTATTTAATTGAAGATTAATCTTTTGCTCCTCATTTACTTTTAGAGTGCTTTGATCAAAAGGGTAGGTGTCTATCTCTGCTAAGCCAGAGTCAACCATAGCTGCTTTTCTATTATCAAGACTGAGTTCGGAGATTGGTTTACGCAAAAACATCACTGCTAACAAAGAAATGGACATGACCAAAACAATAATAAACAGACCGATTACGGCTAAATGGTTGCTTCTTTTATTTTGCGGCATTTGTTTCTTTCTCTTTTAAATTAACTATCGTGTTAAATAATGAGTAATCTTTGGCATCAACTTTTTGATCTTGATTAAGATCAGCTTTGAGAGATTCTGGATCACCTTTCAAAAAGGCTTCTTTAATTAGTTTAGCATCTTTTTCATCAATTTTGCCATCTTGATTGAGGTCGGCTTTGGCTAGTAACTCTTTTGATATCTCGCGATAAATTTTTGGAGTCTGTACTCGGCTTTTCTTGTAGTTAATATGCCAGATAGTTACGATGGAGAGCAATAAAACAAGAACAAGCCCGAAGAGAATTAAATTTAATTCAATCTCTTCTTTCTCAAGTTTGCTTATTTTTTTACTAGCCATTAACTCAAGCATAGCTGATTTGTTGCTCAGGGGTCAAGTGAGAGTCTTCTTGGAAGTTTGCTGCTTATGTTATACTTTTAGAACTATGTCAGAAAAACTAGTTCGTAAAGCAATCGTCACTGATGCTGGTTTTGCCAGCCGTTATCTACCAATTACCAAGACCATGCCAAAAGCGATGTTGCCAATGGGCAATCGTCCTATCATGCAGCTTGTTATTGAGGAGTGCGTGGAAGCTGGTATTGAGGAAATCATTATTGTCACCACCCCAGAGGGAAAGCCAATTTACGAGGATTACTTCAATAATAATGTTAACCGTATTCGCAAGCAGCTGGCAGCTCAAGGCAAAGAAGATCGCTACGAGCCAGTCCAACGTGTCTTAGATTATCCAAAGATTATGGTGATTGTTCAGGATCAAAGTTTGCCATATGGCAATGGTTCTCCAATCGCTTCTGCCAAGGCTTTCGTCGAGGGAGAAAAAGCTTTCTTAGTCATTTATAGTGATGATGTGGTTTTTGGAAATCCTGGTGATGCCAAAGTAATGATCGATGCTTATGAAGCCAATCCAGAGGTGGATGGCGTGATTATGTCTCAGGAAGTTGATCATGAAGTGGTTGATAAATATGGCATTATTTCTTTTAGATCT